>CAZGJB010000203.1:0-6725 GCA_964526145.1 uncultured Opitutaceae bacterium
CAGGTGTCCGAGGTCGCTGTGCAAGGCCGTGCCGGCCAATCGGGCCTGCAGCCACGGGCAGGCGGGCGTTCCCAAGAATCCGAGCAGCACGGCGCCGAGAGCGAGCAGCACAAGGGGCACGGTCATGACCGCCGAATTCTCGTGGGCGTGCGCCGCCGCGTCGGAGCGCGGCCGGCCAAGGAAGGTCTCGGCGACCAGACGCGTCATGTAGAACGCAGTGAGTACGACCGCGGCGAGCCCGGCATAAAGCGGCACCTGGGAGACGTCCCACGCGTGCGCTGCGTGCAGGATCGCCTCCTTGCTCCAGAAGCCGGAGAACAGGAACGGCACGCCGGCCAGGGCCATCATGCCGAGGGCGAAGGTGATGAAGGTGACCTTCATCTTCGGCGCCAGGCCACCGAGGGCGCGGATGTCCTGCTCGTGGTGCGCCGCGTGGATCACGGAGCCGGCGCCGAGGAAGAGCAGGGCCTTGAAGAAAGCATGCGTCAGGAGGTGGAAGATCGCGGCGGTCCACGAGCCGACGCCCAGCGCGAGCATCATGTACCCGAGCTGCGAGACGGTTGAATAGGCCAGGACCCGCTTGATGTCGTTCTGCGCGACGGCGATCAGGGCGCCCATCAGGGCAGTGATCGCGCCAATGAAGGCGACAACCGTGAGGGCGTGGACGGGCACGTCGAGCGGGAGATCCGCCGACATCAACGGGAACACCCGTGCGATCAGGAACACGCCCGCGGCCACCATCGTGGCGGCGTGGATCAGGGCCGACACGGGTGTCGGGCCTTCCATCGCGTCAGGCAGCCAGACATGCAGCGGGAACTGGCCCGATTTGCCGATGGCACCGCAGAAGAGCAGCAGGCCGATCGCGGTGGAGAGGGCGAGTCCGCCGGCGAGAGTCTGTCCGGCCAGCGTCGAAAGCACCGATGCTTCGAGCACGCCCGCACCCCCATCGTAGAACAGCAGCGAACCCGAGGCGTCGTACAGCCAGAGCATCCCCAACAGCAGCCCGAGGTCGCCGATGCGGGTGGTGATGAAGGCCTTCTTGGCCGCGGCGGCGGCGGATGGCTTGTGGAACCAGAAGCCGATGAGCAGATAGGAGGCGAGGCCGACAAGCTCCCAGCAGACGAATAGAAGCAGCAGGCTGTTGGCGACGATCAGCCCGAGCATCGCCGCGGTGAAGAGGCTGAGGAAGCAGAAGAACCGCGTGAAATTCTGGTCCTCCTTCATGTACCCGAGGCTGAAGATGAAGATCAGCAGCCCGACGAACGTGACCATCACGGCCATGAACGCGGTGAGCGGATCGAGCAGCCAGCCCAGGCGGAGGGTCCCGCCGCCGAGTTCGAACCAGGCGAAGTTGGCCGTCTGGTGCGCAGCGGGATCGGCCAGCGCCCCCGCCAGCGCCAGGCAGGAGAGGACGAAGGCGCCGGCCATGGCGGCGATCGCGACGCCGGCGGCGAGCGCACGGCCGCGTCGCGGGGTGAGCGCGCCGATGGCTGCGGCGGCAAGGGGCAGGGCGGGAATGAGCCAGAGTTGTGCGGCGGAAAGATGCATGCTCAGCCCTTGAGTTTGGCCCCTTCCAGCAGCCGGACGCTTTGGCGGTGACGGTAAATGGCGATGACGAGCGCCAGGCCCACGGCGGCCTCAGCGGCGGCGATGGCGATGGCGAAGAGGACGAATATCGGACCCGAGCCGCTCGCGTGCGGCGGACCGTAGCGCCAGAAGGCGATGAAATTCAGGTTGGCCGCATTCAGCATCAGCTCGATGCCCAGCAGCACGATGATCGCGTGGCTGCGGGCGAGCGCGCCGGCCAGCCCGATGCAGAACAGGAGGCCCGAAAAGATGAGGCACAGGTGCAGCATCGTCATGGCGCGTCCTCCTTGCTGGCGGCGAGCACCACCGCGCCGAGCAGTGCCACGGTGAGGATCAATCCGACGATGAGCAGGGTCACGCCGTGTTGCTCCATCAAATCAAGGCCGAGCTGACGCACCGAAAACGCCGGGGCGGTGGCCGGGGCGGCTGGAAACTCCGTGGCGACGATGGCTGGGATCAGGACGGCGGCGACACAGGCGCCGATCGTCAGGCCCGCCGCGGCCCGGGAGCGTCCGGGCGGCTCGATCACGAGGTCGGGCTGGTCGTGCCGGCGCGTGAGCAGCACGGCAAAGAGGGTGACCATCGAGACCGCGCCAATGTAGACCAGCACCTGCGCGAAGGCGAGGAACTCGGCCCCGGCCCACAGGTAGAACGCGGCGATGCCCGCCCAGCTGATCACGAAGAGCAGCACGCTGCGGACCAGGCGGCGCAGGCACAGCGCCACCGCGGCGGAGCCGAGGGTGAGGGCGATGATCGTGCCGAGGGCGAAGGTGCTCATGGGGTCACGCGTAGCGGTAGGTGCGCGGCGCGTAGCGGGCCTGGAACTGCCGACCGAGCGCGAGGAACGGTCCGACGACAAGGACGAGGGCGACTGCCCAGCGCACGGCCAGCATCGGGCCGGCCCAGTGGGCGGTGAGGACCCAGAAGCCGCCGGTCAAAAGGTTGATCAGCGCCAGGGGCACGAGGAATTTCCACGCGAGGCGCGTGAGCTGGTCGATGCGCAGGCGCGGGAAAGTGGCGCGGATCCAGATGAAGCCGAGCAGCAGCGCGAGCAGCTTCGCGGCGAACCAGACATACGAGGGGATGAACTCCAGGGCTGCGATCGGTGCCTGCCAGCCGCCGAGGAAGAGGGTCACCGCCATGCCGCTGAGTGCGCACATGCCGAGATATTCCGCCATGAAGAAGAGCGCGTACTTGAAGCCCGAGTACTCGGTGAGGTGTCCGGCGATGAGCTCGCTCTCGGCCTCGGGCAGGTCGAAGGGCGAGCGGTTCGACTCGGCGAGCGCCGCGATCATGAAAATGACGAAGCCCGCGAATCCCGGCGGGGTCAGCACGTGCCAGTGCGGGATCACCCCGCCGAGCCAGCCGCCCTGCGCGGCGACGATGCCGGTGGCGGCCAGCGAGCCGGCCAGCATGACCACGGGGACGAAGGCGAGCAGCAGCGGCAGTTCGTAGCTGATGAGCTGGGCCAGCGCGCGCATCGCGGCGAGGAGCGAGTATTTGTTCCGGCTCGCCCAGCCGGCCATGAAGATCGCGAGTTCGGTCGCGGCGCCGGCGGCGAAGAAATACAGCACGGCCGCGTCGAGCTCGACCGGGACGAGGTGGCGGCCGTAGGGGATCACGGCGAATGTGATGATCGACAGGGCCAGCAGCACGACGGGAGCGAGGAAATGCAGGAGGCGGTCGGCCGCGGCCGGCACGATGTCCTCCTTGGTCAGCATCTTGATGCCGTCCGCCAGCGGCTGGAGGATGCCGCCCCAGCCGGTGCGGTTCGGGCCCGGCCGGTTCTGCACGCGACCGAGAATCTTGCGCTCGGCAAGGGTGAGGAGGGCGAAGAGCGAGGCGAAGATGACGATGATCGCGACGATCGCGATCAGGCTGTTGGCCAGCCAGCGCCAGGGTTCCGGGAGCGGACTCGTGATCGTGTCGCGGAGCACGAGCGGGAGACGCTCGAGGAAGGCCGAGTCCGCGGCCGAGGGTGCCGTGGCGGTCGCAAGGAAACCTGAAGCGACAGGGCTCATGCGGCGGGTGGCACCGGTGGCTTGGCAACGGCCGGCGCGGCCGGGGTCGCGGGAGCGGCGGGTTTGGCCTTCGCCTCGGCCTTGCGCTTGGCCTCGGCGAGGATCGCATCCACCTGCGCGGCCTCGGTGGGATGGAGCTTGTGGTAATAGGCGTCCGACTTGGCCAGGTCCTCGCGGTGCAGGAGCAAGGCGTTGAAGCGGTCAGCCGTGGCGATCTCGAAGTGCTGGTCCATCTTGATCGCATCGAACGGACAAACCTCGACGCAGATCTGGCAGCTCATGCAGACGGAGACGTCGATGTCGAAGACCTTGGGCTTCTTGGTCGGCCGGCCCTTCTCGTCGCGATCGGGGATGATGTAGATGCACTGCGGCGGGCACTCCGCCTCGCAGATCTTGCAGGCAACGCAGCGCAGCCCGTCGATCGGCTGCTCGCCGTCGAAGACCAGGAACGGGAAATTGCGGTAGTTCTCGGGAAGCTTGGTCGGCTGCTCGGGATACTCGACGGTCGTGTAGCGCTTGGGGTCGTGGAAGCTCCCAACGAAATTCTTCGCAGTGACGGCGAGGCCTTTGAGGAGTCCGGTGCCGAGCATGGTGGGTGGGGTCAGCGGTCCACTTCGCCGAGGACGATGTCGATGCTGCCGAGGATGATCACCGCGTCGGCCAGCGTGTGCCCGACGCAGAGGTCCTCGAGCACGGTGAGGTTGATGAGCGATGGCGGGCGCACCCGGTAGCGGTAGGGATTCGGCGTGCCGTCGCTGATGAGGTAGAAACCGATCTCACCCTTGGGTCCCTCGATGCGGCCGTAGGCCTCGCCCGGCTTGGGGCGGAAGCCGCGGATCTTGGCCTTGGGGTCCATGATCGGTCCCTCGGGGATGGCGGCGAGGGCCTGGCGCAGGATGCCGATGGACTCGCGCATCTCGAGCATGCGGACCATGTAGCGGTCGTAGGTGTCGCCGTGGGCGCCCAAAGGGATGCGGAAATCGAAGCGCGGATAGAGGCCGTAGCCGTCGACCTTGCGCAGGTCGTAATCGACGCCGGCGGCGCGCAGCATGGGCCCGGTGATGCCGGCGCTGACGGCGAGGGCGGCGGGGAGGACGCCGACGTGCTGGGTGCGCGCGAGGAGGATCTCGTTGGCGGTGATGAGCTGCTCGTACTCGTCGAGGAAGGCGCCGTAGCCGTCGACCAGCCGCCGCACGGTGTCGAGCCACTCGGGCGTGGCGTCGATGCGGCACCCGCCGAAGCGCTGGTAATTGCACATCATGCGCGAGCCGGAGAGGGACTCGAAGAGATCGAGGATCTTCTCGCGCTCGCGGAAGGCGTACATGAGCGGCGTGCCGCTGGCGCCGGTGTCCTGCAGGAGGAAGCCGGCGAGGCAGGTGTGGTTCAGCAGGCGGGTGAGCTCGGCGAGAATGACGCGGAGGAACTCGGCGCGCTCGGGCACGGGTTGGCCGGCGAGCTGCTCGACGGCCAGGGCGTAGGCCCAGTTGTTCGTCATCGAGCAGAAGTAGTCGAGCCGGTCGGTGTACGGCATCGAGGCGAGGTAGGTCGTGTTTTCGCCGAGTTTCTCGTGGTTGCGGTGGAGGTAGCCGAAGACGGGCTTAAGCCGCACGACGGTCTCGCCGTCGAGCGTGACCATCATGCGGAACACGCCGTGCGTGGACGGGTGGTGCGGCCCCATCGAGATCTCGAGAAGGTCGCCGTGGAAGCGGTCGTGCACGGCGCGGACGTGGGCGCCGGAAGGAGTGGGCGTGAAGGCGGTGCTCACTGGGCCCCCTCCTTCGCTGAACCTTCGGAGGGCACGTCCTGCGGTGAAACCGCAGGCGTGGCGTAGTGCCGTTTCGCCTTCTCCAGGACCTCCTCGTGCGGGGTCGGCTCCCATTCGTAGTCGTCGGGCTCGACGTAATCCTTGCGCATGGGGAAACCGGTGAACTCGTCCCACATGAGCAGGCGGCGCAGGTCGGGATGGCCCTCGAAGACGATGCCGAAGAGGTCGAAGATCTCGCGTTCCTGGAATTCGCACGAGCGCCAGACCGGAGTCAGCGAAGGCAGCGTGACCGGGTCAGTGCGGTTGGCGGTCCGCACGCGCAGGATCACCGGGCCGTGCTTCCGGGCCATCGAGTAGAGATGATACACGACCTCGAGATAACCGGGCTGGAGGCGCTTGGTCTTTTGCTCGATCGTGCGCGGCGGTCCACCGGCGGGATCGGCCAAGGTGGAGCGGGTGGTCTCGATGATCTCTTTTTCCGGCCAGTCGACGCCGGTGGCGTTGGAGCAGTAATCGAGTTTCAGCTCCGGATCGTCGCGGAGAAAGGTGGCGATCGCCTGCGCATGCGCGGTGTCGACGAGCAGCGCGGCCCGACCGCCCGGGGCTGGGTTGGGCACCAGCGTCACCGTGGCCGCGGGGAAACGGGCGGCGAGGCGGGCTTGGATCTGCTCGGGGGTTTCCATCACGGCGGGGCGGTCAGGGCTTGTCGGGGCGCACGAGCGCCGGGGGCTGCCAGATGGCGGGGTTGGCGGGCGGCTCGAGGTCGGCGGGACCGAAGTCGGGCACCGGATAGTCGCCGGCGTCGGCGACGGCCTTGACCCGGGGTCGCGCGGCGGCGGTGCGGCCGGTGCGGATCTGGTCCTGCAGTTCCATCAACCCGTGCAGGAGGGCCTCGGGCCGCGGGGGGCAGCCGGGGATGTAGACGTCCACGGGGATGAAACGGTCGATGCCCTTGAGGACGTTGTAACCCTGTTTGAACGGGCCGCCGGAGATCGCGCAGGCGCCCATGGCGATGCAGTATTTCGGCTCGGGCATCTGGTTCCAGAGGCGGACGACCTGCGGGGCCATCTTCTTGGTGACGGTGCCGGAGACGATCATGAGGTCGGCCTGGCGGGGGGAGGGGCGGAAAATCTCGGCGCCGAAGCGGGCGATGTCGAAGCGCGCGGTGGCGGCGGCGATCATCTCGATGGCGCAGCAGGCCAGGCCGAACTGGAGGGGCCAGATGGAATTGCTGCGGCCCCAGCCGTAGAGCTCCTCGAGGCTGGTGAGCAGGATACCGTGCCGGCGCAGGTCCTCGCGCTCCGCGTCGGAGATGTTCCCGGCGGCGGGGAAGGGGGTGTGGCCGGAGGGTG
>CAZGJB010000204.1:0-6673 GCA_964526145.1 uncultured Opitutaceae bacterium
CGATCCCTCGACGGCGCGCGCGCTCGACAAGGCGGCGCGGCTGGGGCTGCTGGAGCGTTTCGGTTTTCTCGCCTGCAACGGCGAGACGCCGCTGCCCAAGCCGGCGCCCGACCTCTACCGGCGCGTGCTCGAGCACTTCCGGCTGCGCGGTATCGAGGCGATCGCCTTCGAGGATTCGCACACGGGCTCACTGGCGGCCAAGCGGGCCAACCTGTGGTGCGTGGCAGTGCCGGGCCCGACGACTGCGGATCATGATTTCCGCCACGTGGACCGGCAGTTCGCCTCGCTCGCGGATTGCAGGCTCGCCGACTTGATGACTGAGTTCACCCCATGAGTCCGGTCCCGCGGTTCAACGTCCTCGGCGTCGGCGTCTCGGCCGTCACCCTGGCGCAGACGACGGACCTGGTGGTAGGCGTGCGCGGCCGGCGGCGGACCGGCTACATCTGCCTCGGCACGGTCCACAGCATCAGCGAGGCGCGGCGCGATCCGGCCTTCCGCGACGTGCTCAACGGCAGTTGGCTCACGACGCCTGACGGCATGCCGCTGGTCTGGCTCGCGCGCCGGCTTGGCCATCCCGCGGTGACCCGTGTTTACGGCCCCGACCTGCTGCTCGCGGTCTGCGACGCCGGTCGCGCGGCCGGGCTGCGCCATTATTTCTTTGGCGGCGCACCGGGCGTTGCCGATGCGCTGGCTTGCCGCCTTGCCACCCGTTTTCCAGGCTTGGTGATCGCCGGCACCGAGTCGCCGCCTTACCGGCCGTTGACAGCCGACGAATTCGCCGCGTTGCAGGCCCGCATCGCCTCCGCCCAGGCCGACGTCGTCTGGGTCGGCCTTGGCACGCCGAAGCAGGACCGATTCATGGCCGAGTCCTCGCAACGGCTCGATGCCGGGGTCCTGATCGGCGTCGGCGCCGCGTTCGATTTTCATTCCGGGCGCCTGCGACAGGCCCCCCGCTGGATGCAGCGGAGCGGACTGGAGTGGCTGTTCCGCCTTGGCCAGGAACCGCGGCGGCTGGCCGTGCGGTATCTGGTCTACAACCCACTGTTCGTCGTGCGGGTCTTGGCGCAGTTGAGCGGTCTCAAGCGGTACCCCTTGGGGTAGGAGCGGCTAGAACAGATTCCCCTGCCGCATCTCGTCGCGGCGCCCGCCGTCGAGGGTGCTGCGCACAAGCAGCTCGGGCAGCGTGAGCTGCGCGCAGGCGGGCTCGGCCGCCAGCGCTAGCAGCAGCAGGGCACCCGCCAAGGCATCATACGGAGCGGCGTGGTACGCACGACGCGACGGCGGACACAGTGCAGCGGCCAGACGGTCGAGTTCCGCCTGCAAACCGCAGGCCGCCACCAACTCGGCGAGCTTCAGCGTGGCCGCGCCCGGGCGCTGCTGCCGGTAGAGTGCGCCCGTGTCGATCCACGGACCCCAGTCGGCCGTGGTTTCGCCGGGCCGCGAGAAATCCGGTGCCGTGCGGCCGTAGGGCCAGACCGACTTGATCAGCGAGTTTTCCGCGCCGGCAAAATGGGCCGCCAACGGACCGCGGGCGCGCCAGGCCGCGAATAATTCGAAGTCCTCCGCGAACGGCGCACACCCGGCGAGGGCGTCCGGCGCCAGACCGTGCACCGCGGTATCTTCGGCCCGGATGCGACCGGTCGCCCGGCAGAGCCGCGTGTGCAGCGCAGCCACCCCGCCCTGCTGCACGGTCACGACGCCGTACTCGAGGATGCCCGAGGCCAGGCTGCCCTCAAAATCAACGAAATGAATCGGATGCTCGGTCCACGCCATCGGTTGCGCCCTAACCTTGCAGGAGCGATTGCCCGCCGTCCACATACAGTTCCGTGCCCGTGACGTGGTCGGCGAGATCGGAGGCCAGGAACCAGACCGCCCGGGCAATCTGCTCAGCCGTGCCCGGGGATCCACCGGTCAGAGGCACAGATCCCTCGGGATAAAGCACCGGCAGGCGCAGGTCCCGGGTATTGATGAAGCGCGTTCCCTTGATGATGTTGCTCAGGAAGGCCCCGGGGCAGACCGTGTTCACCCGGATCTTGTGCTTGGCCAACTCCAGCGCGATCATCCGGCCAAAGGCCACCTGCCCCGCCTTGGATGCCGCGTAGGCGGTCGCACTGGTGACGGCGAACATCCGGTTCCCCAGCCCGGAGGAGACGATGATGATCGAACCCCGCCCCCCGCGCTTCAGCAGCGGCGTGCAGGCCCGGACGGTGAGAAAGGTGCCCTTGAGATTGGTGTCGAGGGTCGCGTCCCAGTCCTCCGGCGTGAGCTGATCCACGGGCGCCCAGGTGCCATTGACGCCGGCGTTGGCCACCACGATGTCCAAGCGGCCCCAGGTTTGGTCGAGCTGGTCGACCGCGGCCTGCATCTGGGCCGGATTCGCCACGTCACAGGGCAGGGCGAGGACGGCGCCTCCGGCCGCGGTGAGGTCGGCGCACACCTTCCGCAGACTTGCCTCATCGCGGTCAGCGGCCCCGATGCGGGCGCCGCAGGCGGCAAACATGCGCGCCACGGCTTCGCCCAGACCGGAACCCGCCCCGGTGATGAATGCCACTTTGCCCTGCAGGGAGTCGGCGGGAGGATTCATGAAATGGTCCTTGGCCGGCGATATACGGGCACCCGACTCGGACCGGCAAGCTGTAACCGGCGCTTTCGCTTGGACAAGGTCGGCGAATATTCGTCAGCGTAGAGCGCCATGGACCTGACGCCCTATCGTGCCTTCATGAGCGAACTGGCTCGCGCCAGCGGCGAATTCATCCGGCCGCACTTCGGCGACCCGACGCTCGCCGTCGAGCGCAAGGCTGACGCCACGCCGGTGACCGTCGCCGACAAGGGCGCGGAGGAACTCATGCGCCGGCTGATCGCGCAGCGTTTGCCCACACATGGCATCATTGGCGAGGAACACGGCGCCGAGCGCGGCGACGCCGAGTGGGTGTGGATGCTCGATCCGATCGACGGCACAAAGAGCTTCATCACCGGCGTCCCGCTCTGGGGCACGCTGATCGCCCTGCTGCATCAGGGCCAACCCGTGCTCGGCTGCATCCACCAGCCGATCCTCGGGCAACTCATGATCGGCGACGGGCACACCACGACCCTGAACGGGCGGCCGGTGCGCGCGCGCCGGACCACCCGGATCGAGGACGCGACGCTGCTCACGAGCGACCCGCTGAATCCTGCGAAATACCAGGACGGCCCGAAGTTCGACGCCTTGATCCGCCGCGCGCGGCTCGTGCGCACCTGGGGCGATTGCTACGGTTACCTGCTCGTGGCCGCCGGCCACGCCGATATCATGGGCGATCCCATCATGAACCCCTGGGACATCGCCGCCCTCGTGCCGATCATCCGCGGCGCCGGCGGCGTGATCACGGATTGGAAAGGCGGCCCGCCCTACCCCGCCGAATCCACCCTGGCCAGCGCCACGCCCGAACTGCACGAGGCGGTGCTGGCAGCCCTGAAACCGTAGCGCGAGGCGGAGTTCCGCCCTACTTTTTCTTCCGCTTCCACTCGGCAGTGATGCGCGAGCTGAAGCCGCCGCGGGCCTTCCAGTCGGCGACGATCGTGAGACTGCGCGGCTTGAGCGCGGCACCGAGGTCGTCGCAGATCTTGTTCGTCGCCGCCTCGAAGAAAATGCCCTCGTTGCGGTAGGCGTGGAAATACAGCTTCAGCGACTTGAGCTCGACGCAGGTCTTGTCGGCCACGTAGCGCACGGTGATGTCGGCGAAGTCGGGATGCCCGGTCATCGGGCACAGCGACGTGAACTCATGGTGCGTGTGCTCGATCAGGAAGTCCCGGTGCGGCGCGGGATTGGGAAAGGTCTCGAGGATCTTCGGGTCGGACATGGTCTTAAATTCCTACGTCGCGGTTTCGGTGAACCGCTGCTCGCGGATGACGGTGATCTTGATCGCGCTGGGGTACTGGAGCTCCTTCTCGATGCGCTGGCGGAGCTGCTTGGCGATCTCGCGGGCGCCGTCGTCGGTGACGGTGTCGGGCGCCACGACGACGCGGATCTCGCGGCCGGCCTGGATGGCGAAGGCCTGCTGCACGCCGTCGAGCGACAGGGCGAGTTTTTCGAGACGCTCGAGGCGCTGGACGTAGGAGGTCATGGACTCCGACCGCGCGCCGGGGCGCACGGCGGAGATCGTGTCGGCGAGGATCACGAGCCCGGCGTAGACGGTCTCGGGTTTCACTTCCTCGTGGTGGGCGGCGACGGCGTTGACCACGATGGGGGTCTCGCCGTAGCGCTTGATGAACTCGGCGCCGACATGGGCGTGGCTGCCGGCCATCTCGGCGGTGATGGCCTTGCCGATGTCGTGGAGCAGGCCGGCGCGCTTGGCGATATTGGGATCGAGGCCGACCTCGCTGGCGATCATCGCGGCGAGCTGGCCGGTCTCCACCGAGTGGTCGAGGGCGTTCTGGTTGTAGGCGAAGCGGTATTTCAGCTTGCCGAGCAACTTGATGATCTCGGGGTGCAGGCCGTTGATGTTGAGCTTGGCGACGGCCTCCTCGCCGGCCTGGGTGGAGTTGACCTCGACCTCGTCCTGCGCCCGCTTCACGAACTCCTCGATCGTGGCGGGGTGAATGCGGCCGTCCTTCACCAGCGCGAGCAGGGCGTTGTAGGCCACCTGCCGGCGCACGGGGTCGAAGGAGGAGATGAGCACGGTCTGCGGCGATTCGTCGACGAGCAGCGTGACCCCTGTCGCCGCCTCGAAGGCCTTGATGTTGCGGCCCTCGCGGCCGATGATGCGGCCCTTCATCTCTTCGCTCGGGAGCTGGACGATGGTGGCGGTGAGGTCGTTGTTCGGCTTGCTCGACAGCCGTTGCATCGTGGTGACCAAAATGCGCTGGGCCTCGCTGGTGAGCTCGAGCTCGGATTTTTCCACCGTCTCGCGCCGGAGCGCGCGCAGCTCGTCCTGGCACTCGAGCATGACCTCCTCGCGCAGCGCGCGGCGGATCTCGTCGCAGTCCATCTGCGACACGCCCTCGAGGCGTTTGCGGACGCTCTTGGACAGGGCGCGGATGGCGTCGCGCGCCTGCTTGAGCGCGGCGTTCTCGCGGTTGAGGCGCTCGTGGCGCTGCTCCAGCTGGTAGTCGAGCAGCGCGAGCGATTCCTCATGGGCGCGGATCTCACGCAGGCGCACCTCGCTGTCGATCTCGCGGCGGTCGAACTCGCGGGTGAGGTCGGCGCGGCGGCGCATGATCTCCTCCTCCGCCTTCTGCTTCATCTCCTCGGCGGCGACCGCGGCCTCGCGCCGGGCCACCTCGACCAATTCCGCGGCGTTGGCGCGTGCCTCGCGCCGGATGCTCCGCGTCAGGATCCATACGACCATGAACCCGACGCCCAGTCCAAGGACCAGCGCCACCGTGAGCGGCCACTGCGCGAGGACGCTCTCGGCGATCAGGAAGGCGAAGTCGGCTGCGCTCACTGACGTCAAGGGACCGGCACCCTACGCCGGACGGATGAAAGTTCAAGCTTTCTGCCGGAGGCTCACCGCCGCGGCGCAACTTGTTGAAAGACAGGCACGGTTCCCGCCAACAACTCCCGCATCCGTGCCAATGCCGCCTCCTCGCCGTCCTCGGCCCCAGTCTGGACAAGGACATACGCCCACCGGTCGGCCCGCCCGTGGCGCAGCCGCGCCCAGGCGCCCTGCAGCATGCGTTCCCAATGCGAGGCAACAACCTGCTCGCTGCTCACAAACCAGTAGGCGACGAGTGCCGGTGCCGGGCGCCCTTCCCTCGTGCCGCTACGTTCCAGGCGCAGCACGGTGGACGGGAGCTCCGCACCCCCAGGAAGAAGCATCGGGAAGCGGTGGGCGAAGCTGTCCTTGATCGTCCATCCCTGCCCTTCGACGCAGAGCTCGGGCCGATGGATCGAGGATCGATCCCGCCCACTCAGCACGATCGAGACGAGCACTTGGCGGCGCGGGTTGGCCACATCGACATAGACCTTCCGGGAGAATCCCGTGTCGGGCGGCAGAATCTCCAACTCAACCGCCGAGACCTCGATGCGGCGACCGATCCATTCGGTGCCGACGAACGTCGGCAGCTCGACCGGATTGCGACCATCGGCGGCCAGACGCACCCCGGTCCCTGTGCGCACGGGCAGCGCATCCAGAAGGTGCGTGATCCCGGCAATCATGACCGCGGCCAGCAGCACAACCAGCGCGGCCCACCGAACCCAGGCCCTTTCTCCCTTTGCTGCGATGGGTTCGCTCCAAAACGGCGCCGGCGCGGGGTCCGCCGGCATCGCCGTGCCCGGCAGCCAGCGGCGCAAGAGGTTCACGCTCAGCAGCACGAGGCCGAGCACGATCACGAACACGAGGAAACCAGCCCACTCGTGCACGACCATCCCGGCGTCCTGGCCAAAAAGCTCGGCCGCGACGATGATGGCCGTGATCCGCACGACATTGCCCACGTACGTGAAGGGAAAGCTCAGCAGCAGCACGAGCAGGCGCACGCCCCAGGAACGGAAGTTCAGGTAACCCACCAGCAACGACAACGCGGTGAGCGCCATCATCGAACGCACGCCGGAACACGCCGCCGCCACGTCATACTGGTAGGTGCCATCGGGCGCGAAGAGCTGGGTGCCGCTGCGGATGACCTCGATCCCCGCGAGATTGGCGAGGCCATGGCTGGTGGCGATGACTGCCATCCGCAGCCAGAAGCCGGCGGTATCAAG
>CAZGJB010000205.1:0-6595 GCA_964526145.1 uncultured Opitutaceae bacterium
GCCTACGCCAACGACGCTCTCGGCAACCGCCTGGCCACGCTCAACCCCCAGGGCGACCCGGTCCTCATGCTCGCAGGCCACATGGACGAACTCGGGCTCCTCATCACCTACGTCAACAAAGACGGCTACCTCTACTTCGCCACCATCGGCGGCCACGATCGCACGGTCATTTCCGGCCGGCGCGTCATCATCCAGACCGCCAAGGGACCCGTCAAAGGCGTCACCGGCAAGCGTGCCGTTCACCTCATGGACGAGGCCGACCGCAAAAAGGTGCCAGAGATCCACGAGATCTGGATCGATATCGGCGCCAAGTCCAAGAAGGACGCCCTCGCCCGCGTCGCCATCGGCGACGTCGCGACCTACGACCACGAACTCGAGCTCATCAACGGCAGCATCGGCACCGCCCGCGCCTTCGACAACAAGGTCGGCGCCTACATCGTGGGCGAGACTCTGATCCGCCTCGCGCAAGACAGGAAGAAACTCGCCGCCAGGATCGTAAGCGTCGCCACCTCCCAGGAGGAAATCGGCACGCGCGGCGCCACCACCTCCACGTACATCGTCAATCCGCACATCGCCGTCGCCATCGACGTCGGGCACGCGACCGACCATCCCGATTGCGACAACCGCAAGTTCGGCGAGACCAAGCTCGGCGGCGGTCCGATCATCTGCCGCGGACCCAACATCAATCCCAAGATCTACAGCCGTTTGGTGGCCGCAGCCAAAGCCGCCAAGGTGCCCTTCCAACTCGAAGCCGACCCGCGCCCGACCGGCACCGATGCCCGCGCCATCCAGATGGCCCGCGGGGGCGTCGCCACCGGGCTGATCAGCATTCCGCTACGCTACATGCACACCCCGAGCGAGCTCGTGGATCTCGAGGACGTGGAACGCTGCGTGAAACTGCTCGTCGCGTTCGCCAAGGCCCTGGATAAGGGCGACTACGCGCACTGGTAAGCCCCAGCTTTACCCTCAAGCCGCGTTCTGCTTGGCGTCGCCTTTGCCGCCGCGACGGAGCTGCGGACGGCGCCGGCCAGCGACGGCGGCGGAGTCGATGACCACCTCCGTCACATCCTCGCGCTGCGGCAGGTCATACATGACCTCGAGCATGATGTTCTCCATGATCGAACGCAGGGCGCGGGCACCGGTCTTGAGTTCGACGGCCTTGAGCGCGATCGCCTTGACGGCATCGGACGTGAACCGGAGACGCACGCCGTCCATGGCAAAGAGCTTGGAGTACTGCTTCACCATCGCGTTCTTAGTCCGCAGGAGAATCTTCTCGAGATCGGCGATCTGGAGCTGATCGAGGACGGATACGACCGGCAGGCGGCCGATGAACTCGGGGATCATGCCGAAGCGGATGAGGTCCTCGGGCGCGATCGCCTTCATCATCTTCTCGGGCGCGAGATTCTGCTCCTGCTGGGCCCTGATGGAGGCAAAGCCCAGACTGTGCTGGCCGAGGCGACGTTGGATGATGCCATCGAGCCCGACGAAGGCGCCGCCGCAGACAAAGAGAATATTGGCCGTGTTGACCTGCACGTACTCCTGGTTCGGGTGCTTGCGACCGCCCTGCGGCGGCACGTTGCAGACCGTGCCCTCAAGGATCTTGAGCAGCGCCTGCTGCACGCCCTCGCCCGAGACGTCGCGGGTGATCGACACGTTCTCGGTCTTGCGCCCGATCTTGTCGATTTCGTCGATATAGATGATGCCGCACTCGGCGCGCTTGACGTCGTAGTTGGCGTTCTGAAGCAGGCGCAGGACGACGTTCTCGACGTCCTCACCCACGTAGCCGGCCTCGGTCAGCGTCGTGGCGTCGGAAATGGCGAAGGGCACATCGAGGATCTTGGCCAGCGTGCGGGCCAGCAGGGTCTTGCCGGAACCGGTGGGACCGAGGAGCAGGATGTTGCTCTTCTCGACCTCGACCTCGTTGAACTCGGGCGCGAGCGCCGCGCCATCCTTGCCGGACTGGCGGGCGAGGAAATTGAGCCGCTTGTAGTGATTGTAGACCGCGACCGAGAGGACCTTCTTGGCGTGATCCTGACCGATGACGAAGTCGTCGAGCGTGCGCTTGATTTCCGAGGGCTTGATCAGGCGAAAGGCCGGCTTGGTCTCAGTCGCCGTGGCCTTCACCTCCCGGTCAATGATCGTCTTGCAGACGTTGACGCACGAGTCGCAGATGTACACCCCGGGACCGGCGATGATCTTTTTGACCTCAGCCTGCGATTTGCCGCAGAAGGAGCAGAGAGTCATGCGGGACGATTTGGCCATGGATACAGGACGCCGCGCCGGGCGTTGATTGTCGAGGGAGATTTGGGTCGGGAGACGCTCAGGCCGCAGTGACGCCAGCCAATGACTGGACCGTGCGGGTCGAATCCACCACGTGGTCGACGATGCCGTAGGCCTTCGCCTCGGTCGCGCTCATGTAGTAGTCGCGGTCGGAGTCCTTCTCGACTTGCGCGGCGGTCTTGCCGGTGTGCTTGGCGATGACCTCGTTGAGGGTCCGGCGCCAGCGCAGGATCTCCTTGGCCGCGATGGCGATATCGGCGGCCTGGCCGCCGGCGCCGCCGGACGGCTGGTGGATCATGACACGGCTGTTCGGGAGCGCGAACCGCTTGCCCTTGGTGCCGGCCGCAAGGAGGACGGTGGCCATGCTCGCGGCTTGCCCGATGCAATAGGTCGCCACGTCGCACTGCAGGAAATTCATCGTGTCATAGATGGCCATGCCACCTGTCACGACGCCGCCCGGGGAGTTGATGTAGACCTGGATGTCCTTCTTCGGGTCCTCCATCTGCAGGAAGAACATCTGCGCGATCACCAGGTTCGCCACCATGTCGTCGATCGGCGTGCCGATGAAGATGATGCGATCCTTGAGCAGACGCGAATAGATGTCCATCGACCGCTCGCCGCGGCCGGTGTTTTCGAGAACGATGGGGACGTAGTAACTCACGATTATTTCCTTGAAGGTTAGGCCTGCGGTTTCTGGTCCGACACCGTAGCCTTGGAAACGAGGAAATCAACCGCCTTGTCGAAGATGATGGATTGCTGCACGGAGCGCAGGGCGTCGCGGTTCTTCGCCAGGTCGCGCGCGAGCTTGTCGGGCTTCTGGTTAGAACGCATCGCTTCGCGGTAGATGAAGCTGTCGATGTCCTTCTCTGAGACCTGGATCTTCTCGGCCTCGGCGATCTTGGCGAGGATGAGCTGCAGCTTAACGCGCTTGCTCGCGGCCTTCTTGGCGCTCTCGAAGAGCTCCTTCTTGTCCTTCTCGAACTGGTCCTGCGTCACGCCCCGGCGCATGTTCTCCTCGATGAACTGGCGAAGGACGCTCTGCGTCTCGCTCTCGACGAGGGATTCCGGCACGGAGAAATCAACCGCGCTGGCCAGCGCCTCGGTGATCTGGCGGCGCTGTTCGCCGCGGTTCTGGTATTCCTTCTGGAGCTTGAGATTGCTGCGGACGCTGTTCTTGAGGGCCTCGAGGTTGTCGACCTGGTTGGCCTTGAAGAAGGCCTCATCGAGGGCCGGGAGCACGCGCTCGCGGATCTCCTGGATCTCGACGGCGTAGGCCGCCTGCTTGCCGGCGAGGGCCGGGGCGGCCGGGAACTCGGCCGGGAACGCGATCGTGACGGTCTGCTTGTCGCCGGTCTTGAGGCCGGCGAGCTGCTTGCCGAGGCCGGGGATCACGCCCTCGTTCTCGCCCTCGACCTCCTCCCACGTCTGCGGGACCTTGCCGTAAATCTGCTTGTCGGGAACGAGGTCGGCGACGGGCTTGCCATCGATCGTGCCCTCGTAGGAGAGCTTGACGTAGTCGCTCTTCTGGGCGGCGCGCGCGGCCACCTTGAATTCGGCGCGCTCGCTGCGCAGGCCCTCGATCACCTTGTCGATTTCTTCATCCGCAGCTTCGGTCGAGGCGACCGTCGTCGGCAGGCCGGTGTAGGTGGGGAGCTTGAACTCGGGGCGGACGTCCACCGTCAGCGTGATCGCGGCGGAGATGCCGGGTTCGATGGTGCCAGGCTCGACCTTGACGATGTTGAGCACGTCCAGCTTCTGCTGCTCGAGGCCCTCGCGGTAGGCCTTGGCCATGACCTTCTGCTTGAACTCCTCGGTGATGTCCTTGGCGAAGCGCTTGATGACCATCGCGGCGGGGGCCTTGCCGGGACGGAAACCGGGCAGGCGGGCGAGCTTGGTGAACTCGGCGACGACGGCCTGGTGCTCGGCCTCGACCTCGCTCTTTTCGAGCGTCACGACGAGGTTTTTGCGGGTATCGGAGATGGTATCTAGTTGGACGTTCACGATGTAAAAAGGATCGTTGGGCTTGAAGGAATTGGTCACGCTACGACGGGTCATGTCCCGGTCAACCCCGGATTCTGTGCGCTTGCACCCGGGTGAACGCGGGCGTTTCGTGGGCGATCATGCCCAGCCTCGCCGATCTCCGCCAACGGCAAGCTCCTTTGCTGCTGCTGGATGCAGCGTCGGCACGCATCCAGGTCGGTTGGCTGGGATCGACCCCTGGCGAAGACCGCTGGGCTGAGTCGGACGCCGAGGCCGGATCCGGTCTTTTCACCGCCTTGGCCACCCTTGGCGTCGATCCCGGCACCGCCCAAGCCTTCGTATTCTGCGACGGCCCCGGGTCGATCCTCGGGATCAGGACCGCCGCCATGGCCTTGCGGGCTTGGCACGTGCTGGCGCCGCGGCCGATGTACGGATACTGCAGCCTGGCCCTCGTGGCCCACGCCCTCGGCGACCATGAGGCCTCGATCATCGCCGATGCCCGCCGCGACACCTGGCATCGATACCGGCTCGGCGGACGGTTGGAGCGCGTGCCGACGGGCGATCTCGCGGGCCGCCTGGTGACGCCCGATGGATTCCGCCATTGGTCGAATCCACCGGCGGGTGTCACCGCCACGCCTTACCGCCTGCCCGAATTACTGGCCGCCGCGGCGCAGGCGGATCTTTTCATGCCCACCGATTCGCCCGATGCTTTCCTTCACGAGGAACCGGGTTACAAGACCTGGACGCCTCAGATCCACCGCGCGCCATGAGCGAATCATTCTCCCACATCCATCCGCATCGCTGTTGGGCCGAGATCGATCTCGCCGCCCTCGAGCGCAACCTGCGCCTGATCCGCGCCTCGCTCCCGGCCCACATCCGCTACGTTGCCGTGGTGAAGGCCGATGCTTACGGCCATGGATTGCACCATGCCGCGGCGCGGTTGATGCACTCCGGAGCCGATCTGTTTGCCGTTGCCAATGTCACCGAGGCCGCCGCCCTGCGCGAACTCGGACCGGGCTGGCCGATTTTGATCCTCAGTCCGCTCCTGCCTGAGGAAGACCGCTGCCTCGCCGACTATGATCTCGCCGCGACCGTCTCGAGTGCGGAGGAAGTTGAGCGCTTCAATGCCGTCGGCCGGGCCAGTGGTCGCCCGGTGGCCGTCCACCTCAAGATCGACACCGGCATGGGCCGCCTCGGCGTGTGGCACGAGGAGGCTCCAGCGCTCTGCGCGCGCATCCTCGCGGCGCCGCACCTGCGGCTCTCGGGCATCTTCACGCACTTCGCCAGTCCGGACGACGATCCTGCTTTCACGGCCGAACAGCGCCGGCGCTTTCTGGCCGCCCTGGCGCTCTGCGAAGGCGTGCACCCGGCCGAGATCTTCATCCACGCCGACAACAGCTCGGGCCTCGAATCCATGCCCGGGGCGAGTCCGTTCAACGCCGTCCGCGTAGGCCTGCTGCAATTCGGCATCCTTCCCCACCCCAACTCCATGCTCGCCCAGGTGCACACGGAGCCGGTCTTCAGCTTTCACACGCGGGTCGGGCTCGTGAAACGCCTGCCCAAGGGCACGACGATCAGCTACGGCCGGACGCACACCCTCGCGCGCGACTCGGTCGTCGCAATCCTGTGCGCCGGCTACGGCGATGGCATCCCTCGCGCGGCGAGCAATCGCGCCCAGGTGCTGATCCGCGGCCGGCGCTGCCCGGTGCTCGGCCGGGTGACGATGGACCAGACGATCGTCGACGTCACCGACGTGCCTGGCGTCCAATGCGGTGATGCCGTCGTGCTGGTCGGACGGCAAGGCGGCGAAGACATCTCCATTGGTGAGTTCAGTCGCCACGCCGACACGATCCCCTGGGAAACCCTGTGTTCGGTGACCAAGCGCGTCCCGCGCCTTTACCGCACCTCGCTCGGGGTGTGACGCGGCAACGACTGCCGTACCGGGCAGTTGGATTCGGCCAAGATATTGCCTTGGCCTCCCGCGAAGCGGGCCCAAGGATGGACGGCGGATTGGCCATGCCGTCGTTTACCCCTACGCCCCAGATGGTTGCCAAGCCGCTGCCCACCCGCCGCGAGTTCGTGCAGTGGTCGGGCAAGGCCCTCGGCCTCTTGGCGCTGAGCCGGCTGGCACCCTCCCCGCTGGGTGCCTTCGTTTCCCAATCGACGATCGAGGCAGACCGCCGAGTCCTGGTCCTGGTGCAGCTGGTCGGCGGCAATGACGGATTGAACACCATCATCCCGCTTGCCGACGAAGCCTACCGGTGGCTGCGCCCGACCCTGGCGGTGCCCGAAAAGGGGATTCACGCGCTCGACGATACCTGCGGGTTCCATCCGG
>CAZGJB010000206.1:0-6538 GCA_964526145.1 uncultured Opitutaceae bacterium
GGTGTAGTGCACCGCGGGGAAGATGCGCATCGGCGTCTGGTAGGCGTTCTCGTTGGTGATCTCGTGGTAGATGTCGAAGAGGTTGCCGTAGCGCTCGCGCACGCCGGCCTCGCCGAGGCGCTTGATGGCGTCGGCAAAGTCGAGGTAGACGCCGAGGCCGGATTCGCCGACGCCGCGACCCTCGTCGCACATGCGCATGGCGGCGCGGGAGGAGACGTCACGGGGCGCGAGGTTGCCGAAGCTCGGGTAGATGCGCTCGAGGTAGTAGTCGCGGTCCTCCTCGGCGATGTCGGCGGGATTCTTCTTCGCGTCCTCCTTCTTCTTCGGCACCCAGATGCGGCCGTCGTTGCGGAGGGATTCCGACATGAGCGTGAGCTTCGACTGGTAGTCGCCGCTCACCGGGATGCAGGTCGGGTGGATCTGCGTGTAGCAGGGGTTGGCGAAGTAGGCGCCGCGCTTGTAGGCGCGCCAGATGGCGGTGGCGTTGGACTGCCGGGCGTAGGTCGAGAGGTTGAAGACGTTGCCGTAGCCGCCGGTGGCGAGGATCACGGCGTCGGCCGCATGGCGCGTGATGGCGCCGGTGTTGAGGTCGCGGACGATGATGCCCTTGGCGTGGCCGTCGACGAGCACGAGGTCGAGCATCTCGGAGTTGGCGTGGAGCTCGACGCCGCCGGCGCCGACCATGCGCGAGAGTGCGGAGTACGCGCCGAGGAGGAGCTGCTGGCCGGTCTGGCCGCGGGCGTAGAAGGTGCGGGAGACCTGCGCGCCGCCGAAGGAGCGGTTGGCCAGGAGGCCGCCGTACTCGCGGGCGAAGGGCACGCCCTGCGCGGCGCACTGGTCGATGATATTGCCCGAGACCTCGGCGAGGCGGGGGACGTTGGCCTCGCGGGCGCGGTAGTCGCCGCCCTTGATGGTGTCGTAGAACAGCCGGTAGACGGAGTCGCCGTCGTTCTGGTAGTTCTTCGCGGCGTTGATGCCGCCCTGGGCGGCGATGGAGTGGGCGCGGCGGGGGCTGTCGTGGAAGACGAAGCACTTCACCTTGTAGCCCAGCTCGGCGAGCGTGGCCGCGGCGGACGAGCCGGCGAGGCCGGCGCCGACGACGATGACCTCGTATTTCCGCTTGTTGGCCGGATTGACGAGCTTGATCCCGGCCTTGTGGTTGCGCCACTTGTCGGCGAGCGGGCCGGAGGGAATCTTGGAGTCGAGTTTGGCCATGGCGGGAAATCAGTTTTGGGCGGGAGCGGTGGCGGTCACGGCGGCGGCCGGATGCGGTTTGAGCGCGCCGGTCAGGATCGCCCCCGGGATGGCAAGGTTGCCCAGGAAGTAGAGGACGCAGAGCAGCACCACGACGCGGCGCAGGCAGTTCGACCAGGTGCCGGAGCGCAGGCCGAGGGTCTGGAAGAGGCTGTCCACGCCGTGCAGGAGGTGGAATGAGAGCAGGCCGACCGCGATGATGTAAAAGATCGCCACCGGGGCGCTCTGGAAGCCGCGATAGACCATGAGATAAACGTTCGGCACCTCGGTGCCAGCCGTCACAGCCGTCACACCCGCAACCGTGTAGTCATGGGTGAGGACGTAGGGGTAGTTGGACTTGAAGTCCGCCGGGTGCGTCGCCCCCAGCGTGAAGTGCGCGATGTGGTAAACGATGAAGGCCAACACGATATACCCGGTCCACCGGATGTACCGGGAGGCCAGGCCGGCCCGGATCCAGGTCTTGACCGCGTAGGCCTCGGGGCCGCGGGCCTGCTTGTTCTCGAGGGTCAGAACCGTCGCGGCCCAGATGTGGACGGCGACCGTGGCCAGCATGCCGAGGCGGACGACCCACAGGAGGGGTCCCGTCTGGTGCAGGAACTCGGCGTAGCCGTTGATCTTGTCGGGATGCGAGAAGATCTGGAGGTTGCCGACCAAGTGGCCGAAGGCGAAACCGACCAGAATCAGGCCAGTCAGCGCCATGAGGATTTTCCGGCCAATGGACGAACGGAAGAGGTTGGCGAGGAGACTCATTAGCAAGGAGGAGTTGGACGGGTGGGGTTAACCGTCGCGCTTTGGTAAGCCAAAGGAACGCCCGAATGTAAAGGGCGCGTCCCGGACACCCAATTCAGGGGCCTGTATATTAGGCCGACTAACTCATCCGAGAAGCGATCCTGCCTCCCCCGGCACACCAACCAGAATGGAACCACTGATTCTCACTGATGGGCACTGAAACGGACCCATCAGTGAAAATCAGTGTTCATAAGTGGTTTCACACCCGCCTCAGGCCGTGCGGGGCATGAGGGCGACGTTGGCGTCGGCGGGCTCGTCGAGCAGGATCGAGAAAACCGTGGCGCGGCCGGTGGTGCCGAAAACGAGCCGACCGCCCATGCGCTCGGTGCACGACTGCACGATGTAAAGGCCGAGGCCCATGCCGCCGGTGGAGTGCTTCTTGCCGGGCACGAACAGGCGCGCCAGCACGTCGTCCGGGATCTTGCGCCCGCGGTTGAGCACATGGATCCAGCGCCGGCCCCGGCGGCCGCCAATGGTCAAGGTCACCGGCAGGCCGGGCGGGCTGTAGCGCACGGCGTTGCGCAGGATGTTGCCGAGCGCGTGCTGCATGAGCCGGGGTGGCAGGCGCCACCGGTCGCCGGCCTGTTGGTGGCGCAGCTGCAACTGCACCCGGCGGGCGGCCACGCCGTCGAGCAGCAGCGGGTTGGCGATCACGCCGCGCACGTACGCGCCGATCTCCACCTCCGCGACCTCGGGGGTCGCGCCCGTGCTGTCGATCAGCTCGCGCAGGCCCGCGATCAGCTGGCCCAGGGTGTTGGATCCCTGCTGCAGCTTGAGCAGGGCGAGACTGTGCGGGGGCGAACCGGGCGCCGACGAGCCGAGGAGGTCAGCGCTCCCCCCGAGCACGGTCACCGCGTTGGACAACTCGTGGAGGATGATGCCGCTCACCCAGTCGCGCTGCTGCAGCAGCAGGCGCTCGCGCTGCAGCGCCTCCAACAGAGCCTGCTCGGTCTTGGTCAGGCCTTCGTTCATGCCGGCGCAAACGGAAAGCGCGAACCTCCCGGCGCATGAGTGCTGAGTTCGTCGAAGAACCCGCCGGAGCGCGCCTGCAGCGCGAGGTACACCTCGGGGACGTCGAGGGCATCGATCTGCCCCGCCTCGAAAGCGTCGCGCGTGGCCTGGACGGCGGCGGCGGGACCGGCGTGGACCAGAACATCGCGGATGAGGAGCAGCGATTGCGTGCGGATGGGATTCATGGAGTTCATGGGGGAGCCTTTACCAGAAGAAGAAGTCGCTGTGCGGATCGAGGTACTCGTCGGTCGGCATGACCACGGCGTGGCGCCACACCGTCGCCCAGCGCGACCACGGGCCGGGGATCTCGCCGTCGAAGGCCGTCACCCAGCGCGGCGCCGGGCGGCGCGGTCCGGCGAGCAGGCGCGCCTCGAAGGCCGCGTAGCCTTCCTCGGTCGAGAAATGGAGGGCGCGGCGCTCGAAGAAATTCGCCGCCTGCACCAGCGCGCCCCGCGCCTTGTGCGCCACGAGGACGAAGTCGGAACGCGCCAGCTCGACCGCCGCCCGGAGCGCGGCGGCGCGGATCGTGCGGCCGGCGGCATGGCCGTACGACACGCCGGCGCGCGTGCGCTGGACGAGGATGACCACCTCGCCCTCGCCGGCATCGTGATGGATGCGCACCAAATCCACCCCTGGAAAAGGCGAACCCATCCGCGTGGCCGGCAGCCGCCCGTCCCACCAGGCGATCAGCGCAAACCGTTCAAGGGCCTCCAGCCGCGCGCGGCTGGCCGCCTGGGACCGGAACATGCCGGGAAAGGCCGCCATGCCGTTCGAGCTGCGGTCCACGTCGAAGCCGTAGCGCCGGCCCTCCGGGCGGTTGTGCACCGCGAGGAAGGCCCAGCGCTCCAGCGCCTCGGAAATCGCCATGTGGCAGGCGATCGCCGCCGAACCGGCCGAGCCGGTGCCGTCCGCCTGCCCGTAGATCGCGAAGGTCGACTTGCCCGCGGTGAGCTCCGGCCGCAGGAACGCATTGGCCTGCTTGTGCGGCTGGCCGAGGATGCTGAAATCCCCGGTCAACACGCGCTCGATCGGTCCGCCGTCATCGGCGAACACGTCGCGATAGCGCAGGGCGGCAAGCGACAGCGAAGGCATGGCGCGCGATCAGGCGTTCAGGCCACGTAGGTGCCGTTGCCCGACTCGGTGAGACCGCCACCAGGCGGGGGCGGCGGGGGCGGCTCGTCGTCACCGGTACTGCAGGAGGTGCAAGGCATGGCCGCGATATCGCCGGTCTGCATCGTCGAGATTGGGATCGATTTCTGCGAAACCGGATCCATCTTTTGTGCCGCCTGGTTGAAACCAACGGCCAGCAGCAGTGTCGCCACTGCACTGCCAAGAAGCGCTGTGAGAGAAGTTAGCTTTTTCATACCCCCTTAGTATCGCGTTGCCCCCAGAGGCATTACCGGACTAAAAACACCCCCTTTTCAGATGGTTCGATACCCCTCAAATAGGGTGTTTTTTTGTCTTGCGTTTGGGATCCTGCTTTCCTTGCGCAGCTTTGCATTTGAACCCTTGGGCGTAGAAGTGCCCTTGCCGGACTCGGTCCGCGGAAAGCCTATCTGGGCCGTCGAGACATTGCTCAGTGGCCGGATATGCGCAGGCTTCGAGGGCGGAATCGCTGTAGGCACCCCTGCAGGCGGATGGCAGATATTCGCCACGCCAAACGGTCAAATCGTTAGGGCGATCAATGAAAGCCATGGCCGCATACTCGTGGCCGGCCATGGATTCGCTTCGTTTCTCGAGAGCGTCGGCCTTGTGCCTATCAGCGGCATCGACGTCGAGGTTCTGAGGTCTGCATCAGTACCAGAGGGCTGGTTGCTAGCCGGCGGCGGCGGAGTCTGGCTTGTCGACAAGAGCGGTCAGGCCCGTCGGCTGCTGGCTCAGCCTCCCGGCGGCACCAAGGGACCATACAAGCTTTGTCAGGTCGGAGCCGCCTTGATCATAAGTTCGATTGGGACGCACCCGATGAAGTGGCAGAGTGGCAAGCTTGTCGCCGCGGAAGAATTCGCCGCGTTCGCCGACCAGGAGATCGACCATGCACAAGGCCGTTTTCGCATCACGAGTCAGGGCCTGCGAGATGACACCAACAAGCCGGTTATGCCGCATTCCAGCAACAACGCACTATTGCGGTCCGGGATCGTGGGCATGGGCGACGCAGGAGGTTTGGTCCTGGTTCCGACATTTACGAATGGCATTCAGGGAATCGACCCCACCACCGGGGCTACCGTCTGGTCACACAAACTCACTGGCGACATTTTTTGTGCAAAACAGATTGGCTCAAACTGGCTGCTGGGCACGGGAAATGGCATCACCGCGATGCACGATCCTTCCGTGCTTGATCATACCAAACTCGAAGGAACAGCCATTCTAGGGCTACAGGCCGGCGAAGGCGAACAAGCGGACGTGGTGACTTCTGCCGGGACAATGCAGCTTTCGTCGCATCAATCGATCGACACAAACGTACTTTGGCCATCGAACTCGGGAGCGGGCGTCAGGAGCGCGTTTTTATACTTCGGTGACCAGAAGACTCGGCTGGGCATTCGTTGGGTCAACGGCCTCGCTGTCGTCGGCGACACGGCGGCGGTCGCGCAGGATCAGGGGCTGACGTTTCTCGATCGCGATGGCGCCAGCCGGTTCACCGCCATCCCGGCGATCGCCGGCTCGCTGGCCACCGACGGGCGCCGCTTCCTCGTCGGCACCGCCACGCAGGGCGTGCAGGTCGTCGAGGCCGACGGCAGCATCGCCGGCCAGCTCGGCACCGGCCGCGCCACCGCCCGCACCGTGCGGCCGGGCAAGGCCGTCCTCCTGTTCTGGGACGGCACGATCCTCGACTCCGATGCCAGCACGCTCGGCCGCATCACCTGGGGCAACCCCCGCGATGCCGCCTTCGTGCAGGACCGCCTCGCGATCCTCGTCACGCGCCCCGATCGCGATCCCGTCGTCGGCCTCCTCGAGGGCGACGCCTGGGTGCCCCTCGAAATCCCCGGCCTCGCCGAGATCGGCGCCGAAAAGATCGCGGCCAACGCCGAATTCCTCTTCGCCGCCGGCCCCCGCGGCGTGATCCGCGCGCGCCTCCCCCTCCAGCGCTCCCAGCCGCCGGCCGCCGACTGGGTCTGGTCCGCCCCCGTCCGCGAGGGCCGCGTCGCGCTGCCCGCCGCCGAGGCCGACCACGTCACCCTCCGCACCCGCACCCTCGAACTCGCGCCCGCTCCCGTCACGTTCCTGCGCCTCCGCAAGGCCGACGGCACCTGGGAATCCCTGCGCGCCGGCGCCGACTTCTCCCTGCCGGTCGGCTGGGGCGAGACGCCCGTGACGCTCCAGGCCGAGCGCAACGGGCTCCGCACCGAGACCGCCTTCACCGTCGTGCGCCCGTGGCCCTGGTGGCTGCGCCCCTGGGCCTGGCCGCTGCACGCGCTGGTTTTCGGCGGCATGGTTTACGGCCTCGTCCGCTGGCGCACCCACGCGCTGCGCCGGCACAACCTCGAGC
>CAZGJB010000207.1:0-6529 GCA_964526145.1 uncultured Opitutaceae bacterium
GGCCTTCAGGCGCGCGACGATGGCGTGCCAGACCGGGTTGCGGGCGAGCTGCTTCTCGGAGAAAAGCTTGTTCAGGCGCACCAGCTCCTGGTCCACGATCCGGCCGGCGCCGATGTTCTCGTGGCCGACCTCGCTGTTGCCCATCACGCCGTCGGGCAGGCCGACATCGAGGCCCGAGGCCTTGACCAGCGTGAACGGGTACTGCGCGTGCAGGCGGTCGTCGCAGGGCTTCTTGGCCAGGGCGACGGCGTTGAACTTATCCTGCGCCGGGTCGGGATTCTTACCCCAACCGTCGCGGATGACGAGGAGGACGGGCTTGCGCGTGGTGGACATGGGAGAGGGATCACACCACACAATCCGGCGTTGGCCACGGCTGAAAGCCAAAAGTCGGCGCCGCGGCCCGCGCCGGGCCAACTCGCCGGATCAGTAAAGGGCCTCGAAGGTGATCTTCAGGACGCCGTCCGCGAGTTCCTCGTCGAGCACCTTGAAGGCGCCTCGCGCCTGGGCGAGGTCGTCGGAGACCAGGAGCTTGTTCTTGGTCGCGCAGATCTCGGCGATGCGCTGCAGGAGCGAATTCCGGGCCGCGAGGCCGCGGCCCTTGATCGCCACCCAGCCACGCCGCGTCTGGTCATCGTAATGCATGCTCTCGCCACTGTCCGGCCGGGGTGTGGATGGCCTTGCCTCCGCCACGGTCGCGGCCCCGCCGCCTGGGTTCGGCGGCGCCTGCCGCGCCAGCTGGTCGAGCGCCTGCTCCAGGCCGTTCATCAAGCCGGCCAACCCTTCGCCGGCCGGCGTCAAGACCACTTCGGCTCGGGTCTCCGTGTCGGACAAGCGCATGCCGTCCGGCCGGCCCACGTAGACGAGCACATAGCGGTACCCGTAATCTGAGGCGTATTTCCAGTAACCGTTCACCTGCGTCAGCGTGGCGGAATCAAACAGTCCTGCCTTGTTGATGGCCTCGAGGGTCACCTGGGCGCTCAGCGCAAACCAACGCTGATAAACCTGCCGGGAGTCCTGGTCGAAATCGCTGCGGTACGCCCCGATGAACTTCGGGCTGATCAGCGCGCTGTCGGGCGGCAACACGAGGAGCACCGATCCGCCATAATACTGGCCGGGCTGCACGTGCTGCAGCTGCGCGTCCCAGCCCTGGCGGTACGCCGTGAAGACTGCATCCGCCGAATTGAACGAGACGCCGTTGACCACGTAAGGTGGCTTCGCTCCGACCGCCGCCAAGACACTGCAGAAAAGCATCATGCCACCGAATCGCGTCATACGCATGACGGTAATCTGCCGACCGGATCCGGTTCGTCCAGTCGCAATCTGCCGCCTCCACCGGTCGATCCGGAATCACCATATTTGACTTCCCGGCGTGATTCACGGTCAACTTTCGCCATGTCGCAACGCGCCGTCCTGCTCGTCAACCTGGGTTCGCCCGATTCCACGTCGGTGCCCGATGTCACGCGCTACCTGCGTGAGTTCCTCGGCGACGAACGCGTGATCGACCGGCCGCCGCAGCCGTTCCGCTCGCTGCTGGTCAAGGGCATCATCATCCCGGCCCGCGTGAAGAAATCCGCCCACGCCTACGAGCAGATCTGGACCGAGGCGGGCTCGCCGCTGATCGTCACCTCGAAGAGCGTGCAGGCCAAGCTCGCCGCCGCGCTGGGCGACACCGCGAAGGTCTACCTCGCGATGCGCTACGGCAACCCGTCCATCCCGAGCGTGATCGCGGAGATGCTCCGCGACGGCGTGACCGAGATTCTGCTCTTCCCCCAATACCCCCACTACGCGATGTCGTCGTACGAGACCGTCGTCGTGCGCGTGATGGAGGAGGTCGCCCGCCAGGCGCCCGGGGTGAAGGTGACGACGGTGCAGCCGTTCTACGCGGACGCCGACTACATCGCGGCCCTGCACGCCGTGGCCGCGCCCTTCCTGAGCCAGCCGCACGACCTCGTGCTCTTTTCCTACCACGGCATTCCCGTGCGCCACCTGCGCAAGGCCGACTCGTCCTGCGCGCATTGCCAGAAGGTCGCCGACTGCTGCAACACGCCCTCCCCCGCCCACGCCACCTGCTACAAGGCGCAGTGCCTCGCGACGACCCGCGCGTTTGCCGCGAAGGCCGGGCTCGCTTCCGACCGGCACTTCGTCTCGTTCCAGTCGCGCCTCGTCGGCGAACCCTGGCTCTCGCCTTACACCGACGAAACCCTCGGCAGCCTCCCGGCCAAGGGCGTGAAGCGCGTGATCATGCTCTGCCCGGCGTTCATGACCGACTGCCTCGAGACGCTCGAGGAGATCCAGCAGGAGGGTCGCGACACCTTCATCGAGGCGGGCGGCGAGTCGTTCCAACAAATCCCCTGCCTCAACGATCACCCCGCCGCCATCGAATTTCTCGCCAACCGCGTCCGGTCGTGGCTGAGTTGATGCGGCCGTGAATCCATCCGATCCAGCACCTGCGACTCCACCGGCGTCCGACGCGCCCGTCGCCGTTCTGGTGCTCGATCCCGCCGGCCGCATCGCCGCCGCCAACGCCGGCGCGCAGGCGCTCTGGCAGGTCGACGGCAGCGAACTCGACGGCCAGCCGTTCGCCGGGCTCTTCGAGTTCGAGATCACCTCGCAGGACCCCGAGTTTCTTGCCGCGCAATGGACCGCCCTGCGCGACGCCGCGGGGGAAGGCCCCGCCGTGTGCCAGGCCCGCCGGGCCGACGGCTCGACCCTGCCCGTCCGCCTGCGGATCGAAACCGTCGCCGGCCTGCCCGACCGCCTGCTCGCCACCGTTCAGGTCTCCGCCCCGGCCGGAGCAGCCGCGCCCGCGATCGCCGCCGACGGGCTCGCGCCGCTCGCCGCGCATCCCGGCATCGGTTTCTTCGACCTCGATCTCCCGGCCGGCCGCGCGACGTTTTCCCCGGCGTGGAAGAAACTGCTCGGCTATGTCCCGGCCGAGTTGCCCGACGTCCCCGCCACCTGGGAACAGCTCCTCCATCCTGAGGACACCTTTGCGGCGCCCTTCGTCCTCGGCAAAAGCGCCCACCCCGGCACGCGGCCCTTCGATGTCGAGTTCCGCATGCGCCACCGCACCGGCCACTATGTCTGGCTGCACTGCGTCGGCCTGCAGTTCATCGGCGACGACGGCCGGCTGCTCCGCGTGGTCGGGTTCCAGGTGGACATCACCGAGCGCAAGGAAATCGAGGAGGCCAGCATCGCCGGCGACGCGCGCCTGCAGTTCCTGAGCGACGCCGGGCCATTTGGCGCCTTCGAGCTCGATTTTGCCAACCAGCAGTTCTGGTACTCCGCCGCCTGGGCGCGCCTGCTCGGCTACGCCGAGGGCGAGGTTGCGGCGGCCGCGGCGACCTTTCTCGCCGTGATCCCGCCCGCCGAGGCCGCCGGCGGTCTCGAAGCCTGGCTCCTTGCGCGCGCCAGCGGTCAGACCACCGTGGTCGAAACCGTCCGCCTGCAGCGCAAGGACGGCAACCTCGTCAACCTGCTGCTCGTCGCCTCGCGCGCGGTGAGCCGCAGGAAGGAACTCCTCCGCTTCACCGGCGGGCTGTGCGCGCTCCCGGCCGGAGCCGCCGACGCACCCGGCGCCGCCCCTTCGGGCCTCACCGCCGATGCCTTTGCCGCGGTGGCTGAAGGCGTCATCCTCGCCGACGCCGGAGGCCGCATCCTCACGCTCAATCCCGCGGCGGAACGGCTCCTGCGCACCACCACCGCCCAGGCCGCGGGCCAGCCGGTCGGCGACTGCTTCAAGCTGGTGCACCGCAAGACCGGCCAGCCCGGCGACAACCCGGTGGACGCCGCGCTGGCCACCGAGAATCCACTGCCGCTCTGCGCCGAGCACGCCCTCGCCATCGGCGACGCCGTCCCGCGCGCGATCGTCTGGAGCGCCCGGGCCTCCTTCGACGAGGGCGGCCGGGCGCGCGGCGCCGTCGTGGTCTTCCGCGATCCCGACGAGATGAACCTCTCGCCCGAGGAACTCGTGAAGGCCAACCGTTACGAGGCCCTCGCCCTCCTCGCCGGCGGCATCGCCCACGACTTCAACAACCTGCTCACCACGATCATGGGCGCGGTCTCGCTCGCGAAGGACAACCGCGACTACTCCGCCCTCGCCGACGCCGAGCAGTCCTGCCTCACCGCCAAGGGCCTCACCAAGCAGCTCCTCGCCTTCGCCCGCGGCGGCGCCGGCGCGCGCATCGTCGTCCCGGTGCCGGCGATCCTGCACGACTCGGTCAAGATCGCCGCCGCCGGCAGCACCGCGCAGATCACCGTCGAGGCCGCCGAGGACGTCTGGCCCGTGCTCGTCGACCGCTCGCAGATCCTGCAGGTCTTCCAGAACTTCATCGTCAACGCACTCCAGGCCATGCCGCCCGAGCCGCACCAGGCCCGCGTCCCGCTGCGCGCCGCCAACACCACGCTGACCGCGGGCCAGCTCGAGGGCCTCGACGCGGGTGACTACGTCGAATTCGAGGTGCGCGACAACGGCGCCGGCATCAAGCCCGAGCACCTCGCCAAGATCTTCGATCCCTTCTTCACCACCAAGAAGCACGGCACCGGCCTCGGCCTCGCCACCGTGCTCTCCGTCGTGCGCAAGCACGGCGGCCAGGTCGCGGTCGACTCCACCGTCGGCACCGGCACGGTCTTCACGGTCTTCCTCCCCCGCGCCGACCAGCCCGTCGAGGTCCAGGCCCGCCGCGCCCCGTCGCTCCGGTTCGGCACGGGCCGCGTCCTGTTCATGGATGACGACCCGAAGATTTGCACGCTCACGGCGAACATGCTGCAGAGCCTCGACTACAAGTTCGACATCGCGCGGAACGGCGACGAGGCCATCACCTTCTACAAGCGTTACCTCAATATCGGGCGCCCCTACGACGCGGTCATCATGGATCTGACCGTCATCGGTGGCATGGGCGGCGAGGAATGCTTCAAGGTCCTCAAGGAACTCGATCCCGACGTGCGCGCCATCGTCTCCAGCGGCTACGACAACGACGACATGGCCCGCCGCTACCTCGAACAAGGCTTCTGCGGCTACCTCACGAAACCCTACCGCGTGACCGATCTCGGCAAGGTGATCAAAGCCGTCGTGGGTTGAGACCGTTTTTTCTCACGCGGAGGCGCGGAGCACGCAGAGGCAATCCCGACTCAGATCAAGACTCCGCGCACTCCGCGCCTCCGCGTGAGACCCGTGCGCGCAGAACCAGCCTCAAGGCTTCGTAGCCAATCTGGACCGGTCCGAGTCCTCCAACCGATCCAGCAACCGCAAGAGCCCATCGAGGATCGTCAGCGGATGCGGCGGGCAGCCCGGGATGAAAAGGTCCACCGGCACGACACCGGCCGCGCCGTTGTTCACCTCGGCGTGATTGACAAACGGGCCGCCGGAAATCGCGCAGGCGCCGACCGCGATCACGATCTTCGGCGCCGGCACCGCCTCCCAGGTCTTGCGCAGCGCCAGTTCCATGTTCTGCGACACCGGACCCGTGATCAGCAGCCCGTCCGCGTGGCGGGGCGACGCGACAAATTGAATGCCGAAGCGGCCCAGATCCCAGCCGATGGTGCCAAGGACATTCGTGTCGGCCTCGCAGGCATTGCAGCCGCCCGCGCTCACCTGCCGCAGTCGCAGCGATCGACCGAAGAGCCGGCGCAACTTCGCATCGAGTGCCGTGGCCAGCCGCAACTCCGCCTGCCCCGGTGCCCCGAGCAGCAGATCCTCCCGCCGCCGCACCGCCATGCGGTGATCGCCGGTCTGGGTGATCGCCTGCGTCGGGCAGGCCTCGATGCACTCCGCGCAGAACAGGCAGCGCCCGAGGTCGAGAGCCACCGCCGCACCCGGTTGCCGGGTGATCGCCTGCGTCGGGCACACCGGAAGGCAGGCTTGGCAACCCTCGGCGCACTTCGCGGCGTCCACCCGGAGGGCCCCGCCATGCCGGTCGGGCAGCGCCGGTGCCGGACCGTGGGGATACGACATGGTCTCGCAGCCGCGCTTCAGCCGGTGGATCAGGGTGTCGAGGACGAACATGGCAGTGGACGCAGCTTCAGAGGTCGAAGCCGCAATAGGAGAGATTGAAGCTCTTGTTGCAGATGGGAAAATCCGAGATGGCCGTGCCACGCAGCGCGAGGGCCAGCCCGGTCCAGTTGTGGAACGATGGATCGATGATCTTGTAGCGGCGGAAACGGCCGGCCGCATCGGTCAGCGCCACATGGCAGACCTCGCCGCGCCAGCCCTCGACGAGCGCCACCGCCAGCGTCTCCGGCGCCGCCGCACCCGGATCCACGTGCAGCTCGCCCTCGACGGGCGCCGCGAGCTGCTCGCGCAGGAAATCCCCGGAGCGCTGGATCTCGAGCGAGCGCACCCGCGCGCGGGCGAACACATCGCCGCCCGGCCAGACGACGACGGGCACCTGCGCAAAACGGTGCCAGCCGGCCGGGTGATCGTAGCGCACGTCCCGCACCAGGCCGCAGGCGCGCGCCGCCAGCCCCACCAGCCCGATCTCGGTCGCCTGCGCGGGGAACACCGTGCCGACGTTCTCGAAACGGCCGCGCA
>CAZGJB010000208.1:0-6520 GCA_964526145.1 uncultured Opitutaceae bacterium
TGCGGCCCCAAAGCTATCCACATCATCAATAAAAGGTATAGCGCCAACCCGGCCCCGAGCCTCAATCGCCAAACCACGCCCAGCCAATGGGCGGCTTCGGCAGGCGCATCTATTAGTTTGCGCCGCACCAACGCATCCAAGCCCAATTCAGCCAAGGGCATCAATAGCGCCACGGCGGCGGTGGCATAGGCTAACCGGCCAAATCCGGCGGGCTCAAGATACCTCGCCACCAACAGACCCACAATCAATCCAGTCAATAACCGGATCACCTTATCCGCAGCCAGCCAAAGGAAATTCTCCTGAGTGAGGGTCACTCGCCACCAAGTGCTGGGGTTTGGCTGGGCCATGGTATCCAAACGGCATTGCGCCACCCATCCATACCAGCGTCAATAGTTGGCCGGTTGATCTCGTGACAATAGACTTCCACCACCCTGCCCGCCCCTTAGGCTGCCTGGGCCTCCCTGCATGAAGCTCTCCATCGTCATTCCCTGCTACAACGAGGCCCGCACCATCCGCGCCATCGTCGACGCCGTGCGCGCCGCCCCGGTCGCCGCCAAGGAGATCATCGTCGTGGACGACTGCTCGCGCGACGGCACGCGCGACCTCCTCCGCACCCAGATCGCACCGCTGGTCGACAAGGTCATCTACCACGAGGTGAACCGCGGCAAAGGCGCCGCCCTCCGCACCGGCTTCGCCGCCGCCACCGGCGACGTCGTCATCGTGCAGGACGCCGACCTCGAGTACGACCCGCAGGAATACCCGCGACTGCTCAAGCCCGTGCTCGACGGCAAGGCCGACGTCGTCTTCGGCTCGCGCTTCATGGGCGCCGAGGCCCACCGCGTGGTCTATTTCTGGCACATGGTCGGCAACCGTTTCCTGACGCTGCTCTCGAACATGTGCACCAACCTGAACCTCACGGACATGGAAACGTGCTACAAACTCTTCCGCCGCGAGATCCTGCAGCAGATCCCGCTCGAGGAGGACCGTTTTGGATTCGAACCTGAGATCACCGCCAAGGTCGCCCGCCTGCCGAACTGCCGCATCTACGAGGTCGGCATCAGCTACTACGGCCGCACCTACGCCGAGGGAAAGAAGATCGGCTGGCGCGACGGATTCCGCGCTCTGTGGGCCATCCTGAAGTACAATCTGCTGCGATAGATCTGTCCTGCAATGGCCCTGTTGAGCGATCTGTTACTATTCTGCGGTGCGTTGTCAGGGCTGGCCTTTCCCGTCTGGCGCTTGTTGGGGAAACACTATCAGGGTTCGGAACGTTTCACCGTAGCACTGGCAGGCGCGCTGGTAATCGGTTTTCTGGCAATTTTCGCCCTTTACCTCGCTGGAATCCCGCTTGCTTGGTTTTGGTTGCTGCCAGCATTCGGACTGGTCTTCACCGGCATGAGCCGTGCCTCGCTCCTGGATCTGCGCCGTGACCCCGCGACCGGCTGGCTCGTCGTGCATTGGCTGGTACTGGCGCTATGGAGCGTCGGTTGGCACGGGCTGGTCGTCAGCTACAGTGGAGGCGCCTGGGCGGGTGACTGGCTTGAGCATTATGATCGGGCCCGCTTTTTTCTGCAGGACTGGCCCACCCATCACCGCTTTCTCGATTACTATTCCCTGCCAGCGCGCCCTCCGCTCGCCAACCTCTGGACCGCAGGCTTGCTTTCACTCGGAAGTGATTTTTCCCACTATCAGGTCTTCACCACACTGCTGAGCTGCCTCGTGATTTTCCCCCTGGGCGTCTTGCTGCAGCGTTGGAATGGAAGCCAACGCGCCGGATCGCTATTGCTGTTGGTCCTCATGCTGAATCCACTTTTGGTACAGAACGCCACGTTCCCTTGGACAAAGCTGCCAGCCGCGTTTTTTATTCTTCTCGCGGTAACCCAATTATGGCCGACCGACCTTCGTCCGCGACTCCACCGATTGATCGCCGGAGGTTTGCTCCTGAGCGCGGCGATGCTGACGCACTATTCCGCCGGACCCTGGATACTCGGCCTTGGGGCGGGACTACTCTTCTGCCACCGCCAGCTCATCAGCGACAAATCTTGGCGCAAGCACCTGCTGGCCTCGTCAGTCGCTGCTGGCGTCCTGTTTCTACCCTGGCTCGCCTGGTCGCTGGCTGTTTACGGACCATTCACGACCTTCGCCGGAAACACCACGTTGGCCTTGGCTCCAGACGCGTCCCTAGGCCGGCGACTCTCGACGGCGGCCTTGAATCTTTGGTCGACGCTTTCACCCTTGCCCGCAGACCAAGATGTCCCACTGCTTCAGCAGTCCTCCCCGTGGGGTCAGCTGCGCGACCGCTGGTTTCTCCTTTACCAACTCAAGCTCCCCTATGCGGCCGGCTTGGCGGGCGGGGCGCTGCTGATCTGGCATTGTCAGCGCCTCCGGCGTTCACCATTAACCGATTTTTGGCTGATTACCGCCCCTCTGGTCGTTGTGCTTGGAACGGTTGCGCACTCCGCGCCCGATCATTTTGGGCTGGTTCACATCGTGCTGCAGCCGCTGGTGCTTCTCGGTTTGGTTTGGTTCGTTCGGCACGCTTCCACGCTGCCCCGCTGGTTGCGGTTTTGCTGGGGCGGCGCCTTGGCCCTTGATTTTGCATTGGGCATACTGATGCACTTTGCCGTGCAAGCCCTCTGGCTCGACCGTTGGCGGAATCCCGACGCAAGCTTCATTACCCATCTCTCGACCTACCCCTGGCCGGCCCGCGCCAACTGGATCAGCAAGCAAAACTGCGAATTGGTGTTTTTGTCTGACCGCGCACCGTCGGTCGTCTGGGTTGGTCTCTTGATTGCCAGCGCTCTCGTCGCGGTTGCGCTCTTTTGCCCCTCCGGTGCGGCGCAGCGCATCCTCAAGCCGAGATGATAGATATTGTTGGCACCGACTCCCCCATTGGCGATGATTGCGGCAACGGCATGAAGCCTCACCTTGCAGCACCCGCGGTCGCCGTCGTCATGCCCGTCTTCAACGAGGAGGCGGTCCTGCCCCAGACCTTTGCCCGTCTCACGGCCCTGTTTGCTGCGCAGCCGCAATGCCGGTGGCAGGCGATTCTGGTCAACGACGGCAGTCGCGACCGCAGCCTCGCGCTGCTGCGCGCCCAGGAGACGGCCGACCCGCGCTTCCGGACGATCGAGCTCTCGCGGAATTTCGGATTCCAAGCCGCCCTGGCCGCCGGTCTCGCCGAAGCGGCCGCGGCGGACGCGGTGGTGACGATGGACGCGGACCTGCAGGACCCGCCCGAGGTGATCCCCGCGCTGGTCGATGCGTGGCAGCAGGGTGCCGAGGTTGTGCTGGCAGTACGCCGCACGCGGCAGGAGACCGGCCTGCGCCGGCTGGGCATGGATGCGTTTCACGCGTGTTTCGGACGCCTGATCGACACACCGTTGATCGATTCGAATGCCGGAACCTTCAGCCTCCTCGATCGCGCCGCCGTCGCGGTGCTCCTCGGGCTGCCGGAGCGCCACCGTTTCTTCCCCGGGCTCCGGGCGTGGGTCGGTTTCAACGTGGCCCAGGTGCCTTACGACCGCCGGGAGCGGGCGGCCGGGAAACCGCAACAGACGTTTACCCGGCTCGTGCGCTACGCCCTCGATGGCCTCTTCAGCTTCTCGCGGCTGCCGCTGCGCCTGCTGACCTACGCCGGGCTTTTCATCTCGGGGGTCGGCTTCAGCTTGGGTGCGTTCTATGTGACGCGACGCCTGCTCGGCATCGAGCACGCACAGACCGGATTCACGACGCTGGCCGTGCTCGTCCTCTTCCTTGGCGGCGTGCAATTGATCGGCATCGGTGTGCTCGGCGAATACCTCGGCCGCATCTACGACGAGGTGAAGCAGCGCCCGCTGTACGTGGTGAAGCGCCGTCCGGCCGCCGGGACCGACCGGAGGACCCCGTCCGCGCCGTGACCGGATCCCGCACTTCGTCCCCGGGCTGGTGGCGCGCGCCGGCGTTCACGGTCTGCGCCGCCCTGCTCACGTTCGGCGCGGCGCTGGCGATGTTCAGCGCGTTCATGTTCTACGACGACGAGGGCTACGTGCTGATCTCGCTGCGCAACTATGCCGAGCACGGCGGCCTCTACCGCGAGGTTTACACGCAGTACGGTCCGTTTCCGTTCGTCCTGTACCACCTGCTCCACCTCGGCGGGCTGCCTTTCACCCATGTGGCGGGACGGTTGGTGACCCTCGCCGCGTGGACGGGGGCCGCCCTGGCCTGCGCGGCGGTGGTCTGGCAGGTCACGCGCAGTTTCTTCACGACGCTGGCGGTCCTGGCCGGCACTTTCGTCTACCTGTGGATCATGGTCAGCGAGCCGACGCATCCGGGCGGCCTCATTGCGCTGCTGGTGGCGCTTGCGGCCGCCTTCGGTTACCGATGCCTCGCCCGGGGACAAACCGAGGCCTGGGCCGGGCTCGTTGGCGTGATCGCCGGGGCGCTGGTGCTGACGAAGATCAATGTCGGCGGCTTCGTCGTGCTCGCCGCCCTTGCCTGGATTGCGCTGCACCACGCTTCCGCCGGAATCCGGCGCTGGGCTCCCTGGGTGGTGGCGGCGGGCGGGGTGTTGGTGCCGCTCGCCCTGATGCGGCCGATGCTGGGCATCGGCTGGGTGCAAACCTATGCGCTGATCTTTGCCGCCACGGCCGTCGCGGCCGCGGTGACGACGGCCCGGGCGGCGACTGCGGCCGCCGCCTGGCGCACCCTCGGTTGGGCAGTGGCCGGCGGGATCGCTGCGAGCGTCGCCATCGTCGGTGCGGTATTGTTTCGCCAGACCTCCTTGGTGGACGTCCTCACCGGCGTGATTCTCAATCCGCTGCGCCATCCCGCAGCCTTCAATCTCCGCTACGTCTGGCCAAACGGCAGCGCGGCGTGGGCGCTGATCTCCGTCCTTCTGCTGGCTGCGGCGATCCTGGCCGCCGGCCGGGCGCCGCGATTTGTGGCCACGGCCGTTGCCGGGATGCGCCTGCTGGCCGCCGCTGGATTGGGGTTCGCCCTGCTGACGTTTCCGGCCGCGAGTCCCGACCGCCTCGTCTTCGGCTACGGCGCGCCGTGCCTGTGGTTTTTCCTCTGGCCCCTGCCCGGCGCCCACGCGGCGCATCGCCCCGCCTTCGCGTGGCTGGCCTGGCTCTGGCTCGGTCAGTTCCTCCACGCGTTTCCCGTCGCCGGCAGCCAGATCGCCTGGGGCACCTTCCTGGCCCTGCCCATCGTCGCCATCGGCGCACATGAGGCCGTCACGTGGCTCATCCGGCAGTACCGTTCGCCGTCCGCCCTCATCCCGCGTCCAGTCGTCGCGGTGGGTCACTGCCTCATCGCGGCCCTCGCGCTTGGTCTCGGCGTTCGGTTTGCGCCGCTTGGGCAGCGCTATCTCGAGGGCAGCGATCTCGGGTTGCCGGGCGCCGAGATCATGCGCCTGCCAAGCGAGTCCTCTGCGCTTTTCCGCCTGCTCGCGGCCAACGCCCAAGCCCACGGCGACCTGCTCTTCTCTGAACCGGGCATGTACAGCCTCAACCTTTGGACCGGGCTGCCCACGCCGACCCTCGCCAACACCACGCACTGGTTCTCGCTCCTGGAAGCAGACCAGCAGCAAAAGATCATCCGTGCCCTCGCCACCCATCCCAACGCCTGCATCATCCGTCAGCGCGACCACATCGATTTCCTGACCCGGCGCAGTTTCGCTCCGGCCGGACCGCTGCACGATTACGTCACGGCCGAGTTCGAACCGGCGTTCAGCCTCGACGATTTTGAATTCTGCGTGCGCAAGGGACGCACGATCGAGCCTGTGCTGCTCGGTCGCTTCGAACTCGTATCCGACATCGGCGGCCAGCCCAACACGGTGCTGCGCCTCCGGCTGCCGATCCCGCAGCCGGTCAGCGTCGATCGCGTCGAACTCACGGCCCCGCAGGTTCCCGGCGCCCCGGCGTTGGTGTTCGATGCGACGAATGCCCAGGTCGAACTGGCCGGCGCGGGCCGGAGCCTGCCGACGCCGTGGCCCTTCCCACTCGAGCGCACGACGGACGTTTCGATTCGTTTTGACCGCTTTGCCCTGCCCCGACCGGTGGCCGGTGGCCTGATCACCCTTTACGGAGCCGACGGCACGGCCGTGGCCCTGGCGCGGCTGGCGAAATAGCGCCGCTCAACGCCGGCGCGCCACCAGCACCAGGCTCACGCCGAAAGGCATCGGAAGGCGGGCAAGCGCGAGACCGACGAACTGCGCGCGCAGCAGCGCATTCAGCCAACGCGGCAGCGGCCGGTCGTCGAGACCGTCGGGCAGCCGCAGGAGGTGGCGCCATTTTCGGATCAGCCAGACGACCGGAAGGACCGGGACGTTGGTGTAGTTGACGTAGTCCACCTCCCAGTCCGCCGCCGGAAACAACGCCCGCAACTGGGGCCGCGTGTAGCGTCGGTGATGGTGGAGGGCGACGTCCCACTCGCTCCACAGGGCCATGATGGCCGGCACCGTGACCGCCACCACGCCGCCGGGCTTCAGCAGGCGGTGGAATTCGCGCACGACCGCGCCGTCGTCCGGCGTGTGCTC
>CAZGJB010000209.1:0-6454 GCA_964526145.1 uncultured Opitutaceae bacterium
GCCCGACGGCAGTGCCGAGCTCGAGGCGGTCGTCGAACTGCGCCACAACCACGGCGCGCCCGGTCCGGTCGAGGTCGATCTCGCGGTCGCGGGTCAGACCCGCACGTTGACGCTCGCCAGCGACTTCGCCGGCGCGCGGCGGGTCGAACGATTCGTGGTCCCGCAGGCGCGGCTCTGGTGGCCGCACAATCACGGGGCGCAGCCGCTTTATCCGTGGAGCGCCGTGCTGCGGCGCGAGGGCCGCGAACTCGACCGGCGCGAGGGCCGCTTCGGCATCCGCACGGTCGCCTTCATCCAGGAACCGGAGGCCGACGGCGGCATCTCGTTCATCATGGCGGTGAACGGGAAGAAGATCTTTCTCAAGGGCATGAACTGGACGCCGGTGGACGCGATCTTCGCCCGGATCGACTCCGCCCGCTACGACCAGCTGCTCGCGGTGACCAAGAGCGCCAACATCAACGCCATGCGCGTCTGGGGCGGCGGCATCTACGAGCATGATCATTTCTATGCCCGCTGCGACGAACTGGGCATTTTGATCACGCACGACTTCATGTTCGCCTGCGGCTGCTACCCGCAGGATCCCGCGTTCCTGGCGGAGGCGCGGCGTGAGGCGGAGTTCCAGGTGCGGCGCCTGCGGAAGTTTGCCTGCGTCGCGGCGTGGTTCGGCGACAACGAGAACGACGTGCTGGCCGACATGAGCTTCGACTATCCTGCCTACCGGCACAATCGGCTGAGCAAGGAAGTGCTGAGGGATGCGGTCCGGACGCATGCGCCGTACACGCCGTATGTCCCGACCTCGCCGTGGTCGCCAGTGACCTACGACCAGAACTCGCCGCTCGAGGGCGACTGCCACCTCTGGGCCCACGGCCAGTCGTACAAGAGCGACTTCTTCGTGAAGCAGCGGCCGCGCATGGTGACCGAGATCGGCCACATGGGCATGCCGGGCCGCGAGATCATCGAGCGCTTCACGAGCCCGGACCGGCGCTGGCCGATCTGGAACGAGGAGTACCTGACGCACGGCTCCGATTGCACCCGCCTCGACCGGCGCGGCCTGCTGCAGACCATCTGGCAGAGCATCGCCGCGCGGGGCTGGGAGGAGCCCAGGGATCTCGACGACCTCATCGCCAAGAGCCAGCAGCTGCACGGCGAGGCGTCGAAGTTCTGGATCGATTTCTACGGCGGCCAGCCGCAGTGCTGGGGCATCTTCCTCTGGAGCCTGTCCGACTGCTGGCCGCAGATCTCGCCGGCGTACGTGGCGTATCCCTTCCATGTGAAGCCGGCCCTGGCGTCGGTCCGGGCGGCCTACGCGCGCATCGATCGGTGAGCAGCCGACGGACCCACGCGGAGACGCGGGGGCCCGGCCCATTGCGGACACCGCCGGTGCTTGAGTTCGGGCGTGCGCCACCCTTGAGTCGCGGCGATGAAAGTTGCCCTCGCATACGGTCAGGGTCAGCTCGAGGTTGACCTGCCTGACAACACCATGGTCCTGCGTCCGCGGGCGCAGCCCGGGTTGCCCGACGAGCGGGCGGCACTGCTGGCGGCACTCGAGTCGCCCATCGGCTGCGCGCCGCTGAAGGCATCGCTCAAGCCCGGCGCGAAGGTCTGCATCATCTTCCCCGACATCACCCGCGCGATGCCCAATGCGCGCATTCTGCCGTGGCTGCTCGATTATCTTCATGCCCACGGCGTGCGCGACGAGCAGATCGTGCTCCTGAACTCGACGGGCACGCACCGCCCGAACACGCCGGCGGAGCTCGACGTCATGCTGGGTCAGGCGATCACCGCCCGCTACCGGGTGCTCAACCATTACTGCGAGCATTACGACGACATGGTGCAGTTCGGCACCACCCGCAGCGGCGCCCCGGCCCTGATCAACCGCCACGCCGCCGAGGCCGACGTGCGCATCCTCACGGGTTTCATCGAGCCGCATTTCTTCGCGGGCTTCAGCGGCGGACCCAAGGCGCTCATGCCCGGCGTCGCGGGCCTCAAGACGATCATCAGCAACCACGGTGCCGCCAACATCGGCAGCCCCAAGGCCACTTTCGGCATCAACGAGGGCAATCCGATCTGGGACGAGATGATGGAGATCGCCCTGCGCGTCGGCCCGAGCTTCCTCCTCAACGTCAGCCTCAACGAAGAGAAGCACATCACCGGCTGGTTCGCCGGCGACCTGCGCGCCGCCCACCGCCGGGGCCGCGAATTTGTGCGCGACTCGGCGATGTCGAAGGTCGATGCGCCCTTCGATGTCGTGGTGACGACCAACAGCGGCTACCCGCTCGACATGAACCTCTACCAGGGCGTGAAGGGCATGAGTGCGGCGGCGGTCATCATCAAGCCGGGCGGCACGATCATCCTCGCCGCCGAGTGCCGCGAGGGCATGCCGCTGGGCAGCCCGTGCGACAAGCTCCTGCGCAGCGTCAAATCGCCGGCCGAGCTGCTCGCGCGCATCGCCACGCCGGGTTTCGAGTGGCCGGAGCAGTGGCAGGCGCACATCCAGGCCCTGATCCAGTCGCGGGCGCGCGTGCTGCTGCACAGCGCGATGCCGGAGGAATTTGTGCGGGCCAATCTGCTTGAGCCCTGCCCGGATGTCGGCGCCGCCGTGCGGGCCGCCGTGCAACGCATCGGCCCGGGTGCGCGCGTGGCCGCCTTGCCGTGGGGTCCGCTCACGATCCCGTACATCGCCGGATGAGCGGGGAGGCCGAGCTCAACATCGAGGACACCGCGGCCCTGCAGGACTACCTGCGCCGCACGGGGCGCATCGCGCCGACCAGCAACTGCAACTCCCGCGTCCTTTCCGGCGGTGTATCGTGCCGCACCGTCCTGGTTGAGTTCGCTGACGGACGCGCCTGGGTCCTGAAGCAGGCGTTGGCGCGGTTGCGCGTGGCGGCCGATTGGTTCAGCGATCCGGTCCGCATCCACCGCGAGGCCGCGGGCCTCCGCTGGCTCGCGCGCCTGGCGCCGGCCGGGGCGACGGTGGACTTTGTCTTCGAGGATCCCGCGGCCCACGTGCTGGCGATGACCGCCGTGCCGGCGCCGCACGCCAACTGGAAGGCGCTGCTGATGGAGCGCGGACCCGAGGCGGACCACGCGCGCCAGTTCGGCCGCCTCCTCGGGACGATCCATCGCGCCGCCGCGGCCAAGGCAACAGAGCTGCGGGCGGATTTCGCCGACGTCACCTTCTTCGACCAATTGCGGCTCGAGGCCTACTACCGGGCCACGGCGGCCAAGGTGCCGGCCGCCGCGGAATTCTATGCGCGGCTGGTCGCCGACACGGTCGCGCACCGCGAGACGCTCGTGCACGGGGATTTCTCGCCGAAGAACGTGCTCATCCATGGCGGCCGCCTCGTGCTGCTGGACCACGAGGTCATCCACTGGGGCGATCCCGGCTTCGACCTGGGGTTTGCGCTCACCCACCTGTTGGCAAAGGCCCGGCACGTACCGGGTCGGCGCGAAGCCTTTGCCCTGGCGGCCCGCGAGTTCTGGGCGGCGTATGCAGCAGAAACGACTGGCCTTTTCCCGGGACTCGAACCGCGGGCGGTCCGGCACACGCTGGGTTGCCTGCTGGCGCGGGTGGACGGACGCTCGCCACTCGAGTACCTGACCCCGGTCGAGCGTGCGGCGCAGCGCGCGGCGGTGCTCGCGCAGATTTCCACGCCGCCGCTTGCCGTCGACGCCCTGATCGCGATCATGACCGCGGCTCCTGCATGACCTCCTTTTCGATCCAACGCCTTCACGCCCGCGAGATCCTCGACAGCCGCGGCCGGCCGACAGTCTGGGCCGAATGCCGGCTGGAATCAGGCGCGACCGGCGCCGTGTCCGTGCCTTCGGGCGCATCCACCGGCCGCGCCGAGGCCTGCGAACTGCGGGACGGCGATCCGCAGCGCTACCGCGGCTTGGGTTGCCGACGGGCGGCCGCGAACGTCAACACCTTCATCAACGACGCGGTGCGGGGCCGGGCGTTCGCGACGCAGGCCGCTTTCGACCGCGCCCTGACCGAGCTCGACGGCACGCCGAACTTGTCGCGCCTCGGCGCCAATGCGGTGCTAGCCGCGTCGCTCGCGTTCGCGCGAGCCGGGGCGGCGCAGCGTGGGGTGTCGTTGTACCGGCATTTTGCCGCCATCGCGGAATTGCCGGTGCGAACGCTGCCGCGGCTGACGGTCAATCTCTTCAGCGGTGGCAAGCACGCCGGCGAGCAGGCGGCCTTGCAGGACGTGCTGCTGGCGCCGGTCGCGCCGACGACGATTGACGATTCGCTGGCGGCAGTCGTGGCGGTTTACCAATGCGCGGCCGCGCTCATTTTGAAAAAATACGGCCAGCGCCTGCTGCGGGCCGATGAGGGTGGCCTCGCACCGGATTTCCCGAATGCCGAGGCCATGCTGGCGGATGCCGTCGAGGCGATTGCCGCCGCCGGCTTGAAGGTCGGCACCGAGATGGCCCTGGCCGTCGACGTGGCCTCCTCGCATTTTTTCCGCGATGGCCATTACCACATCGGCAGGACGCCGCTGGCGTCCGCCGGGATGGTCGAGCAGGTGGCGGACTGGGTGCGGCGGTATCCGCTGGTGAGCGTCGAGGACGGGTTGGCCGAGGAGGACTGGGCGCACTGGCCGGCGCTGCGCGCACGGTTGGCCGGTCATGCGCTCACGCTGGGCGATGATTTCCTGTGCACGCAACCGGCGCGGATCGCGCGCGCGATCGAGGCGAAGGCGGCGGATGCCCTGCTGCTCAAGGTCAATCAGGTGGGCACGCTGTCCGGCGCCGCCGAGGCCGCCGCTCGCGCTCGGGCCGCGGGATGGAAGATTGTCGTCAGCGCCCGCAGCGGCGAGACCGAGGACGACTGGCTCGCCGATCTCGCGGTGGGCTGGGGCGCGGATTTCATCAAGGTCGGCTCGATCACGCAGTCCGAGCGGCTCGCGAAGTACAACCGCCTGCTGGCCATCGAGGCCGAGACGGGTTTGCCGCTGGCCGGCGCATTTCAGGCCTGACGTGCCGGGGTCGGGCGCCACACTGCCGCCATGCCCCCACACCGCACCGTGCCGAGCAAGCCGCGCGACGTCGTGCGCTCGACCGTGGCCTGTGCGGCGGACTGGCAGGCTGACTCGGGCGGCCGCCATCACGTATTCCTGTTCGACGGCACGTGGAACGACGAGACCGGGCCGAACCCGGCGGACTTTTCCTGGGATCCCACGCGGCAGCTCTGGGTGAGCCGGACCGATGCGACGCGGGCTTTCGCGCCGATCATCACCAATGTCGCGAAGACGATGCACGCGCTCGGCGCGGACGGCCCGGGGCAGCTCACGCACTATTTCCGCGGCGTGGGCAACGACGACGAGAACGACGCGCTGAACAAGCTCGTCGAGGGTGGGGCGGCCGGGGAGGAGAAATCCATCCGGCGCAACGCCTACCTCACCTTCCTGCAGAACTACCGGCGCGGCGACCGCATCTCGATCCTCGGGTTCAGCCGCGGGGCGGCGTCGGCGCGGCTGTTCGCCCGCGACCTGCGCGAGCGCGGACTCCTCGACGCGGTGCTGATCGAGAGCCGGCGCCGGCAGGTGCGGCACAGCGGTGACAGCCGGCTCGAGGTGTGGGGTCTTTACACCCACAAGGCCAGGACGCTGCTGCCGGGCGATGCCCTCGACCTCGCGTTTGTCGGCGTGTGGGACACCGTGGCGACCTCGCTGCGCGTCAAGCCGGCCGACCTCGAGCCCGATGCCGCCGTCGGGCACGTGGTGCATTGCGTGGCGCTGGACGAGGAGCGCAACCTGTACGCGCCGTCGTTCCTGCTGGATCCGGGCCGGCCCAACGTGAAGGAGGTCTGGTTTCCCGGCTGCCACAGCGATGTGGGCGGCGGATATTTCCACGACGCGCTCGGGCGGGTGACGCTGGATTTCATGTGGCGCAACTGGAACGCCGCGCTCACCGCCCAGGGCGCGGCGCCGCTCGCGTGGCGCGACGCGGCCGTCGCCCGTTACACGGACACGGCGGGGCTCACCTGGTTGCGCCATAGCGAGGGCGGACTCCTGGCGAAGCTCGGCCTCAGTGCCCGGCCGTGCGCGACGCCGACCGGCCGGCCGCCGCGGGTGCATCCGTCGGTGGAGCGCTTCGTGCAGGAGGGCGGTCTGTTTTTCGCGGTGGAAGGCGACGGTTTTCCGCCCGAGACCCGCGTCAGCGGACCGGTCTACGCGCCGCCGGCGTATCCGGGTGCGGGCGGCGTCGAGCTTTACGATCACGTCAGTTGGCCGGCCTGACCGCCGACTGCCATTTCGATCCGGATTTTTCCCCATGAGTCATTTCATCAATCGCCGTGAAGATGTCGTCACCGAAGCCATCGATGGTTTCCTGCTGGGCTGCGTCCCGGGTCGCCTGGCGCGGCTCGATGGCTATCCGCACACCAAGGTCATCGTGCGGCAGGACTGGGACAAATCGCGGGTCGCGCTGATCACCGGCGGTGGCGCGG
>CAZGJB010000210.1:0-6430 GCA_964526145.1 uncultured Opitutaceae bacterium
AGGCGCCAAAGATGACGACGACGGTGGGCGGTGCGCCGCGGTGCTTGCTCAAGCCTTGCAGAAAGGGATGACGCTGGGGATCGGCCATGGTGTGGGTCGGGCGCGCATCCTCGTTCGCACCGCGGTGCGTCGCAAGGGAAATGGTGGCCGCAGCCTCACCTGGGCCGGTGGAACCGCGAGAAGAGCGGGATCCCCGCTAAGTGATTGACCTCCGGTGCGCCGCCGCCGGCCGGAAACGCGACCTCCACGATGTCGAACCGGTAGGTGTGCGGCGGCACCGGCAGGCCGCGGAGGTAGGCGGAGCAGGCGCGGCGCAGCACGGCCTTCTTGCGACGGTCGACCGCGAAGTAGCCCGGCACCAGCGCCGCGGCGGCGCGGGCCTTGACCTCGACGAACACGAGCACGTCGCCGTCGCGGCAGACCAGGTCGATCTCCTCGCGCCGGTCGCGGGGATTCCGCCAGTTGCGCGCGACGATGCCGTAACCACGCTCACGGCGGAGAAAAGCCTCCGCCAGCTCCTCGCCGCGCGCGCCGGTGCCGCCCGCACCAAACCCGCCGCCAAACAGGCCCCGCCAGATTGTCATGTGCGTTGAGGTTGCATGTATTTCTCATTGCGGCATGCTCTTGGTGCTGACAATTCCCCAGTAACGCCCCCAGCTCGGATTACATCCAAATGGCTACACCCAATCTTGCCAGCGCCCTGCGCCGTTCCCTGCTCATCAAGGTCATCTCGAAGCCGGCCCCGAGTCGCGAGGACCTGACCTCGGTCATCGAGCTCACCGCCTCCAAGGTGGTCGAAGCCCTGCAGGCGCAGTCGATGACGTTCTACCTCGTCGAGGGCAACGACATCGCCTTCAAGCACGTCTACTACTCCCCCACTCTCTGGGGTAAGGATAAGGACAAGGAAAAGCAGTTCCAGGAGACCCAGGCCAAGCTCCTCGCGCTCAAGCTCCCCCTCGGCACCGGCAACGTCGGCAAGGTCATCCAGACCGGCGAGGCGCTCTTCTTCAACAAGGGCGGCGCCGATGCCGCGAGCCTGATGTCCATGGCCAAGACCACCGGCTTCGAGGTCAACTCGATGGTCACGGTCCCGCTGAAGACCAACATCGTCATCGGCGCCATCCAGGTCCTCAACAAGGAGCCCTCGGCCGGCACCGACGGCCAGTTCACCGACAAGGACCTCACCCTCCTCAAGGAAGTCGCCGAATACTCCTCCGCGCTGATCCAGCGCATGGTCGACCCGAAATTCCAGCTCGGCGCCGACGACACCGCCCGCTTCATCGCCAAGCTCACCGACCTCCCCCTCGTCACGAAGATCGAGGAGATCGAGGTCGACGACAAACTCATCGAGGTCACCGGCGACGCCATCATCCGCCGTGAGGGCATCTTCCCCCACAAGCGCCTCAGCCCGAACTCCGTCGCGGTGCTGATGACCAACCCGCTCGACTTCGCCAAGCGCGAGTCGTTCTCGCAGGCCACCGAGTCGCACATCGAGGAGGTCCGCGTCGTCTCCGCCACGCTCTTCGATTCGCTGCTCCAGAAGTATTTCAAGGCCACCAAGGCCGCCGCCGCCCCCGGGACCGAGGACGTCGACATCGGCTCCGTCGCCGACATCATCAGCACGGCGTACACCGATGACGGCAAGAGCGAGGTCAAGGCCTCCGACCTCGAGAGCGAGGACTCGGCGCCGATCATCCAGCTCACGAACCGCATCATCGAGGACGCCTACATCTCCGGCGCATCCGACATCCACATCGAGCCGCAGGAAAAGGAGCTTCTCGTCCGGTACCGCATCGACGGTCTCTGCCAGGAGAAGCTCCGTCTCCCGAAGCAGGTCAGCAACGCGCTCGTCACCCGCCTGAAGATCATGTGCAACCTCGACATCGCCGAGCGCCGGTTGCCGCAGGACGGTCGTATCGTCTTCAAGAACTACACGAAGAAGAACATGGACATCGACCTTCGTGTCGCCACCGGCCCCATGAAGGACGGCGAGAAGGTGGTCATGCGTATCCTGGACAAGACCAAGTCCACCCTGCCCCTCCCCGCCCTGGGCTTCTCCGAGGAGAACCTCGCCCGGTACCGCGAGTGCATCCGCCAGCCTTACGGCATGATCCTGCACTGCGGGCCGACCGGCTCCGGCAAGTCCATGACCCTGTACTCCGCGCTCGGCGAGGTGAACACGCCCGACGTGAACATCCAGACGGCCGAGGACCCGATCGAGTACACCCTCACCGGCATCAACCAGATGCAGATGAGCCGCGCGATCGGCCTGACCTTCGCGCGCGCCCTGCGGTGCTATCTGCGTATGGATCCCGACATCATCCTCGTCGGTGAAATTCGTGACGAGGAGACCGCCCAGATCGCCGTCGAGGCCGCGCTCACCGGTCACTTGCTCGTCTCGACCCTGCACACCAACGACGCGCCCTCCACCGTCGCCCGTATCGGCGAGATGGGCGTCGAGTGCTTCAACATCTCGGCCGCGCTCGTGTGCGTCTGCGCCCAGCGCCTCCTCCGCCGCGTCTGCAAGAACTGCAAGCAACCCTACACCCCCGAGGGTCGCGAAAAGGAGATCATGGAGAAGGCCCTCGGCTGGAGCGGCCAGGTCTTCAAGGCCAACCCCCAGGGTTGCCCGACCTGCAACGGCTCCGGCTACAAGGGCCGCGTCGGCATCCACGAGCTCATGGTCAACAGCGAGGAGCTCACCGAGGGCATCAACAAGGAGGTCGAGGTCGCGCAGCTCAAGCGCATCGCCATGAAGAACGGCATGAAGACCCTCCACCAGGACTCGATGCTCAAGGTGAAGATGGGCCTCACCACGATCGAGGAAGCCCTCGTCAACGTCCCGCCGGATCTGATTCTTTGATCTCGGGCGCGGGCTCTTCGACCGCCGGCTTCGGCGGGAGCACGGGGTCCGGCTTCTTCTGCCACTGCTCGATCAGGCGGCGGGCGAGCGCGTGGTTCGGGATGCGGCGGAGGATTTCCTTGAGCAGCAGCACCGCATCGGAGGTCGCACCCTGTTCCTGCAGGCTCGTGGCGTAATCCACCACGAGCTGCGCGCGGGCCACGCCGCCGTCCTGGAGGAGGCGCGCGGCCAAGGCCATCTCCGGCAGCTCCCGCAGCTCGCGCGCGATGCGCATCTGCCGCGTGAGGACGTCCACCTGGCGGCGGTCCAGCCAGCCCGGCTTGGCCAGCTGCACGGCCCGCACATCCGCGTGCGCATCGAGCCACCGGCCCTCGCCCATCGCGGCGTCCACCCGGCCAAAGAATCCCTTTTCGGTCAGCACCGGACCCTTGTCGTCAGCGCCGACCACCGGCGCCTGCGCGGCCGCCTGCGCCGCCTCGGCGGCCAGGGCCTCATCGATCGCCGCGCGCAATCCCTGCAGCGACGGGTGCCCCGGATAAAGCCGGTCGGCCCGCCCCGCCACTTCCAGCGCCACGCCGTGGCGCTTCGCCTGCTGGAGGATCTCGATGATCATGCGGTAACCCTTCAGCGGAAACATCTGCCGGTTGACGTGATCGAGCAGCTGCACCTGCGGACCCTCGGCCGGGTTGCCGGCGACCTGCGCCAGCAGATCGATGAGGTCGAGGCCCGGCGGCGGCGGCGTGCGGGCGCTGGCGCCGAGCGTGCGGATCCGGACCACCGTGGCGCCGGCCGCCGCCCACTGGCCGCGCTTGAGCTGGGCCTGCGCCAGCATCAGCAGCGCGGCCCGCTGGTCGTGGCCCTGCTCGGCGAGCCGCTGGATGAAAGTCTGCAGCAGGTCGACCGCGCCGATGTCGGCCAGCGGCTGCGCCACCGGCTGCAGGCTCCGCGCATTGGCGCCGAACCGCAGGAAATAGTCGTCCAGCGCCGCCGCTGCCGCCTCGGTCTGGCCCGCCATGGCCCGCTGCACGATGCCGTAGGCATAGGGCGCCGGATCGGTCGGGGTCTGCCGGCGCAGCGCCACCAGCGCGGCCTCCATCTCGTCCAGCTGGCCGGTCTCGCGAAATGCCCGCACCTGCAGGCGCAGGATCTGGCCCGTCGCCCCGGCGCGCTCGCGCCAGTCCGCCAGGAACTGCACCGCCTCGGCCGGCCGGCCGAGCGCGAGCAGCGCCAGCACGCGCTGCTCGTCGAAGAAGGGATCCGCCGGCGCGTCTTCGAGCAGCCGCATCACCGCGGCCGCCTCGCCCTCGGCGAGAAGGAGGAGCATTTTCTGCTGTTGCAGCCACTTCTGCTCCTTCTCCGGCAGCGCGGCGGCGGGCTGAAGGTAGCGGTCGGTCACAGCCAGCACGCGGGCGTAATCCTCGCCCTGGAGCGCCAGGGTGAAATAGCTGTTGAGGTAGCGCCGGCCCGGGTACTCGGTCGCCACGTCGATCCCCTCCTCCAGCACCTTGAGGCCGAGCGGGAGGCGCTGCGTGGCGACGTAAAACTCCGCCAGGGCCAGCCGGGCCCGGAGCGCCGTGGGCAGGCGCAGGAGACCGACGCGCAGTTTCATCTCCGCCTGGGCCCAGCGCTGCGCCTTGAGGTCGGCGATGCCGTCGTCGATGTAGGCCTGCCCGCGCTTTTCGCGGATCGCATCGCGCCGCAGGGGCCAGAGCAGCGTGTCGGTGTAGGTGACGTAATTGTGCGGCGCCCGGTCGAGCCAGAGGAACAGCGCGGTCGCGCTGCCGACGTAGCCCAGCGCCGCGAGGATGAGCGCCAGGGTCAGCAGGCCCCGCACGCTGAACACCAGCCCGCTCCGCTGGTAGCCCTTCATGTGCTCGTAGAATCCGAACAGGCCGAACCACCAGTGGGCCTGCACGACCTTGCCGGCGCCCCAGATGAACTTGATACGTCGGGAGCCGATGTTCATGAGCGGGGTCAGACCTTCGCGCCGGAGACGGCCTCGGCGAGATTCGGCGTCACGATCTCGGCCTCGGTCTCGCCGCGCTCATGGTTGAAGCGCATCGAGACGGTCTTCGAGACGCCGCGCTCCTCCATGGTCACGCCGTAGATGGCCTGCGCGGCCGACACGGTGCGCTTGTTGTGGGTGATGATGATGAACTGCGACTCGCTCACGAATTTCTTCAGGAGATCCGTGAAGCGGCCGATGTTCGATTCGTCGAGCGGCGCATCCAGCTCGTCGAGCAGGCAGAACGGCGACGGCTTGACCATGTAGAGCGCGAAGAGCAGCGCCACGGCGGTGAGGGTCTTCTGGCCACCCGAGAGGAGCGTGATGCCCTTGAGCTTCGTGCCCGGGGGCTGGGCCACGATCTCGATGCCGCTCTCCAGGATGTCCTCGGCCTGGATGAGCTCGAGCTCCGCCCGGCCGCCGCCGAACAGGGTCTGGAAGGTGTAGGCGAAGTTCTTCTTGATCTGCTCGAAGGTGACCTCGAACTGCTTGAGCGAGGTCTGGTTGATCTCGTCGATGGCCTTGATGAGCTCGGCCTTGGCGTTCGTCAGGTCATCGCACTGGGCGCGGAGGAAGTCGTGGCGCTGCTTGAGCTCGGCGTATTCCTCGATGGCGACGAGGTTGACGGCGCCCATGCTGTTGAGGCGGGCGCGCAGGGCGTCGACCTCGGCCTTGAGCGCGGACCAATCGGTCTGGTCGAGCGCCGCGAGATCCTGCTCGGTCGGCTCGCCCTTGGGCTCCTTTTTCTTCCGGCGGCGCTTCGGGGCGGCCTCGGGGGCCGGGGCGGAGGCGCCTTCTCCGCTGGCAGTGGGGTTGGCTTCGGGTAGGAGCCTGCTTGCAGGCGAGGTTTGGTTCCCATCGCGAGCAAGCTCGCTCCTACCTTCGGGAATCTCGGCGTCCTCCTCCTCGTCGAGGTCGAGGGGCTTCAGTCCCTCGGGCTCGTCGTCGGCGTGCCAGAGCTGGCGCTTCCAGTCGACGGTGGCGAGGTCGATGGCGAATTCGTGCTGCGCCTCCTCGGTCAGGAAGAGCATGCGCTGGCGGTTCTCGGCGAGCCTGATCTCGTGGGTGCTGAGCTCGTCGTGGGTGCGGTCGGACTCGGCCCGCAGGGCCGACTGGGTGCCCTCGACCGCGGTGATCTCGCGCTCGAGCTCGAGCAGCTCGACGCGCGCCTTTTCCACCTGGGCCTGGGCGACCACGAGGGTCTCGGCCAACTGGGCGCCGCGCTCGCGCTGGGCGGCGGATTCCTGCTCGAGCTCGCCGACCTGCTCGGTCCACACCTCGATCTCCTGCTGACGCTGGACGAGGAGATCGGAGAGCTGCTGGCGGCGGCGCTCCATCTCGCCGAGGCCGCGGTCGAGGACCTCGACCTTCTGCCGGCGCTCGGCCAGCTCGAGGCGGGCCTGGGCCAGGGATTCGCGTTTCACGTCGCGGTCGGTGCGCACCTCGACGATGCGGGTCTCAAGCTGGGCGATCTTCCCGCGGTGGGCGCCCGCGGCGCCATCGGCCTCGGCGAGGCGATGCTCGCCGCGAAGGGCGGCGCGCGCGTCGCCGCGGCGGCGAAA
>CAZGJB010000211.1:0-6423 GCA_964526145.1 uncultured Opitutaceae bacterium
CCGCCGGGTGCGAGTTGTACCAGAGAAAGGCCATGCACGCGCCGATGAGGGCGGAACAGATGACCGCGAGTTCGCCGACGCCCGGCACGTAGCTGATGAGCAGGTAGTCCGCGATGCGGATGTTGCCCGCCGCATAGGCCATGATCGCGAAGACCAGCGCCACCGAGATCGTGCAGCCGACCGCGAGTCCGTCGAGGCCGTCGGTCAGGTTGATGGCGTTGCTGAAGCCCACGATCCACAGGTAGATCAGCACGAGGAGCATCCACCACGGCATGTGGGCGATGATGGCCTCCTTGAAGAACGGGACCCACAGCTCGCGGATCTTCTCGGAACTCACCGGGTGCCAGAGCAGCACGCCGAGGGCGACGAGGGTCGCGAACGACTGCCAGGCGATCTTTTCCCACGACTTGATGCCGTCGCGGTTGCGGTGGACGACCTTGAGGTAGTCGTCGCGCCAGCCGGCGGCGGTGAGCGTGGTGTAGACGAAGAGGCTGACGATCACCCAGACGTTGGGGGTCGCGCACAGGGCGGTGGCGAGGAAGACCGAGAGGAAGATGATGAGCCCGCCCATGGTCGGGGTGTTCTTCTTGTCGAAGCGCGACGCGAGGTCGCCGGTGCGGTCGTCGTCGTAATGCTGACCGAACTTGAGCGCGCGGAACCGGGCGATGAGCCAGGGCGCCACGAGGAAGCCGATGCACAGTGCCGCGCCGGCCCCGAGGACGGCGCGCACGCTGAGGTACCGCAGCAACCGCAGCGGTCCGAAGTAGTGTTCGTAGTCGGCGAGGTAGCTCAGCATGGGAGGGGGGTGGTCGTTTCTAGGATGGTTTCGAGCCGGTACTTCCGGCTGCCCTTCACGAAGACCGCGCCGGTCCAGGTGGCGAGGGCGGCGCGCACGGGATCGAGGGTGGAGACGATCTGGAGCTGCGTGGAGACGTCGTCGTTCTGCAGCGCACCTGCGCACACCGCGTGGGCCTGATCGCCGATCACGAACAGGCGATCCTCCGGACGCAGCACGAGCGAACGGCCCAGGGCCTCGTGGTAGGCGGCGCTCTCGGGACCGAGCTCCTCCATGCCGCCGATGACGTAGAGTCGGGGTTGCCCGGCCGGGGCGACGTCGCGGAAGACCGCGAGCGCGTCAGCCATGGAAGCGGGGTTGGCGTTGTAACAGTCGAGGTAAAGGAGCCGCTCGCCGTCTCGCCGGATCTCGCCCCGCAGCGGCGCGGGCTGCCAGGCGCCAAGACGGGCCTGGATGCTGGGTGCGGGGACGCCGAGCCACAGGGCGGCGCAGATCGCGAGCACGGCGTTCTGCGCCATGCCGTCGCTGACCCGACGGAAGGTGAAGACCAGCGGCGGCGGCAGGCCATAGGCGATGGCGACGGCCGTCTCGGCCGCGCGATGCGTCAGCGTGAAGTAGATCCGGTCCGTGGGCGGTGACGCGGGCCGGATGGCGTCGGCGCGCTCGATGACCATGCGTCGCACGCCGAGTTCGCGGAACGGGGCGAATTCCTCGGCCGCCTTCGGAAAGATCGCGACACCCGCCGCGCGCACGGCCGCGGGGAGCACTGCCTTCTCGCGGGCCACGCCGGCGAGGCCGCCGAGGTCGGCGGTGTGGGCGGCGGCGATCAGGGTGTTGATGGCCACGTCGGGCTCGATCATCGCCGCAAGCGGAGCCATCTCGCCCGGTGCGCTGATCCCGGCCTCGATCACGGCGCATTTGTGGACGGCGGGATCGAGGCGCGTGAGGGTGAGCGGGACGCCAAGGTGGTTGTTGAGGTTGCCCGCGGTCGCGAGCACCCCACCCGCCTCACCGCCAAGGAGAAGGGCGAGCAGGTTCTTGGTCGAGGTCTTGCCGGCGCTGCCGGTGATGCCCACGACCGGGCCCGTGAAGGTGCGACGGTGCTCGCGGGCGATGGCCTGAAAGGCCGCGAGCGGGTCGGCCACGACGAGTTGCGGCAGGTCCACGCCCGGCTGGGCGCGGGCGACGATCGCGGCCGCCGCCCCGGCGGCGCAGGCCGCGGGCAGGAAGTCATGGCCGTCGCGCGCGGCGGACTTGATGGCGACGAAGATCTCTCCCGGCTGCAGCTGCCGGGTGTCCATCGTGAAGCCCAAAAGCGGAGCGACCGGGGTCGCCGTCCAGCGACCTCCGGTCCATGCCGCCAATTGACTGGAGGTGAACCAACTCATCCCCCTGGCTTGATCGCCTTGATGCCGATGAGTTCCCGCACGACCTGCCGGTCGTCGAACGGACTCACCGTATCGGCGAATTCCTGATAGCTTTCATGGCCCTTGCCCGCGATGAGCAGGCTGTCGCCCGGCTTGCACGCATCGAGCGCGAGGCTGATGGCGCGGCGGCGGTCTTCGATCCACGTGATCTTTTCGGGGGCCGTGACGCCCGCCTTCATGTCCTCGAAGATGCGGCTCAGCGCCTCGCTGCGCGGGTTGTCGGCGGTGGCGAAGGCGAAGTCGGCCGTCGCCTGCACCGCGCGGACCATGAGCGGCCGCTTGGTGCGGTCGCGGTTGCCGCCGCAGCCGAAGACGACGAAGAGGCGGCCCGGCGTGATGGCGCGGAGCATGCCGAGGGCGTTGTGCAGGGCGTCGTCGGTATGCGCGTAGTCCACGAGCACGTTGAAGGGCTGGCCCTCCTCGATGCGTTCCATGCGGCCCGGGACGCCGCGGAAGGACTTCAGGCGCGACAGGAACACCGCAGGGTCGCGGCCGAGGCCCCAGGCGGTGGCGATGGCGGCGAGGAGGTTGCTGACGTTGTAGCGGCCGATGAGCGGCGAATCCACGGCCAGCTCCCCGTTCGGCCAGACGAGCTTGAAGGTGCTGTTCTTGAAGCCGAGGTTCACCTGCTCGGCGCGGACGAGGGCGCGGGCGTTTTCGCCGAAGGTGACGACCTTGACGCCGGCGGGGATCAGCGCGGCCAGTTGCTCGCCGTAGGGATCGTCGAGATTGACGATCGCCACCTTGGGCTGGCTGCCGGTGCCGCCGGTGAAGAGGCGGGTCTTGACCGCGAAATAGGCCTCGAGGGTCTTGTGGTAATCGAGATGGTCGCGGGTGAGATTGGTGAAGACGGCGGCGCCAAACTGCATCCCGAGGACGCGCTGCTGGTCGATGCCGTGGGAGCTGACCTCCATGACGGCCTGGTGGCAGCCGGCGTCACGCATCTGGGCCATCATGCCGTAGATGTCGACCGACTCGGGCGTGGTGCGGAACGACGGGACGGTGCGGGCGCCGAGATCGTAATTGATCGTGCCGATGAGGCCGACGCGGCGGTCGCCGTCGAGGAAGTGCTTGATGAGGTGGGTGACGGTGGTCTTGCCGTTGGTGCCGGTGACGCCGATCACGTTGAGCTCGCGGTCGGGGAACTTGTAGTAGCGCTGGGCGACGCGGGCGAGGGTCGCACGGGGGTCGGCCACCTGGATGAAGGTGACCTTGGCCGGGGCGGCGGCGGGGAGCTTGGCGGTGACGACGCCCACGGCGCCGCGGGCGATCGCCTCGTCGACGAAGGTGGCGCCGTCGGCCCGGAGGCCCGGCAGGGCGAAGAAGAGCGTGCCCGGGACGACGCGGCGGCTGTCCATCACGAGGCCGGAGATCGGGCGGTCGAGCGAACCCTTGACGGCGACGATCTCCTCCTCGGCGAAGTAATCGGAAATTTTCGGGGCCATTTTGAAAACGCGGTTGCGGACGAGGTTCTCCTGTCGCGTCCGGCGGACGGCGCGCGGCGCGAAGGCGTGGATGAGGGAATAGTCCTGGGTGAGGTAACCGATCACTTGCGGCCTCCTTCCATGGCCACGAGACGGCCGCCCATGGCGTAGTCCACGGGCTTGATGTCGAGGTACCGGATGAGCTGGTCGGCGAGGCGCTTGAACGACGGGGCTGCGACCACGCGGCCGTAACCGGCGCCGCCCAGCGACTTGGGCACGATGGCGTCGTCGACGATGACGGTGATGACGAGCTCGGGCCGGCTGGCCGGGAAGAAACCGACAAAGGAGCCGATGTGGTTCTTCTTGGAATACTGGCCGTTGATGAGCTTCTGCGCGGTGCCGGTCTTGCCCGCGACCTCGTAGAAGGGGATGGCGGCCTCGGGCGCGGTGCCCTCGCCCTTGCGGACGACGCCCTGGAGCATGCGGGCCATGTCGCGGGCGGTGCGCTCGGAGATGACGCGGCGATGGGAGGCGGTGTCGAAGCGGTAGACGATCTCGTTGGAGGCGTCGCGGATCTGGCGGATGATCTGCGGGCGCAGGAGGAGTCCGCCGCTGGCGATGGTGGCCATGGCGTAGTGGATCTGCAGGGGCGTGGCGGAGATGCTGTAGCCGGCCGGGATGCGCGTGATCTCGAGTCCGCTCCACTTCTCGGGCGGGTTGAGCTGGCCGGGGATCTCGCCGCCGAAGGGGAAGCCGAGCTTCTCGCCGAAGCCGAAGGCGCGGGCGTACTCGTAGAGGCGGCGCTCGCCGAGCTTCATGCCGAGCTGGGCCGCGCCCACATTGCTGGAGCGGCTGATGATCTCGGAGACCGACAACAGGTGATCGTAATGGTGGTCGTCCGGCATGAACCGGCGCGGCTTGCCCTTGTATTCGATGCTCGCGATCGAGCAGTCGAAGCGCGTCGAGGGCGTGACGAGCCCGTCGTTCAACGCGCCGGCGGCGGCGACGATCTTGAAGGTGGAGCCGGGATCGAGCTGGTCGGTGATCGCGACATTGCGCTGCGCGTCGAGCGGCGCGGTGTTGAAGGCGTTGAGGTCGAAGGACGGGTAGTTGCCGAGCCCGAGGATGAAGCCGGTGCGCGCGTCGCTGACGATGATGGTGGCCTTGGCCGGCGAGAAGGTGCGGACGATGGTTTCGATCTCCTCCTCCACCTTGTGCTGGATGACGGTGTCGATGGAGAGGCGCACGCTGTAGCCGTCGACCGGGCGCACCTCGCGGGTGCGGAACTGGGCGAGCTCGACGCGGCGGCCGTCGCGCTCGGATTCGCGCCAGCCGTTCTGGCCGCGCAGGTAGAAGTCGGCGTAGGCCTCGACGCCGCCGGCGGGCTCGCCGGCCTTGTTGACGTAGCCGACGATGTGGGCGGCGAGGCCGTTGTTCGGATAGGCGCGGCGGTAGGCGCGGGTGCCATAGACGCCCTTGATGCCGAGCTTGAGGATCTGGTCGTAGACGGACTCCTCGACGGACTCGCTCAGCTTGGCCCAGCGGATCGGGCGGCGACCCTGCTCGTCGGGTTCCTCGTCGGTGACGGTATCGTCAATGGGCTCGGCCGACGCCGGCGCGGCGCCGGGGGTGAGGTTGAAAACCAGTCCGCCGGCGGGCGTGTCGCGGGCGGCGGCGACGGCGGTTGGGACGGTGACCGCCGGGCGGGTCTTGGTGAGGAGGATGGTGCGGACCTCGGCCAGGGGCTTGTTCAGCAACTCGGCGAGCCGCGGCCACTTGGCTTCATCCTCGGGGCGCAGGACCTGGGGATCGGCGCCGAGGACGATGAGGGAGCGGCTGGTGGCGAGCACCGCGCCGTTGGCATCGAGGATGTCACCGCGGCGGGCGTTCTCGACGATGATCTGCCGGCGGACGCGCTCGATGCGGTCGAGGTGCTCCCCGCGGTTGATGACGTGCAGGAAGACGAGCCGCACGCCGACCCCGGTGAGGCCGCAGCCGATGAGGGTGGCGATGAGGAAGAGGCGGTAGTTCGCGGCGTAGCCCTTGGACATGGGTCAGCGCTTCAGGGCCACCTGGAAGGACACGGCCACGGGTTCGTCGGCGAAGAGGGCGCGGTTGCGCTTGGCGGCCAGGTGCCGCACCGGATCGACGTCAATATGCTGCACCTGATTCGGCGCGGGCGGCTGCAGGCCGAGCTGCCATTGCTCGTTGCGGAGCTCGAGGATCGCCGGACTCTCCGCACTCCCGATCTCGACCTCTTTCTCGTCGCTATGGCGTTTGACCTCGTTGAGGCGCGCCTCGAGCTGCTTGACGGTGTTGGCGGTCACCGAAATCTGGTGCCGCAGCCACACGGTGCCGAGGCCGATGGAGCCGCTGAACCCGATCACCACGAGGGTGTAGACGAGGAGCTGGTTCACGAAGGCGTGGGTCTCGGATTTTTTCATGGGGGCGGCTGGCGGGGACGGCGCTGAAGGATCAAAGCTTGCGGAGGACGCGCAGCTTGGCGGAGCGGCTGCGCGGGTTGGCGGCGATCTCGGTGTCGCCGGGCGTGACGGGCTTGCGGGTGAGCGGCTCGGCCACGCGCACGCGCAGGTCCTGCGGGCGGTGGTCGTCGGCGCTCTCGGGCAGGCCGCAGAGGCGGCGGAAGCACTGCTTGACCGGCCGGTCCTCGAGGGAGTGGAAGCTGATCACGGCCAGCACGCCGCCGGCCTTGAGGCGGGCGAAGGCCGCCGGGAGCGCGCGCTCGATGGCGCCGAGCTCGTCGTTGACCGCGATG
>CAZGJB010000212.1:0-6402 GCA_964526145.1 uncultured Opitutaceae bacterium
TGGGCGGTTTATCCTTAACGCGCCGCGGCGGCTTAGGGATAAGCCGCCCTACCTTTGATCACCCCGACCTCAGCGCCAGGCCCTTGATCTCGGCGCAGCCGGGGAGTTTACGGAGTTTTTCGACGATGGCGTCCTTGTGCATGAAGAGCTCGTTGCGCACCACGGCGTGCGAGACCAGGACGGTCAGGCGACCGCGCTCGATGGTCACGGGATGCGAATAATTGGCATTGGCGGTGCCGACGAGCCGGGCCCACTCGTTGCGGATGGTGTGCTCGGGGGCGTCGCGGCCGATGTGGTGCTTTTGCAGGATGTCCTCGACCAGCGCGGTCAGGGCCTGGGTCGGGCGTTTGACCTGGCGGCGGGGCTCGGCGAAAGGGACGTGGCGCAGGTCGCCGATGAGTTCCTCGGCGAGTTTGCTGAACTGATGCGGCTGCTCAGGCATGGGGCTCGCGGCGATTTTCGGCCTCGTAGAGCCGGCTGTAGCGGACGAAGGCCCCGAAGGCCGTGGCCCAGGCGATGTAGAAGCCCGGGAAGCCGTCGAGGAACCCGAGCTTGAAGACGTAGGCCCGCAGGAAGCGCCAACCGGGTCGGATGATCGTGGCGGCGAGGGAGAATTTCACGCCGCGGGCCTGCTGCTGGCGGACGAAGAGGTCGGCGAACGGGTTGATTTTCGCGACGTGGCTCGCGAGGGTCGGGAAGGAGTAGTGGTGCAGGTCCCCGCGCAGGTCGGCCACGGGACCGTCGGCGTCCATCTTCTCATGCACGAACTGATCGCCGCCCCAGCGCGCGCGCGACCGCTGGATCAGGCGCAGGCTGAGATCGGGGTACCAGTCGCCGTGGGTGATCCACCGGTCGATGAACCACACCTTGCGCGGAAAACGCGCGCCGGCGAAGGCATCTCGGTCCGGTCGGGCGAAAAAGGCTGCGATGGTGTCACGCAGCGCGGGCGAGACCACCTCGTCGGCATCGAGGCACAGCGCCCAGGGCTGCGTGGCCTGGTCCAGCGCCCAGTTCTTGGTGTCACGGAACCCGCGCCACTCCGTCTGCAGCACCCGCGCGCCGAGGCGCTGGGCGATGGTCGCGCTGTCGTCGGTCGTGTGGTTGAGCACCACGAGGATGTCCGCCACCCACCCCTGCACGCTCGCCAGGCAGCGCGGCAGCGTCTGCGCCTCATTGCGGGCGACGATGACGACGGAGATGGGGAGGGGGTTGGCCACGGGGAAACAGTAAGGGGGAGGAACCGGGGCCGGGCGAATCCAAATCTTGGGCTCTCGCGGAGGCGCGGAGGGCGCGGAGTCTTTGACCACGGATTACACGTATCGGGCGGATGAGGCGTTGCTGGATGGCCACAAAAGGCGCAGAAGGCGCAAAACAATCTCTAGTCCTTTTATGCCTCTTGTGCCTTCTGTGGCTATCCCTCAAAGCCACAGGTGCGCCTAATCTGTGGCTAATAACTCCGCGCCCTCCGCGTCTCCGCGAGAGTCCTCATCCTCACCCGCCGAACAACGACCGTGGAATCTGGTAAAGGTACCCGCACGACCGCCAGGCCCGCACGAAGGCTTTTTTCCCGGCCTCGGGGCGGGCGATCACGAAGTTGAGCAGCGCCACCAAGCCGAAGCCCACCGCCTTGAAGACATTTCCCACGAACCGCGACAGCAGGTAGCCGACCGACGAACGGCCCTCCGCGCGGTCGATGTTCACCCGGCCGACGACGCGCGAGCAGGCGGAGTCGAAGGCGTGGCGTTTCACGTAGCGCAGCGTGGTCCGCCCGGCGGGCATCTGGTGCTGCACGCGTGCCGCCGGGGCGAACCAGACGGCGTAGCCGGCCTGGCGCAGGCGGCGGATGGGGCCGTTCTCCTCGCCGCCGAAGACCCGGCCGCCCTTGCGGCCAAGGTTGATGTCCCAGCCGCCCGTCGCCCGCAGCGCGTCGCGGCGGAAGGCGAGGTTGGCGCTCATCGGCACCTGGTGATCCGCCGTCGGGCCGGCATCGGCCCGGAGCGCCTGCAGGCCGTGGAACGAGCGGACCCAGTCGGGCGCGCCGTCGGGAAAGATCGGCTCGACCTCGCCCGCGACCGCGCCGATGCGCTTGGCGGCGTCCGCGGCGAACGGCGCCATCAGCGCCCGCAGCCAGCCGGGACCCATGAGGATGTCGTCATCGCCGTACACGATGATCTCGCCCTGCGCCTCCGCGAGGGCGCGGTTGCGGGCGTAGTTGGCGCCCTGCTGGGTCTCGAGGATGTGCCGCGGCACGTGCGGCGCGCCGGCGTAGCTTGCGACGGTCCCGCGCGTGTCGTCGGGCGAATTGTTGTCGATGATGAGGATCTCGAGCCGGTCCGCCGGGTAATCCTGCCGCGTCAGCCCGTCGAGCGTCTGCGCAAGCAGCCGCGCCCGATTGTAGGTCGGGATGGCGATGGTGACGCTGGGAAGATCGGTCATCGGCGGAGGCGGTTCACGCGGTGGGCGCAAGCTGGCGCTGCACGGCGGCGAAGACCTCCTCGACCGTGAGCTTGCGCACGCAGTAGCTGCGGTACGAGTCGGTCTTCACGCAGGGCGTGGGGGTGTCGGGCAGGCACGTGCAGGGGAGCGGGGTTTGGAGGACGGTGTGACGCTCGCCGAGCGGACGCCAGATCGCGGTGTTCTGCGAGCCGAAGAGGGCGACGACCGGCACGCCCACGGCGGCAGCGATGTGCATGGGGCCGCTGTCGTGGCAGAGGAAGAGATCGAACTGCGCGAGCAGCGCCGCGAACTGGCCGGTGGTGAGCCGCTGCTCGACGGCCACGAGGTGCATCTGGGCGTGGCGGCGGATCTCCCGGACGAGCGCGCTCTCGGCGGGGCCGGCGACGACGAAGACCTGCGCGCCGAGCCGGTCCTGCATCAGGTCGCAAACGGCCGCGAACCGATCGGCCGGCCAGAGGCGGAACGGGCTGCGGCTGCCGGGGTGGAGCAAGACCTTGCGCGGGCGGTTGGGTGCCGACGACTTCGGTCCGCCGGTGAGTTTCTCGGCAAAGGCGACATCCGCCGGCCGGGGCACGAGGCGCACCTCGCGCGTGACGACGGGCACGCCGATCGCGGCGGGGAGGGCGAGGTAGGTCTCGGTGATGTGCTTCGAGGTGTAGTCGGCGTCGGTGACGGCGGCGGCGCGCGTGTAGAGCCAGCGGTGGCGGAAGGGATTGGTCTCGCGGTCGTAGGTCGCGCGCACCGCGGCGCCGGTCCAGCGGGTGAGCCAGGCGGTCTTGTCGGTGTTGTCGAAGTCGAGCACGTGCGTGAACCGCGCCGCGCGCAGCGCGCGCAGGAGCCGCGGCCACTGGGCGAGGCGCTGCGGGAAGGTCAGGACGGTGGCGATGTCGGGATTGAGCGTCGCGACCGCCGCATACGCCGGCTCCGCCAGCAGCGTGATCCGCGCCTCCGGCCAGTGCAGCCGCAGGTTGCGGCACACGCTCCCGAGCAACACGAGGTCGCCGAGATAGCGGCGGCGGATGAGAAGGATGTGTGGAGCGGTCACTTGGAGCGCGGGAAAGTGGACCTGAGATTTAACCGCAAAGAACGCAGAGAGCGCAAAGAAGGAAATGGCGGTTGATGTCCCAGCGCATGGATTCCGGCTCTTTGCGTTCTCTGCGTTCCTTGCGGTTAATCGCCTTTGGTTTTGCCAGGCTCATCCGGTGCCCTGCTGGCGGTCGTACAGCGAACGGTACAGCGCGTTGCCGGCGTAGAGCTCGGCGTGCGTGCCGCGGGCGGTGATGCGGCCTTGCTCGAAGACGAGGATCAGCGACGCGTCGCGGATGGTGCTGAAGCGGTGGGCGATGATGAGGACGGTCTTGCCGACGACGAGCTTGCGGAGCGCGTCCTGCACCGCCGCCTCGCTGCCGGAGTCGAGGGCGCTCGTGGCCTCGTCGAGGATGAGGATGGGGGCGTTGCGCAGGAAGGCGCGGGCGAGGGCGATGCGCTGCTTCTGGCCGCCGGAGAGGAGCGCGCCGCGCTCGCCGACGATCGTGTCGTAGCCCTGTGGGAGCGTGCGGATGAAATCGTCGGCGTGGGCGTCCACGGCCGCGGCAATGACCTCGTCGCGCGTTGCCTCGGGGCGGCCGAGGAGAAGGTTCTGGTAGATGGTGTCGTTGAAGAGCACCGGCTCCTGCGAGACGAGGGCGATGTTGCGGCGCACGTCGGCCAGGCGGAGGCGGCGGACATCGAGGCCGTCAACCGTGACGCTGCCAGCCGCGGCCTCGTAGAAACGCGGGACGAGGTTGGCGAAGGTGGTCTTGCCGGCGCCGCTGGGGCCGACGAGGGCGCAGACGGTGCCGGCGGGGATGGAGACGGTGACGTTGGCGAGGGCGGGGTTGTCGCCGTAGGCGAAGGAGACGTCGGCAAAGGCGATGTCGCCGCGGAGCCGGCCGACCGTCACCGGGTCGGCGGGATCGGCGATGGCGACGGGCTCGTTGAGCACGACCTCGAGCCGCTGCAGCGAGGCCTCGCCGCGCTTGAGCTCGTTGTTGAGGGCGCCGAGTTTCTTGATCGGCTCGTAGCAGAGGTAGAGCGCGGTGATGACAGCGAGGAAGGAGTCGCGGTCGATGCCGGCGGTGTACGCGTAGAGGAAGGTGCCGGCGATGCCGAGGGAGGCGACGATCTCGATGGCGGGACTGAGGGCCTGGGCGTACTTGGCGATCTTGAGCTGAAGACGGAGGAGGTTGCGGCTGCCGCCGGCGAAGCGGCCGGTCTCACGGGCCTCGAGGCTGAAGGCGCGCACCTCGCGGGCGGCGGCGAGATTCTCGGCGAAGTGCCCGGTGAGGGTGCCGACCTCGTGCTGGAGCTGCTCGGCGCGGCGCAGGATCTTGCGGCCAATGTAGCGGATGGGGAGGACGGTGAGCGGGACGATGCCCAGGCAGACGAGCATCATGCCCACGCCCTCGGCGCGCCACGACTCGTAGGCCAGCCAGCCGAGGGCGGCGACCAAAGTGCCGGGCTGCTTGATGCCGTCGTTGGCGAGGAGGGTGAGGGTGCTCTGGAGCTGGGTGGTGTCGGCGAGCCCGCGCGACAGCAGGTCGCCGGTCTGCCGGCTCTGCACGAAGGACAGGGGCAGCACCTGCAGCTTGGAGAAATAGTCCACGCGCAGCGCCTCGAGGACCCGCGTGCCGGCGTACTGGATGTAGTAGCCGTTGACGTACGCGAAGATGCCGCGGAGGAGGAAGATGAACGGGATGTACGCCGCGATTAGGGCCACGGCGCCGAGGGTGAGGTCGCGGCGCGCGCCGTCGAAGATCGCCGGAAACACGTACTTGATCATGCTCGGCAACCCCGCGCCGGTGGCCGCGCTGTAGAGCAGGCCCGCGATGATCGCCACGATCAGCGGACCGCGCACCGGCCGCAGGTAGGCGAAGTAGGGGCGAAAGCGGCGAAGGGTCATGGTGCGTGGGCGGATATAGATGACAGAGGACGGCGGACGGACGCCAGAGGGAAATGGGGTCAACCGCGGATGGGACCGGAGATTTTAACCACGGATTACACGGATCTGACAGATGAGGCGTAGTTGGATGGCCACATAAGGCGCAAAAGGCACAGAATCAGAATTAGGATTTCGTGCCTTTTGTGCCTTATGTGGCTATCTATCCGGGCCTCATACGCGGAATCCGTGCAATCCGTGTAATCCGTGGTTAAACCCCCGCCTCAATCTTTCGCTGACCTCACGTCCAGCGCGTCCCGCAGGCCGTCGCCGACGAAGTTGAGGGAGAAGAGCGACAGGGAGAAGGCCGTGCCGGGGAAGACCAGGAGCCACCAGAACTCCTCCATCTTCTCGGCGCCGTCCTTGATCAGCACGCCCCATGAGCTCATCGGCGGCTGCACGCCCAGGCCGAGGAAGCTGAGGAAGGCCTCGAGGAGCATGACCGCCGGGATCGTCAGCGTCGTGTAGACGATGATCGGGCCCAGCACGTTGGGGATCATGTGGCGGAAGATGATGCGGCGCTTGCCAAAGCCCAGCGAGCGCGCGGCCTCGATGAACTCCATCTTCTTGATCGTGAGGATCTGCCCCCGGACGATCCGCGCCATCGTCAGCCACTCGACCGCGCCGATGGCGACGAAGAGCAAAACGATGTTCCGGCCGAAGAACACCATCAGCAAAATCACGAAGATCGTGAAGGGCAGGGCGTACATGATGTCCACGAGGCGCATCATCACGCTGTCGATCTTGCCGCCGAAGAACCCGGCGACGGCGCCGTACACGACGCCGATGGCCAGGGCGACGAAGGTGGCGACGAGGCCGACGAGGATCGAGATGCGGCCGCCGTAGAGGATGCGCGCGAAGAGGTCGCGGCCGAGGGTGTCGGTCCCGAGCCAGTGCGCGGCCGACGGCGGCGTGGCGCCGAGGTCGAGGTTCTGCTCCTGGTAGGACTGGGCGAAGAGCGGCCCGAA
>CAZGJB010000213.1:0-6395 GCA_964526145.1 uncultured Opitutaceae bacterium
CCACCTGACCCTCGGCAAGGGCGTCAAGTCCGGTGGCGCCGCGGCGATCACCTCCAGTGTCGCCGCCGGGACATTCGTCAATGGTGCCCCCGCCCGGGCCTACATGCTCGAGCGGCGCCTGCAGGTCCTGTTCGGGCGCCTGCCGGATTTGTTCAAGCGTGTAGCCGAACTTGAGGCGCAGATAAAATTGTCTTCCGCCTGAGCAGTCGGCCCGCAAGGATGCGCCCCATGAGCGCGTCGCGGCTGAAAATCCTCTCCGGAAACTCCAATCGTCCTCTCGCCGAGGAGATTTGCCAAGCCATCGGAGTGCCGCTGGGTGAGGCCACCGTCACGAGCTTTCCGGACGGCGAGTCCTTCGTGAAGATCAACGAGAACATCCGCGGTCAGGATGTCTTCATCATCCAGTCCACCTGCCCGCCGACCAATCACCACCTGATGGAGCTGCTCATCATGATCGATGCCGCCCGCCGCGCGTCGGCGCAGCGCATCACCGCGGTGCTCCCGTTCTACGGCTACGCCCGCCAGGATCGCAAGGACCAGCCCCGCGTGCCGATCACGGCCAAACTCGTCGCCAACCTGCTGGTCGCCGCGGGCGCCACCCGCATTCTGACCATGGACCTGCACAGCCAGCAGATCCAGGGCTTCTTCGACATCCCGGTGGACCACCTCTACGCCTCGCCGGTTTTCTTCGAGCATCTCGCCCACCGCAAGAGCGCGAACCCGCTCGTGGTCTGTTCACCCGACGTCGGCGGCATGAAGATGGCCTCGGCCTACGCCGACACCATGGGTGCGGGCCTGTGCTTCGTCGCCAAGAAGCGCAAGAACGCGACCACGGTCGAGGCGATGAACGTCGTCGGCGATGTCGCCGGCTGCGATGTCCTACTCGTTGACGACATCACCGAGACCGCCGGCACGCTGACCGCCGCCGCCAAGATCCTCCGCGCGCAGGGAGCTGTCAGCGTCAGCGCCGCGGTCAGCCACTGCATCCTCAACGACGTCGCCATCGAGCGCCTCAAGAGCGGCGTCATCGACGAGTTGATCACCACCAATTCCACCCCGGTCACCCCGAACGGACTGCCCATCACCGTGCTGAGCATCGCCAAGCTGCTCGGTCAGGCGATCGTCCGCATCACGAACAACGAGAGCGTTACTTCACTGTTCAAGATCAAGGGTTTCTGAGTTTGGGGACATTTTTCTCCGGCGGTTGCAACATTCGGCTTCCCGCTTTGTCTTCTCGCACGCCATGAAACTTTCCCAGCTTCCCCTTACCCTCGGTTCCCTGGTGCTCGGCGGCAGCCTGCTGGTCGTCGCGGGCCTCACCCTCGGTGCGGCGCCGTCCAAACGCCCGCAACTGAGCATCGACCCCACGCCGGTTAACGAAGGCAAGTCGACCGCGCTCGTGAGCTATGCCGATGTCGTCGAGCCCGTCCAGAAGGCGGTCGTCTCGGTGTACTCGAGCAAGATTGTCGCCCAACGGGCCGCGCCCAATCCGCTCCTGCGCCAGTTTTTCCCCGATCTCCCCGACCAGGTGCGCGAGCGCAAGGAGGAGGGTCTCGGCTCCGGTGTCATCGTCACGGCCGACGGCTACATCATCACCAACAACCATGTGGTCGAGGGAGCCGACGAGTTGAGCGTCCTCCTGCCTGATGAGCGGGAATTCAAGGCCAAGCTCATCGGCGCCGATCCGAAGACGGACGTCGCGGTCATCAAGATCGAGGCCGAGAATCTTCCGACGGCGACGCTCGCCGACAGCGACAAGATTCGCGTCGGCGACATCGTCTTCGCCGTGGGCAACCCGCTGGGTGTCGGCCAGACCGTCACCATGGGCATCGTCTCGGCGAAGGGCCGCAACAAGCTCGGCCTGCTCGAGAACGTCCAGGGTTACGAGGACTTCATCCAGACCGACGCCGCCATCAACATGGGCAACTCGGGCGGCGCGCTCATTGACGCGCGCGGCCGGCTTGTCGGCATCAACAGCGCCATCGTCTCGACCACCCGCGGCAACATTGGCATCGGCTTCGCGATCCCGGTCAACCTGGCGGCCTCGATCATGCACAGCCTCATCGAGACCGGCACGGTTGCCCGCGGCTACCTCGGCGTCATCACCGAATCCGTCACGCCGGAGATCGCCGAATCCATGGGCCTGCCCAAGGACACCAAGGGGGTCGCCGTCGCCGACGTCACGCCGGACAGCCCGGCGGAGAAGGCCAAGCTGAAGCGGGCCGACGTCATTCTGGCCGTCAATGGGCGGGCGATCGCCTCGCTCGAGGACCTTCGTCTCACCATCGCGCAGTCGGTGCCCGGCTCCGCGGTCAGCCTGAGTATCCTCCGCGACGGCAAGCCGCTCACCCTCAGCGTCACGCTCGGCACCCTCACGGAAAAGCCCAACGAGCTCCTCTCCGGGGTCGAGGCCACGAAACTCACGGACGAGATCCGTCGCCGGCTCAACGTCGACTCGCGCGTCACCGGTCTGGTCATCACGAACGTCGATGAAAAGTCGCCCTATGCCGACCGCCTTGCGCCCAACGTTGTCATCATCGAGATCAACCGCATGCCGGTGGCCGATGTGGCAGAGGCCAAGGCCCTGCTCCGCCCGGGCGAGCGCAACCTGCTGCTCATCTATTACCGCGGCGGTTACCGTTACGTGCCGTTGTTCGTGAAGTAAGGCGCGCGGCCGTGCCCAGGCCGCGCGGCGCCCTCGCTCAGCTCCCGGGCTTCTGCACCGGGATCGCGGCGAGGGCAGGGGGCACGGCGTCGGCCGGATAGGTCGGGAAGCTGAGCTCGAGCAGGGAGATTGCCGGCACATCGAAGCGGGATTGCCCGGCGCTGCGGTCGACCAGCATGGCGACGGCGACGGGAAACGCGCCGCCTTGGCGGACGATGTTCAGGCATTCCTGCACGCGGCCGCCGCGGGTGACGACGTCCTCGACGATCAGCACGCGCTCGTTCTTGGCAAACGTGAAGCCGCGGCGCAGGACGAGTTGGTTGTTCTCCTTCTCGGCGAAGATGTAGCGGGATTTGGACTGGCGAGCGACCTCCTGGCCGATCACCAGGCCGCCCATCGCGGGCGCGAGCACCGTGGTGAAACGCTGCTCCCGCAGCTTGGCGAGCAGAAGGCTGGCGAGGCGCTCGATCGCATCCATGTGCTGGCCGACCTGGGCGCACTGGAAGTAGTGGCCGCTGTGCAGGCCGGAGCGCAGCACGAAGTGGCCCTCGAGCAGGGCGCGGGTGCGGGTGAAGATTGCGAGCACTTCCTGTTGGGTGGCATCCATGGGCGTCACACTGGGAGAACGCAGTGGGGAAAGAAAATCATTTTGTGCGGCGCGGGCTCGCGAAAAAATGCGGGCGGGGACGGCGGCGAGGGTGACGCGTTCGGACCGTTCGCGGACGCGGTTGGCAACGAGTCAGAAATCGCAGTTGACATCACCGGTCGGATTCTGAGTTTTTCGTCCTTCTGTTTGGCTTCCTAGCTCAATGGTAGAGCAGTTGACTCTTAATCAATTGGTTCGGGGTTCGAGTCCCCGGGGAGCCACCAATTTTCGCCCGGCGAGTATTGGCAGGGTAGGGGTTCTTTAATACGTATCCTCGCGGCGCGCTTCATGTTGCCGGCGTAGCTCAATGGTAGAGCACCTGTTTTGTAAACAGGCGGTTGCGGGTTCGAATCCCATCGCCGGCTCCATGCACCATTTGGGCTGCGAAAGGTTTCAACCTGCGCGATGCGATTCACACTGCCCGATGGTGTAATGGTAGCACGAACGACTCTGACTCGTTCTGTCTAGGTTCGAATCCTAGTCGGGCAGCCAATTTACTTATCGCCCGCATTCTCCCTCTGATTTATTTCGGAAGTAGGTTGACAGCGGTGTTTCCAATACCCTTTTTTCGACTTCCGCGTTCCGCAAATCCTCCCAAATCGATCCTCTTCCGATCAGCCTACGCATGCGGTTTTCTTCCGCCAAAATCCCAAATCGTCAGAACAAGACAAGATTCACGCCATCATTTGGGTTCCTGACGGCAAAATGTGCGTAGGTTTTGCCAAACTAAGCTTGCGACTGAACCTTTCCAACCTCCCCACAACCTGATCTTTTACATCCCCCTCCTATGACTACTCAAATGCTGCCGTTTGCGTTCCTCATGAATCAGACTCCGATGGAGCTGTTCATCCATGGTGGTCCCATCATGTGGCCCATTCTGCTCGTTTCGTTCCTCGGCCTGACCGTCATCGTCGAGCGCCTGATCTTCATCATGCGGGAGAACGCGAGCCGCGAGAACGAGGTCGTGGAGAAGATGCTCGACAGCGTTGAGCGCAACGACGTCGAGGGCGCGATCGCGATCGGCAAGAAGAGCAAGGACTTCGTCGCCCGCATTCTGGTGTACGCCCTCTCGCACCGCTCCAGCTCGCTTTCCAACGCGTTCATCCGCGCCTCCGGCCAGGAGCTCAACCGTTTCAACCAGGGCATGGCCACCCTCGACACCGTCATCACCGCCGCCCCGCTGCTCGGCCTGCTCGGCACCGTCACCGGCATGATGAAGACCTTCGGCAACATGACGGGTGACCTCGCGACCGCCGCCGGTCAGATCACCGGTGGTGTGGCCGAGGCGCTGATCGCCACCGCCTGCGGTCTGGCCATCGCCGTCACGGGCCTGCTGCCCTTCAACTATCTCAACGCCCGCGCCGAAGAGGCCAAGCACGAGGTCGCCGACGCGGCCAACGCGCTCGAGCTCATCGTCAAGAAGCAAGAGGGCGTCACCCGCTGAGCGCCTTACCCGCTCACCCACGCATCCCATAAACGGCAGCACCCACGACCATGTCCGGACCAAGCTCAGGTGGCGGCGGCGGCAAAAAGAAGGCGCGCATTGAGATCATTCCGCTCATTGACGTCATTTTCTTCCTCCTCGCGACCTTCGTGCTGTTCACGCTCTCGCTGAACAAGTCGCAGGGTCTCAAGGTCGATCTCCCGAAGTCTTCCACCAGCGAGCCGCGCGATCCCGCCGGTTCGGTGACCATCACCGTGACGGCCGAGGGTACCCTCGCCTGGGACAAGGATCCCATCACGCTTGATGAGTTCCTGCTCCGTCTGGAGCGGTACAAGATGACGGAGCCCAATCCCCGCATCCTCATCAACGGCGACGAGAACGCGTTTTTCAGCCAGGCCATCTACGTATTCGACGAAGTCCGCAAGAAGGGCATCAACAAGGTCCTCCTGGAGACCAAGATTCGTCCCGCCGGTTCAACCTAATCGCCGGATCAGAGGCGGTTCACCGCCTCAGCCCCGGAAAATTCAGTTCTCCCATCCATGTCAGGCCATAGCCTAGTTCCGCCCGAGACCAAGAAGAAGGCGCGTATCGAGATCATCCCGCTCATCGACGTTATCTTCTTCCTGCTCGCCACCTTCGTGCTGTTCACCCTTTCGCTGGACAAGATCCAGTCGGTGGAGGTTCAGCTCCCCGTGGCCAGCAATCAGCCGGGTCCGGCGGCGGACGAGGAGGAGACCGTCACGTTGCAGGTTTCCGATCAGGGAACCTGCTATTGGAACAAGGACTTGGTGAACATCAGCGAAATCAAGGCGTTGCTCCAGAACCACAAGACACGCTTCCCGAATGCACGCGTCCTGATCACGACCGACGACAAGGCCAAGTACGGCTTTGGTGTCCAGGTGCTCGACGAAGTGCGCGAAGCCGGCATCAGGCAGGTATCCGTCGAAACCCGGGTCCGCTCCACCGGCCGCTAAACCACCACCACCAGCCGCACCCAATCCACCATGCGCCGGGATCTAATCATCGGTATTCTGGTTTCCGCCCTCCTGCACGGCGGCGTATTTGCCAGCTCTTACATCAAGTCCAAACCCAAGCAGGCTGCCGTCGAGGAAGAGATGCCGACCATCGAGCTCATGAAGATGCCCGAGCTCGAACCCGAGGAGCCCGAGGTGGTTGATGATGACGACGCGCCGGCCGAAAAGGTCGATTTCGCGCCTCCGATGGCGACGGACGTGCCCCAGCTCGTCACGGTTGATTCCTTCGTTCAACAGATCCAGCCCCCGCCCCCGGAAGGCGTCAAGCCGGTCGCCGGCGTCATCGCCATCCTCTTCATCGGCCTCTTCAACATCGCCGTCGGCATGGACGAAGTCGCCAATCCCCGCGTGCGGGACAAGGTATAACGAGGGGGTGTCGCTACGCTCGGGGGGCGCCGGGCTACGCCCTCAGGGGGTGAAGGAGCACGAAGGAGAACCAGTTCGTCTCGTCCTCCTTCACCCCCTGAACGAAGTGACACCCCCTGAGGCCGAAGGCCGGCGCCCCCTCTCCCGAAGGGAGCATCATGGTTGAGATGAAACTGGAACTGGTCTACGTGCCGGTCACGGATGTGGACCGGGCGAAGGCGTTTTACGTCGAGAAGATCG
>CAZGJB010000214.1:0-6387 GCA_964526145.1 uncultured Opitutaceae bacterium
GGTGACGGCCCCGAATTCCTCGACCGCTGGCTCGGCCAGTGCCGCTGCGTCCGTCACCACTGCCGCCGTGACCGCCGCTCCAGCTCAGGCCGCCTCCGTGGCCGCTGCCGCGACGACGGCTGCTCCCGCGCAGGCTGCCACCGTGGCGTCTGCTGCGGCGACCGCCGCCCCGACGCAGGCTGCCGCCGTGGCCGCGTCCGTCACGCAGGCCGTCATCACTCAGACCGCTGCCGGTAACACGGCGGCTGGCACGCCCCAGGCGACCGCGCAGGCGACCGCGCAGACAGCTGCGGCTGTTGCCGCTGCGGTGGCCACGGCTGCCCCGGCGCAGGCTGCCGCCGTCGCTTCGGCTGTGACCCAGACAGTGGTCACGGCCGCCGCCGCCACTGCAACCGCCTCCGGTGGTGCGCAGGCCACGGCTCCCTCTACTGCCCAGACGGCTGCCACGGTGGCCGCAGCGGTTGCGACCGCCGCGCCCGCACAGGCTGCCGCCGTCGCTGCCTCAGTGACGCAGACAGTCGTCAATGCCGCTGCCGCGACCGCCACCGCGGGCGGTAACGTCCAGGCCACGACTGCATCCACTGCCCAGACGGCCGCCACGGTCGCATCGGCGGTTGCCACCGCTGCGCCGGCCCAGGCTGCTCAGGTGGCCGCCTCAGTTACGCAAGCGGTAGCAACGAGCGCGGCTGCGACCAACGCCCCAGCTGCGACCAACGTCGCGGCTGCGGCCGTAGCTGCGGCTGTCACCCAGACCGTCACGCAGAATGCCACTCCAGCCCAGGCTGCTACGGCCGCCGCCGCGGTTGCTGCCGCGGTCACGACGGCCGCCCCGAGTTCGGCCGGCGCCGTAACCGCCGCTGTCCAATCGACGGCCGGTGTCGGTGCAGGCGTAATTGCCCAGGCCGTTGCCACGGCCACGAATCAAACGACGGGGCAGGTCCAACAGCAGGCGAACGCCTCCACTGCGGTGGCGGCGCAAGCGACCCAGACCGCGGCGCAAGCCACGACCCAGGCCACGCAAGCCACTACCCAGGCCACCCAGGCCACGCAGACCGCAACCCAGGCCACGCAGACCGCGACGCAGGGTGCCGCGACCGCGACCGCGGTGACCGCCAATGTGGTTACCACGCCCCCTCCTGCCGCTCCGGCGACGCAGGCGCCCGCTCAAGAAGCTCCCGCCCAGGAGGCTCCCGCGCAGGAAGCCCCGGTTCAGGAGGCTCCGGTGCAGGAAGCCCCGCCGCCGACGGTTCCCGTCGTCGACCCGGGTCAGGTTGTTCCGGTCAGCCCGGCTGTCGGCTGATCAGCCAAGATTCTCAAAGCAAAACGCACCGCCCTTCGGCGGTGCGTTTTTTTTGGCGCGGTTCGGATGCGCCAGAACTAAACTCAGGCGGTCTTCGGTAGGTGTGCCCGATTACTCGAGGAACGAAGACTGCTTCGGCACCTTGGCGGCGCGCTTGGCGGCCTCTTCCTCCGGCGTGGCGTTGAGGTGCCGCGGGGGTTTGGTGGTCTTCTGGGCCACGGCCTGTTCGCGGTCGGTCACGATGCGCTCGCAGATGGAATGGATGTGCATGCGCAGCCAGCGGGCCGTGCTGCTGGCGTCGGTGTAGTCCGCCGGGCCGTAGCCATGGATACGGCCGGACTGCAGAAGCCGGTCGTTCTGCTCGAACTCGCCGCTATGCGCGGGATTGTAGACGCCGTAGGTCTTGCCGCCGCCGCCCTTGACGACCGAGAAGCTTGGGATGTCGCTCGGGCCGTCGGCGATGTAGATCATATTCTGGAACGGGATCCGCCGGTCCTCGGGACGGATGTTCGCATTCACCTCTATGGCCGGATTCTTGTTCGTGCCCTTGTTGATCTCGAAGAGGGCGCGGGTCTTGGTCGTGTTGTCGATGACCATGCCGATCTGGGCGATCTCGGCGTCGGCACTGATATTCATCTCACTCTGCTGCAGGAAGCCGGGCTGGAGCGGACTCTCGATGAATTCGCATCCCCAGATGCCCTCAACGTGCGATGCGATCCGGCTGCCGCGGATCATTTCGGCCAGACCCGTGCTGACGATGTAATGCTCCAGCCGGATATCGTGCTTGCGGTACTCGGGCTTCTCGGTCGCGTACCTCTTGGACGCCTCAAAGAAATCCGGCAGACCCGGGTAAAACTCGATATCCTTGCCGCACTCGAAGAGCTGGCGGTTGTTCAAACGCCCGAACTTGCCGGCGAGCACATACGTGAGGATGTGGTTCAGGTAACTGATCTCGCCCGAGAGGTGATAACCGCGCCGGCGGTAGTTCTCCATCAACGCGTTGGTCTCGGCCCAGAACGTCGCCTCGTCGATGCCAAACCGGCGAAAGAGCGGCGCCTGCATGTAGCCGGGGATTAAGGTCTTGTCGAAATCCCAGATGCAGGCGATGATGTTCTGTGTGAAGAGCGTCGTAGGCATTGCTGATCAGCACCGGTAGGGGTTCCTCCCGGCTCACTTCCGCCTTGTTTGGCCGCTCGTGCCGGCCCACGCAATTAACAAATGACCTTTCGACGCACTCTGCATGGACGAACTTCCCGACATCACTCCTTTTCAGCGCCGCCTTGACGAACTGGGCGCGCAGATGGCCGATCCCGCCTTCTACCAGAATCAGCGTCAGGCGGCCGACATCACGCGCGAGCAGCAGAAACTCCAGCGCCTGGTCGCCGACCATGATCGCTATCGCAAACTCGAGCGCGAGATCGCCGAGGCGCGCGCGCTGCAGCGTGATCCGGCGGGTGATCCCGACCTGAAGGAACTCGCGGCGGCCGAGTTGCCCGCGCTGCAGACGGAGGCGGAGCAGTTGAACAAGGCCGTGCTGCTCGCGATGATCCCGCCGGAGCCGACGGACTCGCGCGATACCGTGATGGAAATCCGCGCCGGGACCGGCGGCGAAGAGGCCAGCCTGTTTGCCGCGGAATTGTTCCGGCTCTACACGAAGTACGCCGAAGGTCGTGGCTGGTCCATCCAGCCGATGAGCAGCAGCCCGTCGGAGCGCGGCGGCTTCAAGGAGGTCATTTTTCTCATCACGGGGACCGATGTCTATCGCCAGCTCAAGTACGAGAGTGGCGTCCATCGCGTGCAGCGCGTGCCCGTGACGGAGGCCAACGGGCGCATCCATACGTCCACCGTCACGGTCGCGGTCCTGCCCGAGGCCGAGGAGGTGGACGTGAAGATCGATCCGCAGGACCTCGAGATCACCGTCCAGCGCGCGAGCGGTCCGGGCGGACAGGGGGTGAATACGACCGACTCCGCGGTACGCATCATTCACAAGCCAACCGGCATGATCGTCTTCTGTGCCGACGGACGTTCCCAGCAGAAGAACAAGGCCAGTGCGATGGCGGTGCTGCGTTCGCGCCTGCTCAAGCTCAAGGAAGACGAAGAGCGGGCCAAATACGCCGCCGAACGCCGCAGTCAGATCGGTTCCGGCGACCGCAGTGAGCGCATCCGCACGTACAACTTCCCCCAGAACCGCCTCACCGACCACCGCATCGGGCTCACGCTCTACAATCTCCCGCAGGTCATGGAGGGCGCGCTGGGTCCCGTGGTCGAGGCGTTGCAGCAGGCCGACTACGAGGAAAAATTTGCGCGCCTGACCGGCCAGCCGGTCGCGGCGCGGGTGCGGCCGACGGGTGAAGACGACTGAGATGCTCACCGTCCTCGAGATCATCAAGCGCTCGGCCGAGTTCCTTGCGGGCAAGGGTGTCGAGAGCGCGCGTCTCAACGCCGAGTTGCTCATCGGCCACGCGCTGGGACTGAAGCGCATGCAGCTTTACCTGCAGTTTGAACGTCCGCTGACGGAGCCGGAGCTGGAGAAGATCCGGCCCTTGGTGCGCCGCCGCGGTCAACGCGAACCGCTGCAGCATATCCTCGGTGAAACGGAGTTCCATGGCCTCCGCCTGAAGACCGACCGCCGGGCGCTGATCCCGCGCCCGGAGACTGAACTCCTGATCGAGTTGATCATCGCGCGTCTGGTCGCGCCTCCGGCGCGCATTCTCGATCTTGGGACCGGCTCGGGCGCAATCGCCCTGACCCTGGCGCAGCATTATCCGGAGGCTCAGATCGTGGCGACCGACACGAGTGGGGAGGCGCTGGCGCTGGCGCGGGAGAATGCAGCCCGGAGCGGATTGGAAGGGCGCGTTCGCTGGCTCGAGTCCGACTGGTTCGCGGGCCTTTCGGGCGAAACCTTTGATTTGATTGTCTCGAATCCGCCGTACCTTTCCGAAGCCGAGGTGGCGGCAGCGGCGCCCGAAGTGCGGGACCACGAGCCCCGTGCAGCGCTGACGCCGGGCGGCGACGGTTCAACGGCACTGGCGGCAATTCTCGCATCGGCCGGCGCACATCTCGCCGCCGGTGGGCTGCTCGCCTTGGAAACCGGAATCGCCCAGCATGCGGGGTTGCTCGCCGCGGCGGCGCAGCGCGGCTTCGTTGCGGCCGAGTCGAAGCCGGACCTGACCGGTCGCGACCGGTTTGTTTTCGCCCGGAAACCGTGAGGGGGCTCAGCCCTTGTTCACGTAGCGGGCGGTGAGCGGCAGGCGATTGCTGGCGAGGTATTCGCCGCGCTGCCCGAACTGGAGGGCGTCGAGAATGACCCGGAAGGACTCGCGCAGGGGCACGTCGACTTTGGCGTAGCTGCCATCGTCGTCGGTGCTGAGCGATTCCATGGCTTCATCCTCGGGATCAGCGTCGTCCTTCTCGGGTGCCTTGAGTGCCGGCTTGGGGGGCGGCGGGACGAGGTGAAACTCGCGGTAGGCGAAGTCCTGCTTCGCGAGCTCCTCCTTGGTGGCCTTCATCTCCTTGCGGAAAGCCGCGTCGGCCTCGCGCTGCTGCCGGCGCACCTCGAGATTGAGCGGGATGAGCTTCTGCTCCTGGCGGCTCTTGAACCAATCCACGTTGCGGCGCAGGAAGGTGAACTCGTCGAGCGAACCCTGCCGTTCGAGGCTCCGCTGCCGCAGCGAGCTGACGAGCTGCGGATCGAGCGGGCTGCCGTCGAAGAAGCTGGTGGGAATTTCGTCCCAGACGAGGGCGTGGGGAAGGTCGGATTCACCGATCGGCAGATGGTCGGTCACCGAGGGGAGCACGATATCGGGCACGACGCCCTTGAGCTGGGTGGAAGCACCGCTCGGCAGGTAGTATTTCTGGACGGTGATCTTGGTGGCGCCGGTCTTGATCGGCGTGCGCATCAACTGGGGCACGAGGTCCTTCATCTCCAGGACGGTCTGGACGGAACCCTTGCCGTGGGTGGAAGAGTCGCCGATGACGATGGCACGACCGTAGTTCTGGAGGGCGCCGGCGACGATCTCCGATGCCGAGGCGCTCATGCGATCCACGAGGACGGCCAGGGGGCCATCGTAGGCGATCGCCGGGGAGTCGTCGGTGTCGAGGGCGATCTCGCCGGAGGAGGCCTTCACCTGCACGACCGGGCCCTGCTTGATGAAGAGGCCGGTCAGCTGGGTGGCCTCGGACAGAAAGCCGCCACCGTTGCGGCGGAGGTCGAGCACCAAGCCTTTGACGCCGGCGTCGGTGAGCTGCTGCAGGAGGCGTGCGACGTCCTGCGAGGCGCTGGTTTTTTCACCCTCCGTGTCATCGGGTGACGACGGTCCATAGAAGGAAGGCAGGGTGATGACGCCCATCGGGATCGTGGCGCCGGCGCCATCGGGCACTTCGAACACGGCGGCGTGGGCGCGGGCCGAGTTGAGCTTCACGACGTCGCGCGTGATCACGATCTCGTGACGGGCGGCGGAGTCGGTGGCTTCACCGGGCTGGATGAGCAGGGTGACCTTGCTGTGCTTGGGGCCGCGGATGAGATCCACGATCTTGCGCAGTTTCATGCCGATGATTTCGACCGGCTCGCCGCCTTCCTGCTTCACGGAGATGATGCGGTCGCTGGGCTTGAGCTGGCGACCGAGGTCGGCGGGGCCGCCGGGCACGATTTCCTTCACGACGCAGTAATCCTCCTCGACGCCGAGGAGGGCACCGATGCCGACAAGCTCGAGCTTCATCTGGATGCCGAAGTCCTCGTAGGTCTCGGCGGAGAAATACGTCGAATGCGGGTCGTAAAGGCGGGCGATGGTCGAGAGGAAGAGTTCCGCCAGGTCGCTGCCCTCGATCTCGGCGAGGTTCTTGAGCATGCGCTCGTAGCGCTTGCGGACAACCTGCTTGGCCTCGTCCTCGGTCTTCTTGTTCAGGAGCTCCGCAATGAGCTCAAACTTCAGCCGCTGCCGCCAGAGTTCGTCGGCGGCCTCGGGCGTGGCGGGCCATTCGGATTTCGAACGGTCGGCGCGATAGGCGTCGTTGGTGCTGAAATCGAACGGCTGCTGCAACGCATTGAAGATCCAGTCCACCCGCTCGGTTGCGCGCTTTTCGTACAC
>CAZGJB010000215.1:0-6360 GCA_964526145.1 uncultured Opitutaceae bacterium
ATGAAGAGCGAGCAGCACCGGCGTCCGATCTGGCTGGCGCGGGGCCGGTTTCGACCCGGGGCGAAGCAGCCCGTGTGGTTTTCCGAGCCGCAGTTCCTGATGGACAACGGTGGGGTCCCGATGCGGCGGGCCGACCTGGCGATGTACGCGAGCACGACGCCGACGGACGACGGATTGATCCTGTGGTACCCGGAGCGGAAGTTCTTCCTGCTGGGGAAACGGATCACGCGGGCGTGGCTCGGGGAGATCCCGGTGTCGGAGCGGTGAGCGAACGGTGGCGGCGGCGGTCTTTCCATTTGCGGAACCGTCGCCATCCCATACGCTCGTGGCCCATGAGCGATTTCGTGCAGGCGGGGCAGATCACGGCGGCGAAACAGGTCCTCGACAAGCTGCGCGCCAACATGCGCCAGACGATCAAGGGCAAGGACGACGTCATCGAGCAGGTGGTCGTCTGCGTCGTCGCCGCCGGCCACCTCCTGATCGAGGACCTGCCGGGCGTGGGCAAGACGACCTTGGCGTACTCGCTGGCGCGCTCGATGGACTGCGCCTTTTCCCGCATCCAGTTCACGAGCGACCTGCTGCCGAGCGACGTCACGGGCGTGGCGATCTACGACGAGGCCACCAAGGAGTTCGCCTTCAAACCCGGTCCGGTCTTCGCGAATGTCGTCCTCGCCGACGAGATCAACCGCGCGACGCCGAAGACACAGTCGGCGCTGCTGGAGGTCATGGACCGCGCCCGCGTGACGGTCGACGGCCGGGCGCACGCGGTCGGCGCGCCGTTCATGGTCTTTGCGACGCAGAACCCGGTGGATTACGAGGGCACCTTTCCGCTGCCGGAGAGCCAGATGGACCGCTTCCTCATGCGCCTGCAGATGGGGTACCCGCAGCCGGGGGACGAACTCGAGATCCTGCGCTCGACTCGGACCGGCTACGACGCGATCCAGCTCAACGCCGTGGCCACGCGTGACGACATTCTCAAGCTCCAGGCTCTGGCGGGGCAGGTCTTCGTCGAGGACAGCGTGCTCGACTACATCCTGAAGGTTGTGGCGGCAACGCGCACCGAGGCGGATTTCCGCGCGGGCGTCAGCGTGCGCGGCGGACTGGCCCTGCGCACCGCGGCGCAGGCCCGGGCGCTGGCCAATGGACGCGACTTCGTGCTGCCCGACGACGTTTCGGAGCTGGTCGTCCCCGTGCTCGCCCATCGGCTCGGGCTGGTTCGCCAGACCAGCGACGCCCTCGAGGAGCGGCGCGCGGTCGGCGCGATCCTGAAGCGCATCCTGGCGCACATCCCGCCACCGGTGTGAGGAGCATTTTCACGTCCGCCGCATCGGGCCGATCGGAAGGATCGGACCGGTGAGCCCGCCCATGAACGCCAACCCCAGCGCCCCCGTCCTGCCGGCCGATTGGTCGGGCCCGGGCCACGTTTACCGCCGGCGCAGGTTCACGTGGAATCGGCTGCTGTGGGCGCTCGTGTTCCCGCAGAAGGGCGAGCGCATCATGCTCACGGTGCCGGGTACGCTGCTGACGGTGCTGTCGCTCGGCATCGGCTCGGCGGCGTACAACTCGGCGAACAACATTCTCTTCATCACGCTGTCGCTGATGCTCGCGTGCCTGATCCTGAGCGGCGTCCTCTCGTGGCTCAATTTCTCCAAGGTGCGCTGGCGGCTGCGGCTCACGCCGCCGTGGCGCGCGGGACAGGCGGCGGTGGTCGAGATCGAGCTCGAGAATCGCAAGCGCTTCCTGCCGACCTATGGCCTGTGGTTCGATCTCGCGGCGCGCGCGGTGGGGCACGAGCCGGCCAAGGCTGAGACGACCTTCACCGCCAAGGGCAAGGACGTGCGGGCGATGCTGGCCAAGGCCGGCGTGGGCGAGGCGGGCGCACGGCTGCACCTGGGCACGCGGCTCGACGCCCAGGGAATGGCCCGGGTGGATTGGACCTTTCAGCCGCCGCGCCGCGGGCGCTGGCGCGTCGAACTGGCGGGCGTGGGTTCGCTCTTTCCCTTTGGTTTCCTGAGCAAGAGCCTCGCGAGCGACACCGCGCATGAGGTCACGGTCTGGCCGGCGCCGGTCGAGTACCGGCGGCATGCGGCGACGGGCCAGCGGCGGCCGACCGGGGGTGATGCGCTGGAGCGGCCGGGCAGCGGCGGGGATCTGCTGGCGTTGCGCCGTTATGCGACGGGCGACTCGCACCGGTTGATCCACTGGAAGGCGAGCGCCCGGGTCGGCCAGCTGCTCGTGCGGCAGTTCGCTGCGGAGAGTTCCGAGGGCTGCACCCTCTGGCTGGAGACCGATGCGGGGCGCTGGACGCGGGCTGAGCAATTCGAGCTCTGCCTGAGTTTCGTCGCCACCCTTGCGGAGGATCTGTTCCGTCGCGGCGAGCTCGTGCGGGTGGCGATTGACGACGAGGCCCCGCTGCCCGTGCGCAGCATCCATGACCTTGAAGCCTTCCTTGACCGGCTGGCGGCGCTGCCGCCCGTGCCGGCGGGGGGGCGCGAACCGGAGCCGGGCGAATCCGCCCGCGCCACCACCGGCGGCAGCCGGCGCAACCTGATGACCTTCGCGCCCGACGGGGCGCGCGGCGTCGTCGCATTTGTCGATGGGACCAAGGCGGCCTCAGCTTAATTCCGACGAGCTCATGCAGCTCAAGTGGCTCCTCGGCGGGCTGCTCGTCCTGCTGTCGGTCGGCACGGTCCTTTACATGGATCTCGAGGCGTGGACCCTGTCGGGCCTCACCGCCGCGGCGGTGGCACTCGTGCTGTGGCGGCCGACGCTGCCGGCCCGGGTCCCCGGCTGGGTGCACCGACTGGCGTTCCCGGCGATCGTGGTGTTCTTCGCGGGCGACCTTTACCTGACCATGGAAGTGCTGCCGCCGATCGTGCGGCTGGACATCCTGCTGCTGCTGTACCGCGGCATCAGTTACCGCCAGCGCCGCGACGACCTCCAGATCGTGGTGCTGGGGCTTTTCCTGATCGTGGTGGCTGGCGTGTTGTCGGTCTCGATCGCGTTCGCGGCGCAGATCATCGCGTTCACCGCCTGCGCGCTGGCGTTTCTCCTCGTCATCACACTCAGCGCCGCGACCCCGGGGAGTGCAACCGCGACGACGGCTGCGGGCGGTCCGCCGGCCTGGGCGGTGCATGCGGACTGGGGCCGCCTGCTGCGGCGCGTGCGCGAGGTGCTGGACTGGCGGGTGGTGGTGCTGGGTTCGCTGCTGTTCGCCGGCGTCGTGGGCGTGTCGGCGCTGCTGTTCCTTGCGATCCCGCGGTTCCAGCTGGAGAACAGCCTTTTCCTCGAGCGCTTCATGACGCGCAAGGCGCGGACGGGATTCTCGGACAGCATCAAGTTCGGCGACGTGACGGATATCCAGCAGGACGACGCCGTGGCCGTGAGCGTGGACGTGTCGGATCCGGCGCGCATCCCGGCGCTGCCGTATTGGCGCATGGTGGTGCTGGATGAGTACCGCGAGGGGGCGTTCCGCATTTCGCCTGCCCTGCGGCGGGCGGCGTTCTCGGCGGAACGGTCGGACGCGTCGCTGCGCGGCGTCGCGCGGTCGCGCCGGGGTGAGCCGATCGTCTGGACCTTTTACCTGGAGGCCGGAGTCAGCCGCTACCTGCCGCTCCTTGGCACGTTCGAGATGCTGCGATTCCGCGAGCGACAGAACTTCCGTTTTGCCGATCGCCTCGGGCTCTTGGCGCTGCGTGATGAACCGGTCTCGATGACGGCGTATCGGGTCGAGGGTCTGACCCAGTCGGGTGCGCTGCCCGATCCCGGCCTGGCCGGGCGGCTGAAGGCGGGCGAGCCGGGCCCGGCGGATCTGCCGCAATCGAAGCTGGAACTCGGCGACACGGACCGGGCGGTCCTGCGCCGGTTGGTGGCGGAGATAGACGCCGGTGCGGCGTTGGGGGCGGAGGAGTTTGCCAAACGCGCGACGGCGTGGCTGGCCGCGCGCCACCGGTATTCGCTGCAGTCGCAGGTGCCGGCGGGGACCGGGGACGCGCTGGTGCGGTGGCTGGATTCAGACACGCCCGGGCACTGCGAACTGTTCGCGGGTGCACTGGTGCTGCTGGCCCGGGAAGCCGGGCATCCGGCGCGGATCGTGACGGGGTTCCGCGGGGGCAGCTGGAACGGGTTCAGCAACAATTTCACCCTGCGCAATTCGGATGCGCACGCCTGGTGCGAGGTGTTCGACGTGGCCGCGGCGCAATGGCGGCGGGTGGACCCGACGCCCGGGGCCGTGGTGCCCGGCACCGAGGAAACCGGTCCGGCCGCGGTGGGGCAGGCGGGTCGGGTCGACCGCAGTTGGTCGGCGCGGCTCGATAGCCTGCGCGTGTTCTGGTACCGGCGGATCGTCAACTTTGACCAACGCACCCAGGAGGAGACGCTGCGGGCGGTGAAGACGGCCACGCAGGAGTCAGGCAAACGCGTGCGCGAGGCGCTGGAACGATGGGTGGCCAGCGTCAAGGCGTGGCTGGCGTCGCCGTGGGATACGGGACGACTCGGCCGGTTGGCGGCGGTGCTGGTGGCATTGGGTGGCTTCGGGTGGATCGCCTGGCGTTTTCGTCCGGCGATGTGGCGGCTCATGCGCGGACGCCGTCGCCGCGAGGACCCGGTCCGGCGCGAGGCGGGACGGTGGTTGGCCCGACTGCGCGGGAGGGAGGTCGATCCGGCGGTATGGGCGGAGTTGCAGCGGCTGCGTTATGGCGCCCCGGCGACGTGGCCGGAACCGGCGACGGTGTGGCGGAAAGCGCGGCGCGCGGCGAAGCGCCGCGCGAACGCCGTCATCACTCCGCCCCCGGCCGCTTGAACGGCGAAAGCGCCTGGCTCGCCGGGCGGTGTTTTTTCTCCCACCAGGTCTTGTAGATCGCGTGGGCCACGGGGACGGCGTAGCGGCCGCCGGCGGCCTCCTCGCCGGGGGTGTCGCCCTCGACCATGACGACGACGGCGACCTCGGGCTTTTCCACCGGGGCGAAGCTGATGAACCAGGCGAAGTTGAGCGTGCCCTTCTCGGTGCGCTTCTGCGCCGTGCCTGTCTTGCCGGCGATGCGCAGGCCCTCGATGTGCATGAAGGAGGCGGCGAGAATCTTCGCGGTGCCGGCGGGCCCGGTGACGCGTTCCATGCCCTGGGCGAGGGCCGTGGAGGCTTCCGCCGAGAGGCCGATGGGATCGGTGTGGACGGGCCGGCGGTCAGGCTCGTGGATCAGGGTGGGCGGAGTGAAGACCTCGCCGCGGGCGACCGACGCGGTGAAGACCGCCATCTGCAGCGGGGTGAGGCCGAGGAAGCCCTGGCCGATGGAGAGATTGGCGGTGTCGCCGGGGAACCAGCGGTCCTTCTGGGTGCGCAGCTTCCACTCGGGATCGGGCACGAGCATGCGCGACGTCTCGTGGGCGAGTTCGATGCCGGTGGGGCGGTCGAGGTGGAAGCGCCGCGCCTCGGCGGCGATCAGGTCCGGCCCGATGTCGAGGCCATGCTTGTAGAAGAAGACGTTGCAGCTCTTCTCGACGGCCGTGACGAAGTCGATGCGGCCGTGGGCGTGGCCGTCGTGGCAGGCGAAGCGCCGGTTGCCGACGAGGTAGTAGCCGGTGCAGTCGACCGTGGAATCGGGCAGGATGGCGCCGCTGCGCAGGCCGGCGAGGGCGGTGACGATCTTGAAGGCCGAGCCCGTCGCGTACGTGCCCTGGATGGCGCGGGGGTACCAGGCGCCCTTCTCGTTGATCTCCCTGGCCTTCGCGGCTGAAAGGCGCGGGGTGAAGTCGTTGAGGTCGTAGTCGGGCTTGCTCGCCAGCACGAGGACCTCGCCCGTGGCGATGTCGATGGCCACGGCGGCGCCGGCCATCTCGTTTTCGGCCATGACCTTCTCGGCGGCCAACTGGAGATCGATGTCGAGGCTGGTGGTGAGGTTCTTGCCCTGTACCGGCAGGCGGCGCTCGAGCGGGGGCTTGATCTTGTAGCCCGAGGGATCGACCCGGAAGATCGTGCCGCCCGGCTCGCCCTGGAGCTGGGCGTCGAAGCGCTGCTCCAACCCGGCGCGGCCGATGGTGCCTTTCATCTTGAAGGTCGTCAGGTCCTCGCCCGGGAAATCCTGCGCTTCGAAATCCGGATCGATGGCCACATAGCCGAGGGTGTGGGCGGCGGCAGATCCGTATGGATAATAGCGCGTGCTCGAGGTGTAGACCTGCAGGGGCGACTGCACCGGCAGGCTCTCCAGGAGGCGCGCGTAGTCGGCCGGCGCCAGGTCGTCGAGCAGGGTGTAGGGCAGGAGGAGCTCGCTCGCGAAGTGCCGGCGCAGGTCGCGGGTGTCCACCTGCTCATTGCGCCGCAGGATGTCGTTCACCTGGTCGAGGTAGCGCTGCACGACGCTGGTG
>CAZGJB010000216.1:0-6321 GCA_964526145.1 uncultured Opitutaceae bacterium
GCGCGCGTTGGGGCCCTGGTCGATCATGATGTCGAGGCGGAAGTCCTCCATCGCGGAGTAGAGGTATTCCTCGACGGTCTTCGGGATGCGGTGGATCTCGTCGATGAAAAGGAGGTCGCCCTCCTCGAGGTTCGTGAGGAGCCCGGCGAGGTCGCCGGCCTTTTCGACCACGGGACCGGAGGTGACGCGCACGTTGCGGCCGAGTTCGTGACCGAGGATGAAGGCGAGGGTGGTCTTGCCGAGGCCGGGCGGGCCGCTGAGGAGAATGTGATTGAGGGCCTCGCCGCGCTTCTTGGCGGCGCCGACCATGACTTGCAGGCGCTCGACGGTCTTTGGCTGGCCGGTGAAGTCGGCAAACGTCAGCGGCCGCAGCGCGGCCTCCGCCGGCGACACGGGCGCGGCAAGCGCGTTGCTGATGAAGCCAAGGCCTTTGTTCGAATCGGAAGCGGGCATCTGAGAATACTATTTATCCACGGATTTCACGGATGACACGGATGAGATGGCCACATAAGGCACAAGAGGCACAGGAAAACCGATTGTTATCATTATGTGCCTTCTGTGCCTTTTGTGGCCATCGTTTCGGATCCGGATTCCAATCCGTGCGATCCGTGTAATCCGTGGTCAAATTCTGATTCACTTCCATTCGACCTCGGCGCCGAGGCTGCGGAGGTTTTCGACGAAGTTGGGGTGGGCGCGGCGGATCGTGTCGGCGTTCTTCACCACGCTGCGGCCAGGGATGCTGGCGGCGACCATGTAGAGAGCGACGGCGGCGCGGATGATGTACGGGGCCTCGACGGTGGCGGGGCGGAGGGGCTTGTCGCCGAAGATGATCACGCGGTGGGGGTCGCTGACGACGACGTGGGCGCCGAACTTCACGAGCTCGGGCATCCAGGTGAAGCCGCCCTCGTACACCTTGTTCCAGAACATCACGTCACCCTTCGCGCGGACGGAGAGCGCCAGCATGCAGGGCAGGAGGTCGACCGGGAAATACGGCCACGGGGCGGCCTCGATGCGGGGGAGGAGATTGGCGGTGAAGGGCTGCTGGACGACCAGCTTCTGGTTCTTCCGCACGATGGCGGTGTCGCCCTGATGCTCGATCTTGACGCCGAGCTTGGCGAAGGCGCGGCCCATGAGGTCGAAGTGCTGGGGCAGCGAATGCTTCACGCGGACCTCGCCGCCGGTGATGGCGCCGAGCGCGAGGAAGGTGACGACCTCGTGGTGGTCGGAGTTGATCGTGAACGTGCCGCCGCGGAGCGACTTCACGCCGGTGACGGTGAGCTGGCTCGTGCCGAGGCCGGCGATCTTGGCGCCCATGCCGACGAGGACGGCGCAGAGGTCCTGCACGTGGGGCTCGCTGGCGGCGTTGATCATCACCGACTCGCCCTCGGCGAGGGCGGCGGCCATGGCGAAATTCTCGGTCGCGGTCACCGACATGTAGTCGGGCCAGTGGCGCGCACCCTTGAAGCGGCCCTTGAGCGCGAGGGTGAGCGAACCGTTGCGGGAGATGCGGGCGCCGAGCTTCCCGAGGATCTCGAGGTGCGGATCGAGTTCGCGGATGCCGAGGGAGCAGCCCTTGGCGTTGGTGGGGATGGCGAGCTTCTTCATCCGCTGCAGGAGCGGCGCGAAGAGCAGCACGGCCGAGCGCATGCCGGCGGGGAGTTCGCCGTTGAGGCGGCGGGCGTCGAAGGTGGAGTGATCGAGGTCGATGCGGCCGGTCGCGTGGTTCCAGCGGACCTGCGAGCCCTGCTCGCTGAAGAAGGTGACGAGTTTCTCGACGTCGGTGATGTTGGGGACGTTCAGCAGCGTGACCTTGTCATCGGTGAGGAGCGTCGCGCACAGGATGGGCAGCGCGGAGTTCTTGTTGCCGGAGGGCGTGATGGTGCCCGAGAGGGGCTTGCCGCCGTTGACGATGAGATCGGCCATACCTCCCTAGGCATCGGCGGTTTTGGTGAACTGCGCCAACAAAAAAGGCGTCCGCGGGTGCGGACGCCTTGAGTGATTGAGGCTGCGGATGCGATCAGATCGCGCCGCCGCCCTGCTGGCCGTCGGGACGCGGGTCGTTGCCGCGTTCGCCGCGGAAGCGACCGCGACCGCCACGACGACGGCGACGCTGACCGCCGTCATCGCCCTGGCGGAACTCGCCGCCCTGGCCTTGGGGCCGGCCGCCTTCGGCCGGGCCGCCCGGACCGGACTGGCCGTCGCGGGGACCGTTGAAGCCGCCCTGGTGGCGGCCGCGACCGCCGCGGTGACGGCGGCGGCCGTGACGGAATTCGCCGTCGCGGTCACGGCGCTGCTCGCCGGACTGCTCGGACGTGCCGGTCGGCGCATCGGCGCCGCCGAAGAGACCCTTGAGCCAGGCGAAGAAACCACCGGTGGCCTTGGGCTGGGCGGCCGGCTGCGGACGCGGCTGCTGCGGGCGCTGGTCACGCTGCTCGCCACCCTCGCGCGGTGCGCGGGGCTCGAAAGGACGCGGCTCGCGGCGCTCGGGCCGGAAGGAAGGACGATCATCGCGGCGCGGCTGGGCACCGGATTCCCAGCTCTGGGCCGGGCGCTTGGTTTCCGCGGGCGGAAGGATGTTGAGCTCGGGCTTGGCCTCGGGCTTCGCCGTGGTGGCGGCAGCATCGAGGGGGAAAAGCTCGGGGGCCGGAGCGGCGGCCGTGGCGGGCGCGGGGGCGGCTTCGGCCTGAGGAGCGACGGGTTCGGGAGCGGCCGGCGCCGGGGCCGCCGGCACAGGGGCGGCGACGGGAGCGGGCTCGTTGACAACGGGCGCGGCCACGGACGTCTCGCCCGTGAACGGATTCTTGTACTCGCTCTTCGGGGTGATCACCTCGATGGAGCTGGGCTGGTAGCCCGCGGGGGCGGCGTTGGCGGCTGCGGCGGCGGGGCTGGGACGTTTGCCGCGGGCAAGGCCTGAGCCGCGACTGGAGCCGAACGTACCGAACGGCTGGGTGGCGCCGGCGGCAGGAGCCGCGCTGGCGGTGTCCGGGGAGGCAGGATTGCTCGCGCCGGACGTTGCTGGATCTGACATGGTTGTGTTTTGTTGTGGTTTGATAAGGCGCTCGGCCCGTGAGGGGAGCAGCCGGGTGGGCGACCCACGGAACGCGGGAAGCGCGCTCGACATCGGTCGTAAGGGGCCAATGTCGGTCGGGCGGTGGGTTGCGGCAACCTCAAATTCCGGCAATTGGCGTCGGAGCGCCCCAAGCGGATGCGCAAGTATCTGTTTCAAAACGCAATATGCGCTCCGCCTGCACCGCGGGCTTGCCAGTCCGAAAAGCGCGTCGCAGGGTCGAGGCCATGGACAAACTCGAGGAAATCTTCCGCATGCAGGACGCACTCAACCGGCGCATCGGGGTCAATCTGCCCCCGCCGACCGACGAGGAAAAGGCCAAGTGGATCCTTAACTACACCCGCGCCATGCAGCAGGAGACCGCCGAGCTGATCGACAGCGTGCCGTGGAAGTGGTGGGCGAAGTACCAGAAGTTCGACGAGCAGAACGCCAAGGTCGAGGTCGTCGACCTGTTCCATTTTCTGGTCTCGCTCGCCCAGACCCTCGGCATGACGGCCGACGATGTCTATCAGGCGTACCTGAAGAAAAACCAGGTCAACCACCAGCGCCAGGACAGCGGCTACGCGAAGAAGGACGAGACCGACTCGAAGCATATCTGACCGCGCCGCGCGCGGTCAGAGAACCGGCGCCTAGCGCGTCACCACGAACGCCGCGGTCACATCCACCGCGGTCTGGCCTTCCTCGATCACGCGGGCACGGAGCTTGAGTTTGGCCTGACCGTAGCGGGCGAGGGCGTCCTTGAACTCGGCAATCGCGGCCTGGGCCGGGCGCTCGCAGATGGCGCGCAGGTCGCCGATCACGGGACGGCGGTACGCGGCGCGGCTTTCCTTCACCACGATGCGCCATTCGGTCTTCTCGGCGTCCCGCTCGTTCTTCATCAGCTCCCATACGACGCCGTAGCCGGCGAGTGTGGCGAGGGAAACGAGGCTGCCGCCAAATGCAGTGTTGAGCGAATTCTTGTTCTGCTCCTTCGGGGCGATGAGCGTGAGCGAACGCTCGTCACTCACCTCCACGCCGACGCCCATCGCCTTCGCGAGCGGGATCATCTCGTGAAGGAACAATTCGAACGCCGGGATCTTGACGGACTTCATCTGCGCGGACGTTGGAGGAAAAAACGACGCTCGTCAAAGCTGGCGCGGACCGAATGGAAAACCGGGGTCGGATTTGACCTCACCGGCCGACGGGCCCATCACTTTGGCATGATCCAACCCGGGGCCCGACTTCCGCTCAATCTCGTCCTCAAGGTGTTGCAAGCCAATGAGGAAAAGGAGGTTGAGTTGCGCCACCTTCTGACGCGCCGCACCGTCGTCTCGGTCTATATGCGCAACAACACCGGTGGCTGCGACAAGCAGAACGACAGCCTCGTGGGCAGCGCTTCCGAGCTCGATCGGGCGGGTTACAACCTCATTGCGCTCAGCCGCGACTCGCTCGCCTCGCACCGCAAATACGCCGCGAAGAAGGGCATCACCTATGCGCTCGCGAGCGATCCCGACGACGGTTTTGCGCGCGCGACGGATTCGCTCGTCGAGAAATCCATGTACGGCCGCAAGTTCATCGGCCCGGCGCGCGCGGCCTACGTGCTCGACCGCGATGGCACCGTGCTCGCCGTGATCGCCAAGGTCGATCCGGCCAATCATGCCGCGCAGATCCGGGCGGCGATCGCGGGATGCGCTCCTACCGCTGGGGGTTCCCCGTCTCCGCGGTGAACAGCTTCACGAGCTCGGCCGCGGCGCGGCCGGGCGGTCGCTGGCGCGGCCAGACGAGGACGATCTTGCGCGCCGGGGGCGGCGATTGCAGCGAGCGGTATTCCGGCGCGCGCCGCGGGTGGGTGCGCCGCGCCATGGCCGGCACGAGCGAAAGTCCCAGGCCGGCGCAGACCAGTTCCTGCACCGTCTCGAGCTGCGCGCTGCGGAAACTGATGCGCGGCTTCACCTCCTGGCGTTCGCAGAAACCCAGCACCTGGTCGCCGAGGCAGTGACCGGACTTCATGACGATCAGTTTCTGGTCGCGGAGATCGGCGGAAGTGAGGGTGCGCTTTTTCGTCAGCGGATGCCGGGGTGGGAGGGCGAGCAGCAGCTCCTCGGTGAAAAGCTCGGTGACCGTGAGGCGGTCATCGACGATCGGCTCGCTGACCACGGCGAAGTCGATCTCGTAGGCGTGCACCAGCTTGAGCAGCTGCGCCGTCGTGTCCTCGTGGACGTTGATCTCCACCCCGGCGAACTGGGTGCTGAACCGCGCCATGACGGGCGGGAGCAGGTAGGGCGCGATCGTCGGGAGGACGCCGATGGCGATCGAGCCGTGCTTCAGGTCGAGGGCGTCGCTCGCCTCGCGCCGGGCGGCGTCGACCTCCTCGAGGATGCGCACCGCCCGCCGCAGGAAAGCGGTGCCGTGCGGGGTGAGGCGCACCTCGCGCTTCATGCGGTCGAAGAGCCGCTCGCCGAGCTCCGCCTCGAGCTTCTGGATCTGCTGGCTCAGCGAGGGCTGGGCCACGTTGCATTGCTCGGCCGCGCGCGAGAAATTGCCCGTCCGGGCCAGCGTGACCATGTACCTGAGTTGGTGCATCTCCATAGGCAGGACCTATAGTGACAAAAGGAATAAAGTATTTCAACAATAGGGGACGACCTGATTTAATGATCGTCCTGTCCCCGAATCCCACACCCACAGCACCCCCATGCCAGATCGCCGTCGGCGGCGGATCTGGTCCCTGAACCGAACCCTTCCTCACGGAAATAACTCAGCCAACCCGAACACGATTCGAACAACACATGGACTCAAATCCCCAGAATAGCGGCGGCAAATGCCCGTTCGCTCACGCGCATCCGATGGTCAAGGCCAAGTCCAACCAGGACTGGTGGCCCAATCAGGTTAACCTCAAGCTCCTGCACCAGAATTCCGCGCTGTCCGATCCCATGGGGGCGAAATTCGATTACGCCAAGGAGTTCAAGAAACTCGATTACCAGGCGCTGAAGAAGGATCTCGCGGCGCTGATGACCGATTCGCAGGACTGGTGGCCGGCGGACTTCGGCCACTACGGCGGCCTCTTCGTCCGCATGACCTGGCACAGCGCCGGCACGTACCGCACCGGTGACGGACGCGGCGGCGGCGGCACGGGCCAGCAGCGCTTCGCGCCGCTCAACAGCTGGCCGGACAACGCCAACCTCGACAAGGCGCGCCGCCTGCTGTGGCCGATCAAGCAGAAGTACGGCAAGAAGATCTCGTGGGCCGATCTCTACGTTCTTGTCGGCAACGTCGCC
>CAZGJB010000217.1:0-6274 GCA_964526145.1 uncultured Opitutaceae bacterium
AACTGGTTGCGGCCAACGGCGCCGTCCTCGACCAGCTCACCGGCCGGGACGGCACCGTCACCGCCGCGCAGTTCCGCAGCCTCGATGCCCTCCTCGAGCGCGTGCGCCTGTCCCGCGAACCGGACGGACTTTACCTCGCGGTGGTCGAGAGCGGGCGGGCGTTCATCGACCAAGCCGACCTGACCCGCGACCTGCCCGCCTCGTACGAGCGCATCGCCAACCGCTCCGACGAAGCCCGCTACCAGTCGCGTCCGGCCCTCGAGCCCCTTTGGGAAACACACCGCCTTCCCGGCCGCCTCATCCCCGCCACCGTCCGCCGCGCCTTCCGCGTGACGGACTGACCCTCTGCCTATGTCTCCTGCCCGCTTTCTCGCCGGCGGCCTCTGCGCCGTGTTCCTCGCCTCCGCCTGGGCGGAGCCCCTGTCCAAGACGCAGGCCATCGATTTCTACGCCGATATCCCCAGCCGGAATCTCCAGGGTCTCGCCACGCGATCCGACGGTCGGCTGCTGCCCGGGCCCCAGTTGACCGAACTCAAGAATCTCAACGCGTCCGACCTGCTTTGGAACGTGTCACCGGACGGCGATGGATTCCTGGTCGGCACCGGACCGGACGGAAAACTCCTCAGGGTCCGACCCGAAGGCGCCACGGCTGTAACGACAGAGGTCATCGCCGACCTCACCGAGACTCACGTCTTTGCCGCCCTTCGGCTTCCGGACGGCAGCATGCTCGTCGGCACCTCGCCGCAGGGCACGCTGGTGCTCATCAGAGACGGCCAAGCTGTCGCGCGCACCGCCTTGCCGGTCGATTCGATCTTCGATCTCACACTTGAGACGACAGCTCCGGACGGCGTGTCAGTGCTCGTCGGCACCGGCAATCCCGGCCGGGTGTACCGGGTGGCGATCAAGGCATTGGCTGCCGCTGGTGACCAGCCGGTCAAGGTCACCGACGCCGCCACGCTCACCGCGCGGGGCATTGAGTTGGTCGCCGAGATCCGCGACCGCAACGTCCGGCGTCTCCTGCGGATGAACGATGGCCGCCTCATCGTGGGCTCCGCCCCCAAGGGCAACGTTTACGAGATCCCCGTGCAGGGCGGCACGCCGCGCATTCTGGCCGAGAACCGCAACGCCGAGGTCTGCGACCTGCTGCCCTGGTCTGGCGGCTTCTACGCCGCGGTCACATTTGGCACCGGCACCGGTGATGTCCGGGTGGCCAACCGCCAGAAGGCCGTCAAGACCGACGAGGCCGGTGCGGCCGCCGACAAGCCCAACGACGTGACCGCCTCGATCCTTTTCGACGAGCCGGCGCGTCCGGACCGTTTCGCGGGCCGCAGCCAGTTGGTCTGGTTTCCAGATGGCGGATTCCCCGAGACGGTCGTCGCCCGCAACAACGTCGCCTTCTACCGTTTGGCGCGGCACGACGGGATCATCCTCATCGCCGGTGGTGAGCAGGGCGAGTTGCTCGGCTACGACCCGGGGCTGCAGCGCTCGCTGACCTTCGGTGGTGTCGCGTCGGCGCAGCTCAACGGTATCGTTCCGCTGCCCGGTTCGACCGACGCCTACCTCGCCATCGCCAACAATCCGGCGGCGGTGCACCGGCTCGACTTTGCCGGGGCGGGACCGCGTTCCGCCGAGACGCGCCGCATTGACCTGGGCGCGCCGGCGACGCTCGGCTTGCTCCGTTTTGGCGCCGGCACGCGCCTCGCGGAGGGAGCCGAGGTTGCGGTCGCCCTCCGCGCCAGTTTCGGCATTGACGAGGCCGAAGGCTGGACGCCGTGGCTCCCGGCCGTACCTGAGGACGGCGGCTGGCGCGTGCCGGACCTGCGCGGCCGCCATGTGCAGGTGCGCATCACGGGCGGCGCGGCCGATTTCGCCCTCGATCGGGCCACGCTGCATTTCCTGCGGCAGAACCGGCGTCCGCAGCTCCAGGAATTCCGGCTCATCGGCCCGAATGCCGGGCTCATCCCCGCGGTCCCCCCGCCCGCGGCGGCCACCGCCACGCTCGGCCAGGTCATCCAGCCCGAACGCGATGACGCCAAGCGGCGCAATCCCCTGCTGGCGAGCCAGGTTGTGCCCGTGCCCGGGGCGCAGATCGCCTTCTGGAACGTGATCGATGCCGACGATGACAACCTCGAGGCCACGTTCTCGCTGCGCCTGCGCGACACCGAGTCCTGGACCGATGTCGCCGTCGCGAGTCCTGAATCGTTCCTGCAGTTCGATACGACCCACTTGGCGGAGGGCACGTATGAAACCCGTCTCGTGGTGACCGAAGCGGCCCCGCGCCCGGCCGGCGAACGGTTGAGCGCCACGTTCGAGACGGATGATCTCCTCATCGACCGCACCGCGCCCGAGATCGTCGCCACCAAACTCGATCGCGGGGCCACGCGCCTGCGGGTCTCGGTGTCGGCCCGTGACGCGTTCTCCTTGTTGGCTGCGGCGGAGTTCGCGCTCAACAACGGCACCCGCGTGAGCGTCGAGCAACCTGAGGACGGGATCCTCGATGGCCGCAACGAGACCTTCACGCTCGATCTCCCCCTCGACCGCGCCGCTGGCGCGACGAGTTTGGAGATCATGGTTTACGACACGCTCGGCAACAGCTCGGCCCGCCGCTTAACCCTGTAGGAGCGAGTTTAGGTCGCGACCGTGCGCTACCTCTGGTCCGGCAACGGCTCTTCCGGCAGGAACGGGGCGATCGATTCCATGGTTTCCGGCTCCGTCACCGAGCCCTTGAAGACCTCGCGCACGATCCGGCGCATCCGCTCGGTCGAGACCCGCAGTCGCAGCACCCGCCGCAGAAACCAGCCATTGGAATGGTGCTGGCTGTACTCGATCCCGATGGCATGGAAATCCTCGTACCGCTGCAGCCTGGCCACGTCCTCAATGAAAAACCGGTCGGCTTGAAAATAGTCGCGCCGGAGCAAACCCAGGACGCCCGCCAGGGGGCGCGCCGCCGGATAAACCGCGCGGTCGAAGATGTGCGCGCCAAAATCCGCGGCGTCGATGCCCTGTTGCTGGCAATAGAGATCAATGAATCGAAACGACTTCATCCGGCTTGGTGGTCGTTCCTTATGAACCTTCCTCCGCCAATAAACAAGAGCGCGGCCATCAGGCGCGGGGGTGCGCCTTGGCGTAGATCTCCTGCAGTCGGGCGACGCTGACGTGCGTGTAAACCTGGGTCGTCGCGAGCTGCTTGTGTCCGAGCAGTTCCTGCACGAGGCGAAGGTCGGCGCCGGCATTGAGAAGATGCGTGGCATAACTGTGCCGGAGTTTGTGCGGCGTCAGGTCGAGCGGCAGCCCGGCATGGGCCAGGTAGCGCTTGAGCAGCTTCTGCACCTCGCTCACGCCAAGGCGGCCGTGGCGGGAGTTGACCATCACGGGGTCGCCCGGCGCCCGGTTGAGGGCATGGTGATCGCGGAAATGCTTCAGGACGGCGACGGCCACCTTGCCCAGCGGACAGAGCCGCTCCTTGCGGCCCTTGCCCATCACGCGGGCGACTCCGCCGTCGAAGTCGACGTCGCCGTAATTGAGGGAGACGAGCTCGCTGACGCGCAGGCCGCCCCCATAGAGCAACTCCATCGCCAGGCGGTCGCGCCAGGCGGTGAAGGCGTCGATCTCCTGAGCGTCCAGCAGGCGCTGTGGTCCGGCGAGCAACTGGCGCATCTGCTGTTCCGTGAGAAACTGCGGCAAGCGCTTCTCCAGCTTGGGCAGTGGAATGCCGACGAAGGGATTGCGGCGGAGGCGGCCCTGGCGAAGCCAATACTTGGCGAGCGCGCGGAGGCCCGACATGTGGTTGTGCAGCGTGCGCCGCCCGTAGCGGCGCTGGGCCTCGATGACGAAATCCCGGACGTTTCGGGCCGAGAGGGCGTCATAGGGCTGCTCGCCGACGCCGCTGGTGGCGAGCCACCGGTGGAAATCCTCGAAGGCCTGGCGGTAATTGCGCAGAGTGTACGGCGAATACCGGCGCTCGCGGGCGAGGTAGTCCGCAAACGGCTGCCACCAGGTGGCGACGAGCGCCTCAGGTAGGCTGGGCGGGGCCGGCGTCTTGGACGGATTTTTCGACATCGCGCATCACCTGGTTCGTGTGCAGGCGGAGCGCCGCCTCGGCGTCGAGACCGCGCGCCCGGGCCGCGGCGGCGAGTTCGAAAAGCATGCGACCGAGCGTCGCCTCGTCGAGGTTGCGCCCGACCGCGGCAACCTGTCCCGCATCCACGCTCGCCGGCACGGGCAGTTTCTTCTCCTGGATTCGCTTCCAAACCGCCTCGGCGAACATGAGCGCCGGCAGGCGGGGCGGTTGTGGCTTGAAAACCGCGGAGCCGGCGGAGGCGCCGTTCTTCTTTTCGCCGGCCTTGATCTGCTCCCATTGCGCGAGGACCTGGGCTGAGGTGTCGAGCCTGCCCTCGCCGAAGACGTGCGGATGCCGGCGGATGAGCTTCTCGTTCACCTCGCGGGCCACGTCCTCGAGATTGAAATGCCCGGCCTCCTCGGCGAGCTGCGCATGGAAGACGACCTGGATGAGCACGTCGCCGAGCTCCTCGCGCATGTGCGGGAGGTCGAGCCGGTCGATCGTGTCGATCAGCTCGCTGACCTCATCGATGAGGCAGCGCACGAGCGAGGCGTGCGTCTGCTCCTGGTCCCACGGACAGCCGCCCGGCCCGCGCAGCCGGGCGATGGTTTGGCGGAGTTCTTCGATCGCGGTCATGGGCGTATGGCGCCAAGTCGGCGGCGAAAACGCAAAGGGAAATGTGGCGCCGATTGCTTCTTGCGCCCCGGGCCGGGCTTTGCGGCTATGTCCCGGATGTCCGACAAGCTCACCGAGATCATGGCCTGGAAGCGGCGCGAGATCGCCGGGCTGATTCGCCCCGTCCCGACGGAGGAGTTGGCCACCCTCGATGCCGCCCTGCCCCGGCCGCCTTCATTCGCAGCGGCGCTGCGCCGGACCGACGGGCGCCTCGCGGTGATCGCCGAGATCAAGCGTCGGTCGCCCTCGGCCGGCACGATCGCCAGTGGCATTGCGGCGCCCGACCAGGCGGTCAAGTACCGCGCCGCGGGCGCGAGCGCCCTTTCAGTCCTCACCGACGAGAAATTCTTCGGCGGCACCCTCGACGATCTTGTGGCGGTCACGACGTTCTTCCGTCGCGATCCCCCCGCGGTCCCCTGCCTGCGCAAGGATTTCATGGTGCATCCGATCCAGGTGCGCCAGGCCCGCGAAGCCGGGGCCAGTGCGATTCTCATCATCGTGCGGGCGCTCGACGACCACGAGATCAGGACCCTGCATGAGGCGGCCCAGGCGGCCGGACTCGATGCGCTGTTCGAGATCCACAACGAGGCCGAACTCGACCGAGCCGTCCGCCACGGGGCGAAGATCATCGGCGTCAACAACCGTGACCTCGCGATTTTCAAGACCGACCTTGGCCTCAGCGAGCGCCTCATCCCCCGCTTCCCGCGAGGTGTCATCGCCGTGAGCGAAAGCGGCATCCACGGCCCGGCCGATGCCGCGCGGGCGCGCGCCGCCGGGGCTCATGCCCTCCTCGTGGGCGAGGCGCTCATGAAGGCGCCCGACACTGCCGCGCTGCTGGATGCGATTGCCCGCGCGGGTTGAACATGCCCCTCTCCCCGACCGCGACCCGCGACCTGCTAGCCCGCCTTGGCCACCAGCCGAAGCGCTTTCTGGGGCAGAACTTCCTGGTCGACGGCAATATCGTGCGCAAGTCGCTCGAACTCGCCGGCGTGCAGGCCGGTGACACCGTGATCGAGGTCGGGCCCGGCCTCGGCACCCTCACCTCCGCCCTGCTCGCGACCGGCGCCACCGTCTGGGCGGTGGAAAAGGATCCAAACCTGGCGGCCCACCTGCGCACCGAGTTGGTGCCGCAGTACCCGGCATCGCTGCATCTGCTCGAGGCCGATGCCGTGGAGTTTCCCCTCGCCGGGTTGTCCGCGCCGGCCCCGACGGATTTCAAGATCGTCGCAAATCTGCCCTACGCGATCTCCACCCCATGGATGGATGCCGTCCTCAGCGGCCCTTTGCCGGCGCGCATGGTCCTCATGCTGCAGCTCGAGGCCGCCCAGCGCTACAGCGCCGCGGCCGGCACGAAAACCTTCGGGGCGATCTCGATCTTCCTCCAGTCGGCTTACGACATCGCCCCCGGGCATCGGGTCGCAGCGGCGTGTTTCCACCCGCGACCCGACGTGGATTCCTACCTGCTGCATCTCGTGCGGAAGCCCGCGCCGTTTGTTTTCTCACCGCCGGTGAAGGCGCTCATCCGCGGTTGCTTCCAGC
>CAZGJB010000218.1:0-6268 GCA_964526145.1 uncultured Opitutaceae bacterium
CCCGCGGACACCATTTCGTCGCGCCGTTCGCCCTCGAGGGTATGAGCGACCTCATGGCGGCGCTGTATGGCGGTGAGAATTTCATGATGGACCTGATCGACCGGCCGGCAGACGTCGCGCGGGCGATGACGCGGCTGAAGGCGCTCTGGCTCCGGGCCTTTGCCGACATCAGCGACCTTATCAAGACATCCGGCAATCCCGGCGGCATCGGCTGGGTGGGCGTCTGGGCCCCGGGCACGACCTTTCCGCTGCAGGAGGATGTGTCGTACAGCATCTCCGCGGAGATGTTTCGGCAGTTCCTGATCCCGCACATTCGCGACCAGATTGCGGCGATGGATTACTCGTTCTTCCACGTCGACGGCCTTGGCATGATCCCGCACCTCGACGCGTTGCTGGAGATCCGCGAGCTCCGCGCGATCCAGTGGCAACCCGGCGCGGGCCACGAGCGCCTCGATCAATGGTACGACCTGCTCCGCAAGGTCCTCGCCGCCGGCAAGTCCCTTCAAGTCTATGCGCGCGCCGAGGAAGTCGAAGCACTCGTGCGCCATGTCGGCGCCGACCGCCTCCTCGTCATCGTCCGCGACTCCACCCGCGACGAGATCCGGCGGCTGGCGGATCGCCACCCCCAGCACGTCAGATAATCGGCCTTAAGCCGACGGGTACTAGTTGCGCCCACCAGCGCCGTGGCCTTGCTGGTGCCGACGGCCTGCGCGAGCATGCGCGGACTTTCCCGCCATGAATCTGCGCGTCCGTCCGCTCCTATTCCTTGCCATGCTCGCTCAAAGTCCCGCCATCCTGTCCGGCGCCACTTCGCTCCCCCGCAGCACGCCCGAGGCGCAGGGCCTGCCGTCCGCCGCCGTGCTCGCATTCGTGCAGGCGGCCGAGGCCCAGATCGATTCGGTGCACAGCGTCATGATCCTGCGCCATGGCCAGGTCGTGGCCGAGGGCTGGTGGGCGCCGTATGCGGCCGAGGTGCCGCACCAGCTGTATTCGCTCAGCAAGAGTTTCACGTCGACCGCGATCGGCCTGGCGGCGGCGGAGGGTCGCCTGAAGATCACCGATCCCGTTTTGCAGTATTTTCCCGAGTACGCGCCGACCGACGCCAGCGACAACCTCAAGGCGATGCGCATCCGTGACCTCCTGATCATGTCCACCGGCCACGAGCAGGAGCCCTCGTTCTGGGGCAAGGACGATCCCTGGGCCAAGAGCTTCCTCGCCGCGCCGGTGCCGCACAAACCGGGCACGCACTTCCTCTACAATTCATCCGCGACCTATATGCTCGCCGCCATTTTGCAGCGGGTGACCGGCGAAGGTTTGGTCGATTATCTCCAACCCCGACTCTTCGCGCCGCTCGGCATCGATCGGCCAGAATGGGAGACCAATCCCGAAGGCATCGCCACCGGCGGCTGGGGCCTGAACCTGCGCACCGAGGACATTGCCAAGTTCGGCCAACTGCTCCTGCAGCAAGGAGAGTGGAACGGCCAGCAGCGGGTGCCACGGGCATGGATCGCTGAAGCCACGGCCCGGCAGACCTCCAATGGCAGCGATCCGACCAGCGATTGGCAGCAGGGTTACGGGTACCAGTTCTGGCGCTGCCGACCGGCGCAGGCCTACCGCGGCGACGGCGCCTTCGGCCAGTTCTGCATCGTCCTGCCGGAGCAAAACGCCGTCGTCGCGATCACCGCCGGAACGCCCGACATGCAGGCCGTGATGAACGCGGTGTGGGATCACCTGGTGCCTGCCTTCGCCGCCGCGCCACTGCCGGCCGACGCCGCGACGCACGCCAGCCTCGTCGCCCGTCTGGCCGCGCTCGCCCTCCCGCCCCAGCCCGCCGCTCCCGTCTCGCCGCGCGCGGCCGAGTTCGCGGGCAGGGTTTACGCCTTCGCACCCAACGAGCACACGCCCGATGCGATCAGTCTCACGCTGTCCGCCGACGGCATCCCGACGTTCCACCTCAAGACTGGCGACCGCGAGCAGACCATTGCGTGCCCGACCGGTGTCTGGACCAAGACCCGGCTTGCCCTGGGCCACCGCCCCGAGCAGCCCTACGCCGCCAGCGGCGCCTGGACCGCCGACGACACCTTCACGCTGAAACTCTGCGCCTACGCCACGCCGTACATCACCACCGTGCGTCTGAAGTTCACCCCGACCGAACTCATCTACGACAGCGAACTCAACGTCGCCTTTGGCCCGCGCACGCATCCGACACAGGTCGGACGCACCGGATCCCCGCCACAGTAGGCCGCCAGCGCTGGGCCAGCCCCAGCGCCGCCAGCGCGGCCAGGAACCACGCGCTCGGGGCGCCGCCGCCACCACCACCGCCTCCGCCGCCGGTGGTGGGAGTTGTGACGACGGGAGCCGGGTTGACGGTCAGCTGCACCGTGTTGCTCGTGACGGAGCCGTAGAAGTTTGACACGACGACGTGGTAGCTGCCGGCGTTGGTCGTCTGGGCGCTCGTGATCGTGTACTCGGAGCCGGTCGCGCTCGTGATTGCACTGCCGTTGAAATACCACTGGTAGCTCAGGACGCCGCCCGTGGCGGTCACGCTGAAGGTCGTGCCGGTGCCGGCGGTCACGGTGCGCGCCGTCGGCTGGGTGGTGATGGTCGGCGCGGTACCCGGGACGGCTGCCAGCGACAGATTGAGGGTGATCTGGCCGAAGAGCGAATCCCAGCCGTCCACGGCGAGGAAGTACGTGGTGCCGGCGGTGACGTCGAAGGTGATGGTGCTGGTGCGCTTGCGGTCGTCGTTGGGGTTCTGCACCGGCGTCTCGGCGTCGTCGTTGGACGCGAGCGCCGTCAGGTTGCCGACCACCGAGCCGGTGTAGGCTGCCAGCAGCGTATCGAAATTGCTGCCCAAGGTCGTCACTGTCATGCGGCCATCGGCCGGGGCCATAAACTTCCACCAGACGGACCGGCCGCCGGCACTCGCGGCGTGGTTGGGCTCGCCCAGTTCCTTGCTGGCTTGGGTGTTGCGACCCGAGAGTGACAGCGCCGATTTTGTGACATCGATGGCGATGGCGTTGGCAAAGGCATCGTTGCCGGGAATCGACGCCGGCGCGCCGTATAGCGTCTGGGCGCCGTTGGTGTCGTCCGTCTGCAACTCGTAAAGGTTGCCGATGCGGCTGTTCATGATCGCGGTTACCGTCTGCCCGGCTTCGTCAGGATGCCCGAGGCCCAGCACGTGGCCCAGCTCGTGCAGGGCAATTCTCTGGATGTCGTAGGCATCGGACCGCAACGGCCCGCGGTACGAGTCGAAGCTGCGGGCGGCATTGAAGACGATGTCGGATTCGACGCGGTTGTCGCCGATCGTGTAGGAAACGGTCACCGCCAGGGTGTTGGCCGAGAAATCCTCGCCGCCCACCTTGTCGGCCATGACGATCTCGTTGATCCGGTTGCCCGCCGTGTTGAGGCCGGCCAGCTGGACGGACGAGGTGAACTGGACCGTGCCGACGATGCCGTTCCAGGTCTGCAGCGCGGTTTGCACACTGGCGTTGTACGACGAGGCGCCGTCGGTGAGCGTGCGGGTCGGGGCCGGCAGCTTGAGCTGCATGGCGATGGTGCCCTGCTCCCAGGTGACCACGTAGGGCGTGTTGTCGCCGGTGATCAGGTCGAAGGCGGCGACCGGCGCGGCGGCGAGGACCGCGAGACCCAGCGACAGGCCGAGGCGGAAAAGGCGGGGGCGAAGCGGCGCGTTCATTCGAGGTCGGCGCGGCGGACGCGTTTGACGGCTTGGATGAACTGCTCGGGCGTCAGCGCCTGGCTCGGATCGCGCAGGCGGCGCAGGCGCTCCGCCAGATCCCCCTGTGCCATCGGCAGGGCGACCTCGTCGGCACTGAGCAGGGGCACGAGGTTGCTGCGGTTCATGTACCGGCGGCCCGCGCGTTTCGCGTCGGCCATCACCGGATACTGCCCATGCATCATGGCATACAGGGGATTGAAGGCGCGGCCGTTGCCCTTGACGAACAGGATGTCTTCGGTCCCGACATAGAACACCGGTGCGCCCTGCACTGTGATCTTCCGGTCGCCCACCTGACCGCCGAGCATCGTGAGCACCAGCGGTTCCGGCGGCCGGCCGGCAATGACTTCCAGGACCTCGAGCTCTACCTTGGTGTAGATGAGCTCCTGCCCGTCCTTTGCGCGAGTTTCGGCGGTGACCGACTTGACCCTCGCCCGAACGATGTAATCCGAGCCATTCACCAACTCGGGAAATTCCGGCGGAATCACGGTGGTTCCCGCGAGCCGGCTGCCCAGCAGGCCTACGCCGATCAGGGCGGCACAGAGCAGAAAGCGCAGGGCTGATCCGGTGTTCGAAGAGTTCATGCCGGGAACAAAAGGGCCATGGAGGAGCCTAAGTTGACCTGCCAGCGTGCCTTTCGGTTCCCGCCAAGACAAGCCATGGCTTGTCTTGCACCGGGGATGAGATTTGATCGCTGCCAAGGTCCGAGCAACGGCACCCGTCCCAGGCACCCATGAAATTCCCCTTCCCTAAGCGCGGCTGCACCTGCTTCCTGCTGGCCCTGGCCCTCGCCGGCACCGGCCCCCTCGCCGCGCAGGCCCCCGCCCCCGCTCCCGCTGCCCGCACCCTTGCGCCCACCGATCTCGTCGGGCCGCTCACCATCCCCGGCGGCAGCCTCGACGACGTCCTCGGGGCGGTCGAGCTCCTCACCGGCCGCACGATCCTGCGCCCGCAGAACCTCCCCGCGGCGAGCCTCTCGCTGAACCTCAAGGAAAAGGTCACCCGCCAGGAGGCCATCCAGGCCGTCGAAACGCTGCTGAACCTCAACGGGATCGCCATCACGCCCCTCGGCACCCGCTTCCTGAAGGTCACGCCGCTCAACGCCGCCAAGTCCGAGGCCCCCGACTTCATCGAGGGCTCCACCCTCGGCCTCCCGCCCAGCGGACGCGTCGTGAGCAAGCTTTTCCAGCTCGAGTTCCTCCGCGTTGGCGAATTCATGCCGCAGATCGGCGGCCTGCTCAACCCCGCCGCCGGCTCCCCGCCCGTCGTGTTCGACAAGAGCAATGCCGCCCTCATCACCGATTCCCTCAGCAACCTGCAACGGATCGAGACCCTCGTCGCCAAGCTCGACCAGCCCGTCCTCGCCGGCCTCAGGCCCAAGTTCTACTCCCTGCAGTCCGCCAAGGCCAGCGACGTGGTCAACAAGATGCGCGCCATCCTCACCGGCCCGCTCCAGACCCAGCTCGGCTCGGCGACGACCTACAACGCCGACGACCGCACGAACCAGATCATCCTCATCGCCGACCCGCGGCAGCAGGCGTTCTTCGACGAGCTGATCGCCAAGCTCGACGTCCGCGCCGACCCCAACACGCGCAACGAGGTCATCTTCCTCAAGCACGCCAACGCCAAGGACGTCGCCACGATCCTCACGCAGCTCGTCACCGGCCAGAACAACGCCGCCCGCCAGCAGGGTGCCGAGTCCCCGCGCGTCGCCGGCGCCACGCCCGCCGCCACCACCACGCCGGCGGCTCCCGCCCCCGCCGTGTCGGCCGCCGCGCTCGGCCTCGCCACCGAGGTGTCCAACCAGTTCAGCCCGCTCCTCACCGTCCTGCCCGAGGAGCGCAGCAACTCCCTCGTCGTCTCCGGCACGGTGGACGACATCCGCCTCATCAACGACCTCGTCGCCAAGATCGACGTCCTCCTCGCCCAGGTGCGCATCGAGGTCGTCATCGCCGAGGTCACGCTGACCGACGCCAATTCGTCCGGCATCAGCACCCTCGGCCTGCGCCTCGAGGGCAGCAAGCTGGTCGGCTTCTCCGGCACCGGGGCCGGCACCGAGGTGACCGAGGCCGTGTTCTCGCGGCCCTCCCCGGGCGAGATCGACCTCGCCGCCACCATCGCCCTTTCGACCACGCCGCGGAAATCCAACGCCACCATCCTCTCGCAGCCCAACATCATCACCACCCACAACAAGGAGGGTAAGATCTTCGTCGGCGAGCAGCGCCCGGTCATCAGCAGCTACCTCAACGACGGCTCCAATTCCTCCACCGGCAACATCGTCGGCACCGGCTACCGCAGCACTGTCGGCCAGCAGAAGATCGGCATCGAGCTGATCGTGAAGCCGCTCATCGGCACCGACGGCTCGGTGCAACTCGACATCAAGCAGGTCGTGGACGATGTACTCGGCGAGATCACGATCGATGGCAACCCGCAGCCCCGCGTCGGCAATCGTGAGACCGAGTCGTTTGTCAGCGTCCGCAGCGGCGAGATCATCGTCCTCGGCGGCCTCCAACGCACCTCCGACACGAAGAG
>CAZGJB010000219.1:0-6261 GCA_964526145.1 uncultured Opitutaceae bacterium
CGAGAACCTGAAGTACATCCAGCCGGATTATTTCGCAAGGGCTACGAATACAACAAGGGCGGGCTGCACCCCAAGACGAAGGAGGAATTCGACGCCCTCGCCTCGTTCGGCGGCGAGATCCTCTTCACCCCGGGTGACATCGTCTATTCGTCCTCGCACATCATCGAGAACGAGCCACCCAATCTTGCGGCCGACAAGCTCCACATGCTCATGGCGGCCGAGGACGTCACCTTCGAGGACCTCCACCGGGCGATCGACTCGTTCCAGGGGGTGAAGGTCCAGGTCGTGGGCGACACCATCGTCGATTCTTACACCTACTGCACGCTCATCGGCGGCAACACCAAGACCCCGACCTTCTCGCTCAAGTTCGAGGAGCAGGTCGACTTCGTCGGCGGCGCCGGCATCGTGGCCAAGCACATGAAGATGGCGGGCGCCGACGTGAAGTTCACCACGGTCCTCGGTGACGATGCCCTGAAGGATTTCGTCCTGAAGGACCTGCAGGAATACGGCGTGCGCTGCGACGCCGTCATCGACCGCACCCGGCCGACCACGCAGAAAAACCTCTTCACCACCGGCGGCTACCGGATGCTCAAGGTCGACAAGCTCGACAACCGCCCGATCTCAGACCGGGTCCTCCAACACTGCACCGACTCGCTGAAGGCCGGCGGCTCCGACGCCATCGTTTTCAGCGACTTTCGCCACGGCATCTTCAATCCGCAGACCATCCCCACCCTCACGGCGGCCATTCCCAAGGGTCCGCTGCGCATCGCCGACAGCCAGGTCGCGAGCCGCTGGGGCAACATCCTTGAGTTCCAGGGCTTCGACCTCATCACGCCCAACGAACGCGAGGCCCGGTTCGCCCTCGGCGATCAGGACTCCACCGTCCGACCCCTCGCCCTCGAGCTCTACAAGCGCGCCAACTGCAGGTACCTCATCCTGAAGATGGGCGAACGCGGCCTCATCACGTACCGCGCCCCCGACCCGGAAGTGCGCTCGTTTTTCACCGTCGATCCATTCACCGACAAGGTCGTGGACGCCGTCGGCGCCGGCGACGCGCTCCTTTCCTACGCGACGCTTTCCCTCCGCGCCACGGGTAATCCTGTCATCGCCTCGATCCTCGGCACCGTCGCCGCCTGCCTCGCTTGCGAGCGCGACGGCAACAACCCGATCGATCCCGCTGACGTGCGGAAGCGGCTCCACCACATCGAGAAACTCGTCCGCTACGAATGAGAGTCATTGTCGTCGGCTTGGGTATCCAAGGCCGCAAGCGCCTCGCGGTGGCCGGGCCGGAGGCCGTCGCCACGGTGGACCCAGTGGCCCCGAATGCCGCCTTCAAACGGGTGGAGGACGTCCCACTCGACAGCTATGACGCCGCGCTGGTCTGCACGCCCGATCAGGCCAAGCTGCCAATCCTTGAATACCTGCTCGCCCACGGAAAGCACCTCCTCGTCGAGAAACCGGTCATTGCCCCGACCCGCGAGCCCCTGGAGCGGCTGAAGGCGCTGGCTGAGCAGAACCGCACTGTCTGCTACACCGCGTACAATCACCGCTTCGAGCCGCACATCGTCCGCCTCAAGCAGGTTCTCGACTCGGGTGCGCTCGGGCAGGTCTACCTCGCCAAGTTTTTCTACGGCAACGGCACGGCCCGCGACGTGCGCAACTCGGTCTGGCGCGACCAGGATCTGGGCGTATTCCCCGATCTCGGCTCGCACCTGCTCGATTGGACCCTCTTCCTCTTTGGCCAGCCGGCATCGACGCCCGTCGTGGCGGCGGCGAATCGCTTCGAGAACCGGGCCTTTGACCATTTTCGATTCGGCTTCGCCGGCACGCCCGCGCTCGACTTCGAGATGACGCTGCTCTCGTGGCGGAACACCTTTCGCTGCGACGTCTTCGCCGAGCGCGGCAGCGCCCACATCGATTGCCTCTGCAAATGGGGTCCGAGCATCCTCACCCTGCGCCAGCGCATGCTCCCCAGCGGTCGCCCCACGGAACAGACCGAGCGGCTGGAGTGCCCCGACCCCACCTGGGTCGCGGAGTACGACCACTTCAAGCAGCTGTGCACCACCCCGGCACACAATCTCGACAACGACATCTGGATCAACGAAGTCTTCAACCGCGTGCGCGCCGGCCTGGGCCTCCCGGCGCCGCAGGCCTGAGCCCATGCTCATCCACAACCACGTCACTCCGCAGGTTCCTGCCCGCGTCGTCGTCCTCGGGGCCGGCGGATTCATCGGCGGCGCCATTCTTCGCCGACTCGAGGCGGATGATACCGCGACCCTGGCCCTTGGCCGTCCGACTTTCGACCTCTTGGCCGCGGACGCGACCGACCGGCTCGCAGCCGAACTGAGGGGCGATGACACGCTGGTGTTCGTTGCCGCCAAAGCCCCCGTGAAGGACAACCGCATGCTCCTCGTAAACCTTCGCATGGCCGAAGTCGTCTGCGCCGCCCTGCAGCGCCGGCCCGTCCTGCATCTGGTCTACATCAGCTCCGACGCGGTCTACAAGGACAGCCCCGAACCCCTGACCGAGACGTCCTGCGCCGAGCCCGGCAGCCTCCACGGCATCATGCACCTCGCCCGCGAGGTCATGCTGCGGGGCGCCCACACGGGTCCGCTGGCCCTCATCCGCCCCACGCTCGTGCACGGCTTGGCCGATCCGCACAATGGCTATGGACCCAACCGCTTTCGCCGCCTGGCCGCCGCCGGCAAGGAGATCGTGCTCTTCGGCGAGGGCGAGGAGCGCCGGGACCATGTCGCGGTGGAGGACATCGCCGAACTGACCCTGCGGGTGATCCGGCATCGCAGCCGCGGCACGGTCAACGCGACTTCCGGCGAGGTCGTCTCATTTCGCGCCTTGGCCGAGTTCTGCGCCGGGCAGTTCAACCCGCGCGTGTCGGTGCGCGGGGCCAGCCGCATCGGCCCGATGCCCCACAACGGCTACCGGCCGTTTGCGCCCTCGGTCGCGCTGACCGCTTTCCCTGGATTCAAGTTCACCCCGTGGCCGGTTGCCTTCGCCCGCGCCTGCGCGGCCACCAGACAGGATTGAACCATGATCGGGTTTATCGGTCTTTCCCACCTGGGGCTGAATTACAGCCTGGCCACCGCGGCCAAGGGATTTGAAGTCGTCTGCTTCGATCCCGATGCCGCCCTCGCCGCGCGCTGCGCCGCCGGCGATTTCCCGATCGAGGAACCCGGCTTCCGTGAGCTCTTTGCCACTCACCGCGCCCGCCTGCGCTACACTGCGGACGCCGCGCAGCTGGCGCGGTGCGACCTGATATTTTACGCGCTCGACGTGCGAACCAACGAGCGCAACGAGAGCGACACCGGCCCGCTCACCCGGCTGATCCATGACACGGCGCCCGCACTGGCGGCCGCTGCCACCGTCGTGCTGCTAAGCCAAGTCTCGCCAGGATACACCCGGCAACTTTGCGCTGATCTCGCGCGGCGGCCCGAGGTGAAGGCCCGCGGCTTTTTTTACCAGGTTGAGACGCTCATCTTCGGGGCCGCCGTCCAGCGTGCGATGGAGCCCGAGCGCTACATCGTCGGCGCCGCCGATCCCGGCGTGGCCTTGCCGGCGCGGTTCGCTGAATGGCATGCAGCATTTCGATGCCCGGTACTCGTCATGCGATTTGAGAGCGCCGAATTGGCGAAGATCGCGATCAATTTTTTCCTCGTTTCCTCGGTCACCACCACCAACACGCTCGCGGAGGTCTGCGAGGCCATCGGCGCCGACTGGAACGAGATTGCCCCCGCGTTGCGCCTCGACCGGCGCATCGGCCCGCACGCGTACCTGAAGCCCGGCCTGGGCATCGCCGGCGGCAACCTCGAGCGCGACCTTGTCACCATCCGCAACCTCGCCGCCCGCCACGGCACCGACGACCGGGTCGTGGCCGCGTGGCAGGCCAACAGCGTCTACCGTCGCGACTGGGTGCTGCGCCGCGTGCGCCGTGAGCTGCTCGGCCGCGTGCGCGACCCGCTCATCGCCGTCTGGGGCATCGCCTACAAGCAGGACACGCACTCGATCAAGAATTCGCCCTCGGTCGAGTTGCTCCGCGCGCTGCCGGGTGTGCGCATCCAGGCGCATGATCCCGCTGCCCGCCTGCCAGCTGGCGAATGTCCCCACGTGACCGTCGTCCCCGAGCCGCTGGCGGCGTTGGCAGAGGCCGATGCCCTGCTCTTGCTGACACCGTGGAAACAATACGGCGGCATCACGCCGGCGGCCATTGCCGCCCGGCTCAAGGGCCGCCTCGTCATCGACCCCTATGCGGCGCTGGACGAACGCGCCTGCCGCGCCGCCGGCCTGGACTATCATCGCCTCGGATGCTGACACACCTCCACGCCACTCCCGTTGCGCCAGCCCGGGTCGTCATTCTCGGCGCCAACGGCTTCATCCCGCGGGCGCTGGCGGCCAGCTTGGCCGCTCAGGAGATTGCGTCGGTCGCCATCGGCAGCGGCCAGATTGACCTGACGGCTCCGGATGCGGGACCGGGCCTCGCGGCGCTGCTCCAGCCGGGCGATGCGCTGGTGATGGCCGCCGCCCTGACGCCGGACAAGGGGCGCGACGTGGCGACCCTGATGAAGAACCTGCGGATGGCTGAGAATGTCGCCACCGCCATCACGGTTCGGCCCGTGGAGCATCTCGTCTACCTCAGCTCCGATGCCGTCTATGACTGGCGACAGCCGCTCATCTCCGAGGTCACCCCCCCCTCGCCCACCGACCTTTACGCGACGATGCACCTTGCCCGCGAACAGGTGCTAGCCGCCGCGACGGCCGCCGTGCGGGTGCCCTATTGCATCCTGCGGCCTTGCGCCGTCTACGGCCCGGGCGATACTCACAACAGCTATGGTCCCAATCGGTTCGCCCGCTCAGCCCTTGCGGATGGCAGGATCAAGCTGTTCGGCGGCGGCGAGGAGATGCGCGACCACGTGTTTATCGATGACGTGACCGCGATCGTCGGACAGGCCTTGCGCCATCGCAGCACGGGTGTCCTGAACGTCGTGAGCGGCGCCAGCGTCACCTTTGCCGCCGTCGCCGCGGCGATTGCCGGGCTGTGCCGTCAACCGGTGTTGATCGAATCGTTGCCGCGCACCGGGCCGATCACCCACCGGCATTTTGACTGCACCGCGATCTTCCACGCCTTCCCGAGACATCATTCGACCGGCTTGGACGAAGGCTTGCCGCGGCTATTCGCGCGAACATGAGCGCGGGATCGCCGCCAGTCACCACGGTCTGCGGGGTGATTGTCCTGCGCGCCGATGGCGCCGCCCTCCTGCAGCATCGCGACGACCTTCCGACCATCAATGACCCCGGGCTTTGGGTGATTCCGGGCGGGCACGTCGAACCGGGCGAATCCCCGCTGCAGGGTGCCGTGCGCGAGGTCGAGGAGGAAACCTGCTACCGCAGCGCCAACCCGCGGCCGCTGGCGGACTTCCATGGCAGCGAGCTCGGTTATCCCGGCAATCTCCGCATGGTGTTCTTCTGGGACGAATACGACGGCGTGCAGCGCATCGAGTGCCGCGAGGGCCAGGCGGCGGCCTTCGTCCGTCGCGCGGACGCCCACCGGTTGCCGCGACGCGACTACCTCACCCGCATCTGGGATCTTGCGCTCGCCGCACGGGAGGCTTGCCAGCGAGGCTGAGCCGCGATGCCTTTATCGCAGCCTACGCCCATGCCTCTCAGCCACCGAACCATCACGTCGATCGGTCGTTACCGCGACCTGGACATCACCGGGATTACGCCGACCACACTGCTGCGGCTGTACCACCAGATGCTGCGCCTGCGACGAATGGAGGAGGCCATGCACGCGGAATACCATCCGGCAGACGAGATGCGCTGCCCGATTCATTTTTGCATCGGCCAGGAATCCGTGCCCGCCGCCCTTTCACTGCACGTTCGCCCGGACGATTTCCTTTTCAGCCATCACCGCTCCCACGGTTACTATTTCGCCAAGGGCAGCCCGCTGCGCGAGCTCTTCGCCGAGATCTACGGCAAGGCCACCGGCGCCAGCGGCGGCAAGGCAGGCTCGCAGGACATCTCCCACTCCGACACCCATTTCTACAGCGGAGCCATCCTCGCCGGCGCGGTGAGCATCGCCGTGGGCGCCGCCTTCGGCTTCAAGCACCGCCAGTCGTCGCAAATCGCGATCTCGGGTTTCGGCGAGGGCTGCACGGACGAGGGCGCGTTCTGGGAGGCGATGAACTACGCGGGCAAGCAAAAGCTGCCCGTGCTTTTCCTCTGTGAGAACAACCGCTACGCCACGTT
>CAZGJB010000220.1:0-6250 GCA_964526145.1 uncultured Opitutaceae bacterium
GTAGCGCTGGACGACGCTGGTGCGGGCCAGTTGCTCCATCTGCGACGGGGTCGGAATCTCGCGATCGCCGGAGTCGCGGTAGTTCTTGCGGATGCGAATGTACTCGCGGCGGAACTCGCCGCGGAGCTCGTCGAGATAGAGGACGACGGCGAAGCGCGGGCGGTTGCCGACGAGGAGGCGGCCGTCGCGGTCGTAGATGTTGCCGCGGGGTCCCGGCACGAGAATGCGGCGCTGGCTCTGCATGCGCTCGCGGTCGTGGTGCAGGTCGGCCTTGAACAGCTGCTGGTAGGCGATGCCGGCGGCCAGGACCAGGAGGAGGAGCGCGACGATGAAGTAGAACAGGATCACCCGCGGGTCATAGCCCTTGTGGGACTCGAGCAGGGAGCCCGATTGATCTGGAGACTTGCCGGGCATGGGGCGGTCAGTGCAGCCCGCGGGTCCGGAGCCCGGCGAGCTCGAGCGAGCGCGTCTGCAGGGCGAAGAACCAGGGGGCGATGAGGGCGAGGAAGACCTGTGAGCAGACGAGGTCGAAGATGATCCGCGGCCAGACCGCGCCCGGGGCGGGCGAGTGGCCGATCAGCAGGAAGGACACGACGAGGAAGAGCGCGAGGTTCGCGAGCAGGGCGAGGACGACCCGGGTGATCGTCTCCTCGCGCGGGACGCGGTCGCGCACATGGAAGAGCACCGCGTGGGCCGCCGCGAAGAGCAGGGTGTGCGTGCCCAGCGTCACGGGGCTGTTGGCGTCGCACAGCAATCCGGCGAGCAGGGTCGCCGCCAGCCCCGGGCGCAGCGGCAGCAGCAGGGCGGAATAGGTGACATACAATCCGCCGACGAACAGGAACACCCGCCATACCGTCAGGTAGTGATTCACCTGCCCGACGAGCACCCAGAGCAGGAGCAGGGTCAGCGAGATGATGAACCAGTGACGACGCATGGCTGGCCCCTTACTGAGTGAGCGGGACGAGGACGGTGACCTCGGTCAACTCGCCGAGGCGCTGGTCGAGGAGGACTTCGCCCGTCTTGAAGAGGCCGTCGGTGCTGGGCTCGATCTTCACGACCTGGCCGAGGGTCAGCCCGGGCGGGAACACGCCGCCGAGACCCGAGGTGACGAGGCGGCGGGTGGAGCTGGCGCTGGCGAAGATGTCGAGGGGCACGAACTCGATCACGCCGCCGGCCGGGCCGAAGGTCGGGTTGAGGCCCCCTTGATAACTGATGGGGCGCGTGTCGCCCTCGACTACGGCGGCGAGGCGGAGGGTGGGGCTGCTGATGAGCTCGACGACGGCGGTGTAAGCGTGGACCTCGGACACGCGGCCGACGACCCCGCCGGAAAACACCACCGGGGCGCCGATCGGGATGCCGTAATTGCGGCCCTTGCGGATCACGAGCTGCTGCCACCAGCCGGAGAAGCTGCGGCGGACGACCCGCGCGTGCTCGAACCGGTACTCGGTGTGCGCGGGCAGGCGGAGAAGGTTTTCGAGGCGGCGGATCTCGGCGAGGAACTCGGTGTTCTGCTGGCTCGCGAGCTCGAGGGAGGCGGTGGCACGGGCGAGGTCGCGGCCGGCGGCGATGAGTTCCGGCTTCGAGTGCACGCGGAGGCCCCAGTATTCCTGAAGGTCACGGATGTAGGAGGCGGAGACCGACACGGGCGCCTGCAGCTCGAAGAAACTCACGCGCATCCAGCCCTTGATCACGACCGGAAGCAGCAACCAGACAAGCACGACCACGCCGAGGGTGACGAAGGGGCGGGCTTGGTCGAAACGATAAGGCACGGAAAGGGGATTACGTACGGGAAACGCGGCTTGGCGAACCGAAAGAGCGCGCCGTATCCTTCGATGGTCTTTGGTAGCGGCCGGCCGCTACCAAAGCAGTCCCCGCCCTCAGACGTGCTGCATCAGCCAGGCGAGGTCGTTGAGGACGGCGCCGGTGCCGTTTGCGACGGCGGAGAGGGGATCGTCGGAGACCGTGACGGGCAGGCCGGTCTTGTCGCTGAGGAGGCGGTCGATGCCGCGGATCAGCGCGCCGCCGCCGGCCATGACGAAGCCGCGGTCGACGAGGTCGGCGGAGAGTTCCGGCGGGCAGCGCTCAAGCGTGACGCGGACGGCGTCGACGATCGCGGCGATGGTGTCGCCGAGGGCCTCGCGGATCTCCTGGGAAGTGATGTGGATCGTCTTCGGCAGGCCGGCCACGGAATCGCGGCCCTTGACCTCCATCGTGAGCTCCTCGTCGAGCGGGTAGGCCGAGCCGACGCGCATCTTGATCTCTTCCGCCGTGCGCTCGCCGATGAGCAGGTTGTAGGCCCGCTTCATGTAGTTGATGATGGCGGCGTCGAGTTCGTCGCCGGCGACACGGATCGACTTCGAGAAGACGATGCCATTGAGCGAAATGATGGCGATCTCGGTCGTGCCGCCGCCGATGTCCACGATCATGTTGGCGGCGGGTTCGTCGATCGGCAGGCCGACGCCGATGGCCGCGGCCATGGGCTCGGGGATGGTGATGACGTCGCGGGCGCCGGCGTGGAGGGCGGAGTCCTTCACGGCGCGCTTCTCGACCTCGGTGATGCCCGAGGGGATGGCGATGACGACGCGCGGCGGGGCGCGGAAGGAGGTGTTGGAGACCTTGCGGATGAAGTACCGCAGCATGGCCTCGGTGACGTCGAAGTCGGCGATGACGCCGTCCTTCATGGGACGGATGGCCGTGATGTTGCCGGGGGTGCGGCCGAGCATGCGCTTGGCCTCGTCGCCGACGGCGCGGACCTTGCGGGAGACGGTATCCAAGGCGACGACAGAGGGTTCGCGCAGGACGATACCCTTGTCCTTGACGTAGACGAGTGTGTTGGCGGTGCCGAGGTCGATGCCGATGTCGTTCGAGAAGTAGCCGAGGAGATTAGCTGCCATGATTTGGGTGGAAAGGGAGCGGCGCGTTTCCGTCGTTGGAAACGAATCGCCGCACCCGGGGGGTGTCAACGCGCGAATGCCTCAACCCCGCTGCGCGGCCTCGCTCAGGAGCGTCTCATCGGTCGCCCGCTCGCCCTCGTTCTTCGGCAGCGGCGGGACGAAAACATAGCCCGGCTCCCGGCGCTGGCGCTGCAGGATGGACTGGATGTCCTTCCACGTGGCCCACAGGCCGTGGGTGCAGGGCGGCATATCGTGCGCGATGGCGGCGCGCAGGCGGCCGAGGTTGTAGAACGGCACCGCGGGAAACATGTGGTGCTCCACGTGATACTGCATGTTCCAGTAGAAGAACGCCGGCAGCCAGCTGCACGTGTAGGTGCGGGTGTTGAGGCGGAAGTCGTTCACGTCGGATGACAGGCCGACGTGCTGCGGGGCGCCGGTCAGGATGCCCAGCCAGCTGCAGTAGAACGTGCCGAGATTGACGATCACGATCAGGAACCAGTGGCCGGAAAGGATGAAAGCGGCGGCCAGGGCGAGGTGACCGAAGAGGACGATGCGGGCCCAGCGGATGATCTCGCGGCGGCCCTCGACATCGGTCTCGGGCACGACCCGCTGGAGCCACTTGGACTTGAAGAACCCGTCCTGGGTCAGGTTGCCGAACGCGGCGTAGATGAAGAACCGGATGTTCTTCCAGACCCAGGGCACGTTCACCGTCAGCGCCGTGAGCACGAACTTGAAGCCGTGCCAGTCAAGCCCGAGCGGCTGCTCGATCTCGCCGTCATGGTCCTTGTGCACGGTGACCTGATGGTGCCGGATGTGGCTGGCGCGGTAGCCGGTCGGGTCGAACCAGCCGATGAAGGCGTAGATTTTCAGCAAGAACGTGTTCCAAAACTGGGTGGCGAAGGGCGTCTTGTGGCAGAGCTCGTGGCAGGCGATGCCGCCAAAGAATGTGCCGTTGGTGCCGTGCAGGAAGAGCGCGCCGAGCAGGAGCGGCAGGGCCCAGGGCCAGGTCGCGGTGTTGAGCTGCAGAAACGAGTAATACGCCAGCGCGCCGGTGGCGATGAAGAGGCCGATCTGGGGAATGACTTGGAGAAACGCGCGCGCGTCGCTGCGCCGCATGAGCTCGCTCATGACGGCCTTGTCGACCTTGCAGCGGTACCAGTTGATCTTGAGCTGTTCGTGCATGGGGGCAGGGGAAGGGGATTTAGGTGTTATGTTTTAGGTTTTAGGCGGGGGGCAATGCTGCACTTGGGTATCCGATGCATCCCACTTAAAACCTAAAACCTCCCACCTAACACATTCACTTTGCCTCCGGCAACGTGAGCGCGCGGAGGCGCCAGCCGGTGGCGAAGTAGAAGGTGCGGCCGACCCAGGGGCCGGGGATGTCGAGCTTGTCACCGTCAGGCGCGCGCCAGACGACCTCGGTGTCGCAGGTGCCGGGCTTGATTTTGTAGAGGCACCGTTCGGTCATGCCGTAGATGCCGTCGGGGCCGGGGAAGATGCAGAACTGGGCATGCTCGGCGATCGGGAGCAGGCTGGCGTCGAGCAGAGCGGAGGCGACGACCTTGCGGGCGGCGGGGTCGACGAGCACCAAGCTCGGCGGGCACTTGGGTCCGCCCATGGTGTTTTCCGCGAAGCGGTTGTTGGCCATGAAGGCGTACACCAGGCCGTTGCCCGCGGGGGCGAAGGCCTGGATGCTGCCGAGGCCCGCAAAACCGAAGTCGCCGGCGTAGATCATCTTGTCCTCGATCGGATCCCAGAGAACGAAGGCGCCGTGCTGGGCGCGGATCTTGGTGCCGGTGCCGCTCTCGATGCTCATGCCGACCAGGAGCTGCTTCAGCCCGGGGAGCCACTGCAGGGCCACCGGCGAGCAATCCTGCACGAGGTGCCGGTGGCTCGCGTGCGCTCCGGTCTTGGGGTCGACCCAGGCAAGGGTGCCGCCCCACATGCCGTAGTCGGGCAGCGAACCGACCCAGGCGCGCTCGGGGACGACCGTGCCGTCGGCTTTCTTCAGCTCGGGCACAATCGCGAGGCCGACCGGGCGGATCCCCACGTCGTCGAGGCGGCCGATGTCGCGCGGGTTGGCCGCGGCATCGGTGCCGAAGCGGTAGGGCTTCCTCGGGTCGTAGAAGGAGATGTGCGACTTCGGGTACGAGGTGATGATCATCGTTCCGTCGCTGAAGTTCTCGATCGCGTAGGCCTCGCCCATCATGACGCTGCAGCGGCCGAGATTGACCATGCCGCTGCCGTCGGGCGCGGTGCGGAATAGGTGCTCGGGCAGGAAGCTCGAACCGTAGAGGTTGCCGTCGGCGCCGAGGTGGATCTTGAAGAGATTGCTGCCGCCGCCCTGCCAATCGAGGGCGATGACGCGCGGGGCGACGCTCGGGTTGGTGCTGGTGAGGCGGACCTTGGTGTAAAGGCCGGCACCCTCCTCGCCGTCGTCCCAGGCGGCGATGAGACCGTCGGGCATCGGGAGGATTTCCTGGTACTGATGCTTGTGCGTCGCATGCACGCCGGGCAGCGCCGGCGGCAGAAAGGTGACGGGCTCCACGTCCATGCCGCTGATGCGGTAATTGCCGGCGTGGCTCTCGATATACAGCCGGCCGTCGAGGCCCTTGTAGAACAGGAGGCGCTGGTTCTTGTCCTCGGGGTCGAGGACGGGACCGACGGTGCGGTGTTCGCCGGTGACGGGGTTGATGACAACGATGTGCGGGTGCGTGAACTTGGTCAGCGCCGCCAGGGTGCCGTCGGTGCCGACATGCGGGTAAAGGTATTTGTCCTCCGGATCGACCGAACCGAGGCGGCGGAAATTGCCCGTCGCGGGATCGTACTGGGTGATGGTGCAGCCGGGATAGCCGCCGATCCAGAGGGTGCCATCGGGCGCCTCGGCGATGCCGGTCGGGAAGATCGCTTGATCGCCGTCGATGACCCCGAGGTCCTCGAGTCCGCGCTCCGGATGGGCGGGATCGTAGCGCAGCAGGTGGCCGTCCGTGTGCGAACCAAGGTAGAGGATGCCGGTGCGCGGACTGCGGATCGCGGAGATGGGGTACTGTTGCAGCGCGCCGGCCGCGTTGAACTGTTTGCACCGGCCGGTCTCGAGATCGATGTCGAGGACGAAGAGGCCGCCGTTGTTCTGGCCCATCGAGGCGAGAAGCGAGGCCTTGCCGTCAGGGCCGCGGCCGGGGTGGAGGCGCACCCAGTTGACGGCTTTGACCGGCACGCCGAGGTCGCGCACGGTGACAGCGGGAGAAGGTGAGGCGGAGGCAAGGCTCATGGGGATCAGGAAGAGGGCGAGGAGTTTATGCACAGGAGATCGGCGAGCGAGGATCGAGATTGGGTACGCATTTCCGATCCGGATT
>CAZGJB010000221.1:0-6229 GCA_964526145.1 uncultured Opitutaceae bacterium
TCACGAGCACCTCGGCCTGGTCGAACGGCGTCGTGAGGCGCAGGACCTCGTGATCGCCGCCGATCGGCTGCGTGTAGCTCATGTTGATCTCGGTGATGCCGGCGGCGGTGGCCACGCGGCGGACCTCGGCGAGGTCGACCTTCTTGTCGAACTTGAGCGCGACCTGGTCGCCACCCGTGAAGTCGATGCCGTAGATCTCCTTGCCCTTGTAGAGGACCGTGCCGATGCCGATGACCACGATCAGCCACGAGGCGATGAAGGCGGGCTTCGCGTACTTCAGGAAATCGTAGTTGGTCTTCTGGAGGATGCTCAGCATCCGGATCTTCTGCACGATACCGCCGTTGATGACCCACTCGAGCAGGAGGCGGCTGATGACCAGCGCCGCGAACATGGTGGAGAAGATACCGATGGCGAGGGTGACGCCGAAGCCCTTCACCGGGCCGGTGCCGAGGGCGATCATGATCGCCGCGGTGATGAGGGTCGTCAGATTGCCGTCGAGAATGGCGGAGAGCGCCTTGTCGAAACCGGCCTCGAGCGAGGCGGAGAGCGACTTGCCGAGGCGCAACTCCTCCTTCATGCGCTCGAAGATCAGGATGTTGGAGTCGACCGACATGCCGATCGTCAGCACGATGCCGGCGATGCCGGGCATCGAGAGCGTGGCGCCGATGCTGGCCATGACGCCGAGGATGATCACGACGTTGCCCGCCATCGCGAGGACGGCGAGGAAGCCGCCGGTGGTGTAGAAGACGATGATGAAGGCGGCGGTCAGGGCGGTGCCGATGACGAAGGCCTTCTGGCCGCTGCTGATGGCGTCGGCCGCCAGCGAGGGGCCGACCTCGTACTGCTCCTTGACCACGAGCGGGAGGTCGAGCGGGTTGTTGAGGACGTTGGCGAGGTTGAGGGCCTCGCGCTCGCTGAAGCTGCCGGTGATCTGGGCGCTGTCGCTGTCGATCTCCTCCTTCACGGTCGGGGCGGAGTACAGCTTGCCGTCGAGAACGATGGCGAGGCGGCCCAGGCGGCCGGTCTGCTGGCCAAACGCGGCGATCTCACGCGTGACCTCGGCGAAGCGCTTGCGGCCCTCGTCGTTGAACTGGAGGATGACCTCGGGCTTGCCGTAGAGATCGGGGCGCGCGAACGCGTTGGAAATGCCCTCGCCGGTCATCTCGGGGATGCGCTTGACGAAGACCTCCTCGACGCCGGTCTCGCCGCGGGCCGTCTCGTACTCGAGCGTGAGGAGCTCGTAGCCGGGCGGGATCTCGGCGGTCACCTGCGGCGTCAGGCTCGGGTGGACGATGCGGAAGTCGAGGCGCGCGGGCTTCTTGACGTTTTCGAGCACCTCGGGGTTGTCCCTGGTGTTGACGGCCGGGAGTTGGACCTCGATCCGGTTGTTGCCGATCGGGCGGATGACGGGCTCGGTGACGCCGAGGCCGTTGATGCGGTTGCCGAGGATCTCGATGGCCTTGGTCAGCTTCTCCTGGCGCTCGTACTGGCTGATGTCGGCGGCCGCGGCCTCGTCCACCTCGAGGGTGAAGGCGACGCCGCCCCTGAGGTCGAGGCCGAGCTGCAGCGCGGCCCTGGACTGGCGGAGGAGCTCGGTGAGGAGGATGTCGTTGCGCTTCTCGATGTTCTTCAGCTTCTCCTCGAGGCGGATGTCGGGGAAGAACTGGGACAGGTCGAGGCGGCGCTCCTTGGCGATCTGCTTGAGGGCGACGAACTCGCTCATGGCCTGGCCGGATTGCGTCCGGGCCTTGGACTCGTCGATGAGCTTGGCGAACTCCGAGGTCTTGGCGGTGGCCGTCGCCTTGGCGTAATCCGCGAAATCCCGGTCTTGCAGCGGCAGGAGCGTCGCCAGCGCCCACGCCACGATGGCGAGGGTGAAGGTCAGCTTCCAGAGGTTGTTTCTAAGCATGGTCAGTTTGGGTTTTTATAAAGGGAAGCGCCCCGGCCGGTCAGGCAGCGGGGCGGAAAACAGGGCGCGGGGCGGTTACTTCTTTTCCTCGCCGGCCTTGCGGGTCACGGCGTGGACGAAGCCCTTGCCGACCTCGATCTTGGTGTTGTCGGCGACGCGCAGGACGAAGCGGTCCTCCTTCACGTTCGTGATCTGGCCGTAGATCCCACCGGTCGTCACGATCTCGTCGCCGGTCTGCAGCGCGGCGAGCATCTTCTCGTGTTCCTTCTGCTTCTTGCGCTGCGGCGCGATCATCAGGAAGTACATCGCGGCGAACATCAGACCGAAGAAAAGGAGCGTCGGCAGCGGGCTCTGGGCTTGGGGGGCGGCCTGGGCGAAAAGGAGCGAGTCGTTCAGGAGGGACATTTTCGTGTTTGCGTGTTGGTTGATTTGAAAAAAGAAAACACGCATCTAACTGATTGGCCTCAGCCAATAGCAAGCCATAACTCCCCTCCCTACCCCGTTGAAAAACAAATCCGCTTCCGCCTGGTCGGCCGCCAAATCCGAGGAGCTTTACGGCTTCCGCCGCTGGGGCTCCGGACACTTCGCGGTGGACCCCGAGGGCTGCGTCAATGTGCAGCCGCTGACCGACGGCCGCAGCATCCGCGTGCTCGACGTCGTGCAGGAGGCGCTCGGCATGGGCCTCAAGGCCCCGATGGTCATCCGCTTCCAGGACCTCGTGCGCCACCGCGTGACGCAGCTGAACGAGCTTTTCCGCAACGCCATCAAGGAGGAGGGCTACAAGGGCGAGTACCGCGGCGTCTTCCCCATCAAGGTCAACCAGTTGCGCGAGGTCGTCGACGAGATCATCGCCGCCGGCAAGGACTACGCCTTCGGCCTCGAGGCCGGCTCCAAGCCCGAGCTCATGATCGCCCTCGCCATGCACGAGGGCGCGCAGCGCCTCATCATCTGCAACGGCTACAAGGATCACGACTACATCCGTCTCGCCCTCCTCGGCCGCAAGCTCGGCAAGAAGATCATCATCGTGGTCGAGCAGCTCGCCGAGCTCGACGACATCATCCGCATCTCCCAGGAGACCGGCGTGAAGCCCATGATCGGCTTCCGCTGCAAGCTCCAGACCCGCGGCGAGGGCAAGTGGGCCCTCTCCACCGGCGACAACGCGAAGTTCGGCCTCAACACCGCGGAAATCCTCTTCGCCATCGAGAAGCTCCGCGCCGCCAAGCTCACCTCCGCCCTGCGCCTCGTCCATTTCCACATCGGCTCGCAGGTCCCGAACATCATCACGATCAAGAACGCCGTCATCGAGGCCGCGCGCTTCTACTGCCAGCTCGCCAAGATGGGCTTCCCCATGGGCTACCTCGACGTCGGCGGCGGCCTCGGCATCGACTACGACGGCTCCCGCACGAACTTCGAGTCCTCGATGAACTACTCCATGGAGGAGTACGCGCGCGACGTGGTCTTCAACATCCGCGAGATCTGCACCGCCTCCGGCGTCCCGGTGCCCGACATCGTCAGCGAATCCGGCCGCGCCATCGTCGCCCCCCACTCCCTCCTCGTCGTCGAGGTCTTCGAGCGCATCAACAAGCGCGAGTCCCTCGGCCACCAGCACCAGCCCAAGGTGAAGCACAAGGTCGTCACCGACCTCGAGGTGATGCTGAAGAACAAGACGAAGCTCGGCCGCCTCGAGCGCTTCCACGACGCGATCCAGAAGAAGGAGGAGGCCTTCTCCCTCTTCAACCTCGGCTACCTCGACCTCGAGAACCGCGCCGCCGCCGAGTCGCTCTTCTGGCAAATCTGCGAGCAGATCGACCGCGAGGGGCGCAAGTCCGGCTACCAGCCCGAGGAACTGCACGACCTCTCGAAGCTCCTTGCCGACCAGTACGTCTGCAATTTCTCCGTCTTCCAGTCCCTCCTCGACCACTGGGCCCTCAAGCAGCTCTTCCCCATCGCCCCGCTGCACCGGCTCAACGAGAAGCCCACCGTCAATGCCATCCTCGTCGACATCACCTGCGACTCCGACGGCAAGATCTCGTCGTTCATCGACCTGCAGGACACGAAGGACTACCTCACGCTGCACCCGCTGAACAACAAGCCCTATTACCTCGGGGTCTTCCTCACCGGCGCCTACCAGGACATCATGGGCGACCTGCACAACCTCTTCGGCCGCGTGAACGAGGTGCACGTCTTCCTCGAGGAGGACGAACCCAACGGCTTCTACATCGAGGAGGCCCTCGCCGGCTCGCGCGTCTCCGACGTGATCGAGGGCGTGCAGTACCAGTGGGAGGAGCTCTGCCGCCGCATCAAGCAGCAGATCGACCACGCCACCCGCAAGGACCTCATCAAGCCCCGCGAGGGCGTGCGCCTCGTCGAGTTCTACGAGTCGCAGATGCTGGCGAAGACCTACCTCAACATCGACCGCACCGCCAACCGGAAGCGCGGCACGAAGTAGGCGACCACGAGGTATTATTCAGCGCGTTTCGCCTTGTGCGGACCCGCGGCGCGCCGTGCGATACGGTGGCCACCGGTCATCCGTCCATGAGCGCAGACTCCTCCGTCCCCCGTGTCGACTTCAGCTACGCGTTCGCCCCGCCGCATCGCGTCACCGTCGCGCCGCCCGACAGCGGCGACAAGACCCTCGTCGACTGCGAGCCCGGCCTGGTCTCGCTGTCGTGGAGCTACGACACCCTGCTGAACTTTTCCGTCGCGAATTTCCACGGCCCCCTCACGCAGTGGAAGCTCGACTTCCAGGCCGTCATCGACGGGCGCAAGGTGGAGCAGAGCACCTGGCGCCGCCTCGACGACTGGCTGCCGGGGCTTGCCGCCACCTTCATCCACCCCGCCGTCCGCACGACGCTGGAGGTCATCGGCGGGCAGCGTGCAGCCATCATGCGGGTCGAATTTTCGAATCTCGACCGCCAGGCGGCCCACCGCGCCGCCCTGGAGTGCAGCGTCCCCGGCAACTGGCGCGGCGTCCTGCCGGCCTTCGTCGATCCCGGCCTCGCGCAGAACGCCCGCGACGCGCTCGTGGCCGGCTGGATGGCCCGCGCCGATCGCGTGATCATCGCAGCCCTCGGCGGCGAGGATTACCCGCTGTCGGCGAACACCCTCGCGCCGACGGTCACGCTCGCGCCCGGCGAGACCAAGGTCGTCTGGTTCATCCGCCCGTACCGCGTGTACGAGTCCATGCTCCCGGAACTGCGTCGCCGCGACTGGGCCGGCGAATTCGCCGAGGCCAAGGCGGGATGGCACAAGCTCATCGGCCGCGCGCCGCGCCTGCACCTGGCCGACGCGGGCGTGCGCCACGGCTATTACGCCGGGCTCGCCGACATCTTCATCATGCGCGAGCCCGTGCCCGGCGAATACCTCGGCACGCTGCCGGGCACCGAGCTCTACCGTTCCGCCAATCCCACGGAGGCGGCCATCGCCTGCGTCGCGCTCGACCAGGCCGGGTTGCCCGTCGAAGCCGCGGACGGTTACCGCCTGGCGCTCGATCTGCAGAATTACGACGGCTGCTGGTCTGAAACCCAGGGCTGGGCCCGCACCGGCTGGCTGGCGGCCGGCTTCAAATGCTGGTTCATCATGGAACACTACCGCATCACGCGGGACCGCGATTTCCTCGCGAACATCTTTCCGCGCATGCTGGCCAGCTCCCGCTGGCAGGAGCGCGCCCGGCAGCGCAGCCGCGTCCTGGTCGACGGTGCCAAGCCCCTGAACTATGGCCTGCTGCCCCCGGGGATGGGCGATTGCGGGTTGAAGAACGACACGAGCAACTACGGCGTGTTTCTCCCGCACAATTTCTGGGCGGTCTTCGCCGACCAGCTGACCCTCGAAGCCGCCGAGATCCTTGGGCTCAAGGCCGAGGCCGCGGAGGTTCGCGGCATTCACGAGACCGCCCGCGCCGACCTGCTCGATACCGTACGGCGCGGCGCGATCAGCGAGGACGGCTTCCAGTGGATCCCCGGCGTGGCCGGCAAGACTTCGGGCAGCAGGTGGGGCGCGCTCAATTCCGCCTACCCGTTCCGCCTCCTCGAACCCCACGATCCGCTCATCGACGGCACGATCCGCAAGATCGAATCCAAGATGAGCCCGGGTGGCATCCCGATGCACACCGGTTGGATGGAGGAAGGCATGTGGGTGGCAATCACCCTGGACAACCTCGCCGAGACGCTGCTGCTGCGCGGCGAGGGCGACGCCGTGGCCCGGTACCTTTACGCCACCCTCAATCACGCCACGCCGCTCTATTCGTGGTCCGAGGAACGCGGCCCCGAGCCCGGCGCCGTCAAGGTCATCGGCGATCGGCAGCACCTCTGGACGCCCATC
>CAZGJB010000222.1:0-6215 GCA_964526145.1 uncultured Opitutaceae bacterium
AGCGGAGCGTTGCACCCGGTTTCCAACTGGGCCACCAGATGCCGATCTCGGCGCGCTTCGCCGCCCAGCGCCAGCGACGGGCGCCTTCCTCCTCAAGCGGGTACCAGCCGTTGACCGCGAGCAGGGTAGGTTTGTTGTTTCCCGTGGCCGGATCGGCCCAGGCCAGGTTGATGCGCAGGTCGTCGAGGTCCGGCTGGCGGCGGGTGGCGGCGGGCCGGAGCCGGACGATCCGCACCTGGGCGCCGGTGTCGTGGATCCATTCGGTGCGGGCGAGCGCGGTCAGCTCGCGGACGAGGCGGTCGCCGCCGTCGGCATAGGCACGGGTGTTGATCCAGATTGCGGCGAATCCGCTCTGCTCGAGCGTGGCCACCATCTCCGCTGCGGGGAGGCGCGTGATGAAGCGCTGCCAGGCAAGCTCACGGCTGGCGCCGAGGGGTCCATAGGAAAAGCGCAGCGAGGAATCCACGAGAAAAGGCTGGAAATGCTCGTAATCCATCATGCGGTTGAGCGGGCCTGCCTCGGGAAACCGCCGTATGGGCAGCTGGAAAATCATCGCCTTCCCCCCGACGGCGGCCTCGAGGCCCCGGGTGACGTCCTGCATGGCCTGCCATTGCGGGGCGAGTTTGCGGCGGGCCTTGTCGGGCCGCAGGTGCGGCGTCTGCTCCCACCAGCCGAAAGCGGCGCAGGCCAGGGCGGCGACGATCGACAGCCATCGCGCGCAGGGCCGCAGGCGGTGCTGCAGCCAGCCGATGATGAAGAGAAGCGCCCAGATATTGACGAAAATGCTGATGCGTTGGCTGGCGCGGAAGATGTCGAGGCCCGCAAAGGCGAGAATCGAGTTGAGTCCGCCGGCCACGGCGAATCCGAGGATGAGCAGCAGCCCCAGCGCGGCGTCGGGCAGCGGGCGGCCCGGGCGCTGCGCGACGCGGTGAACCGTCACCAGAGTCAGCCCGGCCAGCCCGGCGAGTCCTACGAGACCGAGGTAACCCGCGAAAAACGGCGGGGTGACGGTTTCAATCTCGCGCCCATAGCCGAAACCCAGGCGCGCGGCCCAGGCCCAACGGTGGTCGAGAGGCGGCACCAGCCAATCCATGGGCTTAAGCGCGTACACGAGCGACCCGGCAAAATTGCGGACGAGGGGCCCGCTGTCCCCTGCCGTAAGGTGGTACCAGGCGTAGCTGAGGTTCGCGACAAGGAACACGCCAAGGACGCTGGCGATGAAAAAGACCAGCGGCCGCATGCGTTCCCACGGGCTGCGCCGGATCAGCGCCACCATGAGGGTGGCGGCCGCGAGCAGACCCGTAAAGAAACCCAAGTAGGGATTGCCGATGCCGATCCATGCCCCCAACAGCCCGCCCAGCCAGACCCAGCCGGGTTGGCGACGCCCCATCTGGCCGGTCTTGGCGGCGTGCGCGCACAGGAGCACCAGCGGCGGCAGCGTGAATGTCTGATTGAAGCTGAGCGTGACGCTCCAGCGGACGTTGTAGTTGCAGAAAGCGAACAGCAGGGCACCCGCCGCCGCCCACTCCGGCCGCCAGCGGAGACGGCGGACGCACAAGTAAAACGAGACGGCGTTGAGCAGGTAGAAGACAGCCGCCGTGAGTTTTACCGCGCCGAAGACGCCAATCACGTGCGCCAACCTTCCGGCCAGGAAGAACACGACGCTATCGGGCGCCGGGTAAGCGCCCCAGTCGGCCCGGAACGGCGCCCCGAGACGCTCGAGTTCAGTGAAGCCCACGAACGGCTGCAGCGGTTGCTCGGCGGCGAGCTTCACACGGGCGAAGATCTCGAGGGGATCGCCGAGCAGTTCGCGCGGCTGGACCCAGTCCGACCATGACCACCGGGCAAACAGGGTGCAGGTGAGCAACGGAACGATCAGGAGGAGGCCGGCGAAAACCAGACGGTTTAGGCTGGCCGGGGTCGGACGCGGACGCATCGTTTTGGGCAAGTCCCCGCATTTGAGCCGCGGAAAATCCTGAAAGCAAAGATGTTTCTCTGCCCACCTTTCTCGACACCGGTCAACCAAACCGGTCAGGCTTAGTCCACATGGAGGTCGCCGAATACCGCAAGATGGCCGCGGTCGAGGACGCGATGTGGTACTACCGCGCCCTGCACCGTAACGTCGGTACCGCGCTTGCCCGCGCGGGGCTGCCGCCGCGCGCCGCGGTGCTCGACGCGGGCTGCGGCACCGGCGGCCTGCTCCGGCGCCTGCGGCCGGCGCAGCCGGATTGGGCGCTCGCCGGCCTGGATTTCGCGCCGCTCGCCTGTGAACTCGCGCGCGAGCGCACAGGGCTGCCGGTGACCGAGGGTTCGGTGACGGCGCTGCCGTTTGCCGCCGACACGTTCGACGCTGTCGTCTCCTGCGACGTGGTCTGCCAGGTCGAGGACCCCGTCGCGGCTGTCCGCGAATTTCACCGCGTCGTGCGCCCCGGGGGCGTCGCCGTGCTCACGATGCCGGCGTACCGGTGGATGCACTCCTATCACGATCGCGCTGTCGGCAACCTGCGTCGCCACTCGCGGACCGAGACCGCGGACCTCCTGCGGGCCGGCGGCTTCACCGTCGCGTATGCAACCTACTGGAACGCGCTGCTTTTCCCGCTCGCCGTGCTGCAGCGCAAGGTGCTGTGCGCGGCGGCCGCCGACAGCGATGTGCGCTTGTATCCGGCGCCCGTGGAAGCAATCTGCGACACGATGAACGTGATCGAACATGCTTGGCTGCGTCGCGGCGGCCGGCTGCCCTGGGGCAACTCCGTGCTGGCGGTCGGACGGCGCCTATGAAACGCGCCCCCGGATTTGCGGTTGCGGGCCGCGGCCGGCGGGTGCTCGTCACCGGCGGCCTCGGCTTCATCGGCTCCAGCCTCGCGCGCCCGCCGGCCAGTCTTACCAAGTATGAATCCCACGATGCCTGAGAAGCTCCTGCTGACCGCCGATCCCAAGGCCGGTTTCGACGCGCACGCGGCCGAGATCCGGGCGGCGATCGAGCGCGTGCTGGCCAGCGGCCACTACATCCTCGGCCCGGAAGTGGCCGCCTTTGAGCGGGAGTTCGCGGCCACCCACGGGGAAGGCGAATGCGTCACCGTCGCCAACGGCACCGATGCGCTCGAGCTGGCCCTGGCCGCGCTTGGCGTCGGGGTCGGCGACCGGGTCGCGACCGTGGCGAACACCGTTTCCGCGACCGTGGCGGCCATCGAGCAGTTGGGGGCGCAACCCGTCTTTGTCGAAATCGATCCCGCGACGATGCTGATGGCGGCGTCTGCGCTGGAGGCGGTGCTGGCTCACGAAGCGGGGGCGGTGAAGGCGGTGGTGCCGGTCCACCTCTACGGCCAGCCGGCGGACATGCCGGCCATCACGGCCTTGGCCCGACGGCACGGCGCGAAGGTGCTGGAGGATTGCGCGCAGTCGCACGGGGCGACCGTCGCGGGCCGGCCGGCCGGGACCTGGGGCGACGCGGCGGCGTACAGTTTTTATCCGACCAAGAACCTCGGTGCCCTCGGCGACGGCGGGGCGGTGTTCACGCGCGATCCGGCCGTGGCGGAGCGGGTGCGGCTCCTGCGGCAGTACGGCTGGCGCACGCGGTACATTAGCGAGATCGCCGGGCGCAACAGCCGGCTCGACGAGTTGCAGGCGGCGGTGCTGCGTGTGCAGCTGCGGCATCTCGAGGCGGGCAATGCGCGGCGCCGCGAGCTGGCGGCGCGCTACCTGGCGCAGTTGGCGGGGACGCCGCTGCGGTTGCCGGCGGTGGCTTCGGGCGTCGTGCCGGTATGGCATCAGTTTGCCGTGCGCACGCCGCGTCGCGATGCGCTCCTGGCGCACCTCGGTGAGGGCGGCATTCGTGCCGGCGTGCTGTATCCGGTGCCGCTTTACCGGCAGCCGGCGTACGCGGACGCGGCGCTCCGGCTGCCGCACACCGAACAGGCCTGCGCGGAGGTGCTGTGTCTGCCGGTGCATCCGGGTTTGGATCCGGCCGACGTTGACAGGGTGGCCCGGGAGGTCATTCGCTGGGCCTCCGCCCCATGAGTTCCGCTGCCGGACCCGCGCTCAGCTTCGTCATTCCGCTCTACAACAGCGCCGAGACCATCGGTCCGCTGGTGCAGACCATCGAGGCGCTGACGGTCGAGGGCGGGCACGAGGTCGTGCTCGTCAACGATGGCAGCCGCGACGCCACGGCGGAGGTCTGCGCGGAGCTGCTCCGCACGGCCCGCGTGCCCATCGTGTTCGTCAACCACGCCCGCAACTACGGCGAGCACAACGCGGTGCTCTCCGGCTGGCGGCACGCCCGCGGGGCGCACATCGTCAACCTCGACGACGACGGTCAGAATCCGCCGGCCGAGGCGGTGCGCCTCTGGGCACACGCCCGGGCGGCGGGCCTCGATGTCGTGTTCGGCCACTACGACACCAAGCGGCACGCCTGGTGGCGCAACCTCGGGAGCTGGTTCACCAATCGCATGACCGACTGGGCCCTCGACAAGCCGGCCGGGTTTTACCTCTCGAGCTTCCGCTGCGTGACGGCCTTCGTGGCGCGCGAGGTGGCGCAGCATGCGGGGCCGTACCCGTACATCGACGGTCTCATTCTGCAGGTGACGCAGCGGATCGGTTCGCTCCCGGTCACGCACGCCGCGCGGCAGGCGGGGCAGAGCGGCTACACCTTCCGCCGGCTGATCCGGCTGTGGCTGAGCGCGTGGGTGAATTTCTCGATCCTGCCCCTGCGCCTCGCCACGGTGCTCGGGCTGGTGGTCGCCGGGGTGGGTGTGATCGGCCTAGGCGTCGTTGCCTGGCTGCGCCTCACGCATCAGGGCCCGGCCTTCGGCTGGGGTTCGCTGATGGCGGCGCTCCTGATCTTCTCCGGCACGCAGCTTGTGATGCTTGGACTGATCGGCGAGTACGTCGGCCGGATGTTCCTGACGGTGAACCAGCGCCCGCAATCGGTCGTGCGCGAGGTGCGGCGCAGCGGGGAGTAGGTAAGGGCAGGAAGCGCCGGCCTACGGCGCGGTGCCGAGAATCTCATCCCAGCGGGCGAGTTCCGCGTTGATGGCCTGCTCGATGCCCTTGCGGGCGAGGGCAGGGGGATGACGGCGGAGGCGAAGCAGGTAGGCCAGCAGTCCGAGGGCCTCGGTGGCGCCGGCAGGGTGGCGGGTGCCGCTCCATTGGGTGGCAAGATGGTGACGGGCCCAGGCGCGGACAGAATGTTCAGCGATCTCGCGACGCCAGCGCAGGGTCAGGCGCCGGCTGTTTTCCTCGTCGCGCCGCTTACGGCCCGGGGAGGCGCTCACGTGGTGCAGGATGATGCTGCGGAGGGCGACAGCGTTCGTGCAGCCCGCGGCGAGTGCGCGGAAACAGAGGTCCACATCCTCACCACCGTTGACGTAGCCCGGGTCGAAGCCGCCGAGGGCGCGCCAGCGGTCGGCGGCGATCAGCAGGCAGGCGCCGGTGACGGCCGGGACGGGCCGGTAGCCGCGCACGAGGGCGGCGAGGAGCGGGTAGGCGGTGTCGTGGCCGGCCTTGCCGCGGTGGTCGAAGCCGATGCCTGCGTGGTCGAGGCGGCCGGTGCGCAGGTTGCGCTGCACGTTGCCCACGGCGCCCGGTTGGCGCAGGCGCCGGTGCACGGCGAGCATCGGCTCCAGCCAGCCCCGGGCAAGGACGAGGTCGTTGTTGAGCAGCGCGAGCAGCCGGCCGCGGGCGACGGCCGCGCCGCGGTTGTTTGCGCCGGCGTAGCCGAGATTGGTCTCATTCAGCACGACCCGGAACGGTTCGCCCAGGCCCTGCAGCCAGTCGCGGGTGCCGTCGGTGCTGCCGTCGTCCACCAAGATGATCTCGTGGGTGAGATCCCGGGGCAGCGAAGCCTGCAGGCTCGTCACGCACGCCTGCGTGTGCGCCAGGCAATTGTAGAGCGGGATGATGAACGAGACCTCCATCGGGTTGCCGCCAGTAAACCGGGCCGGGCGCGCGGCGCACGGACAAAATCCCGGGTGTCTCCGCGCGGTTTGGCGTCTTGCGCTGGCGGCGGCATCCGTGCATTTCCAGCGGGATGACGATGCCAGGCGCCTGCGGGGAGACATGCCGATGGAACCGACGTTAAGGCCGACTTTGCGCGCACGCACCATGGCCGCCTGGACGGGATGCGAGACGCTGCTGGCCCGGCCGGGCGCGGGGTGGGTGCTGCTCGTGCTCCTCGCGCTGGTCTACACCCGTGTCTACAGCCACCATCCGCACAACCC
>CAZGJB010000223.1:0-6157 GCA_964526145.1 uncultured Opitutaceae bacterium
TGCCGAGTGTTACCATGAGCAGATCGCCGCGCTGGTCGCGGCCGGTGCCGATGCGCTCCTGCTCGAGACCTTCGGCAACCTCGCGCAGCTCGAGCTGCTCATCCAGCTCCTCCGCGCGCAGCCCGGCCTGCCGCCGATCATCGCCGAGATGACGCTGCACGCCGCCGACAAGGAGCGCGTGCTCGAACCCGATGCCGTCACCTTTGTCGAGCACATGGCGACGCTCGGCGTGGCCGTGGCCGGCGTGAATTGCTGCGCGCCGTGGGACGCGAGCGCGTTCGTCGACGCGGCGCTCGGGACCGAGCCCGTGCGCTCTGGCGCGCTGCAGCTCGTGGTGATGCCCAATGCCGGCGGCTTCCAGCGCATCGGCAACCGGTTCATGACCACGGTGAACCCCGAGTCGGCGGGCAAGCTCGTCCGCAGCCTGGCCGACCGCGGCGTGCGCCTCCTCGGCGGCTGCTGCGAGATGCATCCGCCGCACATCGAGGAGATGCACAACTATCTTCAGGCCCGGGCCGCCGGTTCGCGGATCTCAGCCACTGCCGTGGCCCCCGCGACGACGCTGCCGCCCGTGGGCGACAGGGAGAAGGCGGGCAACGGCCGGTTTTCGCGCAAGCTCAAGGCGAAGGAGTTTGTCGTCAGCATCGAGGCCGTGCCGCCGCGCGGCACTGAAGACGCGATCATCCGGCGCAAAGTGGACTTCGTGGCGAAGCTCGCGGACAGCGGGATGGTCGACGCGATGGACTTCACCGATGGTTCCCGCGGCATCCCGCTCATCCCGCCGGGCGACTTCATCCATCTCGTGCGTGAACGCCTGGGCTGGAACGCGGCGACCGGGGACAAGATCGAGCTCATCCCGCATTTTACGGGCCGGGACCTCAACGTCATGGGGATCCAGAGCCGCCTGGTGGGCTACCACGCGAACCGGATCCACAACGTGCTCTTCGTCACCGGCGATCCGCCGAAGATGTCACCGACGTATCCGCGTTCGACGGCGGTGTTCGACCTCGACTCGATCGCGATGATCCGGCTGACGCATTCCTGCCTCAATGCCGGCGTGGATTTCGGCGGCGCGCCGCTCGGCAAGCAGGCCGACCCCCGCGCGCATTTCACGATCGGCAGCGGCGTCGAGCTGGAGGCGCAGGACATGAGGCGCGAACTCGACCGCCTGCGGCAGAAGATCGACCACGGCGTGGACTACATCATGACGCAGCCCGCGTTCCATCCGGAGCCGCTCGCGGCGCTGGAGCCGTTCCGCGGCCGCACGGCGTTCCTCGTCGGCGTGATGGTCCTGGCCAATTTCGAGCACGCCCAACGCATGGCCCAAGTGCCGGGCGTGGTGGTGCCGGACGCGGTTCTGCAGAAGTTCGCGTCCTATGCGGACGTGAAGGATCAGGCCAAGTACGGCCTGGAGCTCGCCGGTGAGCAGGTGCGCCAATTGGTGCAGGGCGGTTGGTCCGGCGTGTATTTGATGTCCACCGCCGTGGGCACCGGCACGATCGACGTGCTGCGCGCGGGGTTGGGGAAATAGCAGCGTCTTCGCGAGAGCCCTGCTTGAGCTGGCTCAATCGAACCGGATCGCCTTCACCTCGTCCACCAGCGCCAAGATGTTCTCGAACGGCACGTCGGGCTCCAGCACGTGCGTCGGGGCGATCATCACGCGCGCGCCGTGGTCGCGGTGCAACGCGGCGATCTCGCGCACGCGCCGGCGCACGTCGTCCGGCGTGCCAAAGGGCATCGTCGTCTGTGTGCCGACCATGCCGCTCAGGCCGAGCGTCTTGCCGTGGCGCTTCACCAATTCCGCGGCGCTCATGCACTCGGGCTGCACGGGATTGAGGATGTCCACGCCGACCTCGATCAGCTCCGGCACGATCGGCATGATGTCGCCGTCGGAGTGGTAATGCACCCAGACCTTGCGGTTGCCCGACGCCTCACGGATGGCGGCGATGACCTTGGCCAGGCGCGGCTTCAGGTGCTTTCGCCACATGGGCACGGAAAGCAGCATACCGGTCTGCATGCCGACGTCGTCGCCCAACCCGATGATGTCGATTCCGGCCTTGGCGAAGGCGCGGCCCACGTTGCACGAGCGCTCGGTGAACCAGTCGAGCAGCCAGTCGGCGATGCCGTTCTCCTCGGCGAGATCCTGGAAGAGATTGTCCATGCCCCGCGCGTACCACGACAGCTCGAAGGTCGTGCACTCCATGCCGGCGAAGGCGACCTTGCCGCGCGTGTGCACCTGCTGCATCTTTTTCTGCAGGGCGGCGTAGTGTTTCGGGTCGGACGTGTCGGGCCAGGGCAGTTTTTCCAGCTGCGCGACGCTGGTGATCTTGTCCAGCGGGTGCAGCATCACCCGGAAATGATACGCCTTGCCCACGGAGCCGGCCGGCGGCTCGACGTGCGCGATGCAAAACGGGCCCACCTCGGCGTTGGCCGGCAGCACGGTGCCGATCGCCGCGAGGGCGTCGCGCCACTGCTGCGGGTTCTCGTCGTAGCCGACCCACTCGAAGCCGAAGTCCGTCTCAAACGACAGCTCCGGGCTGCGCACGCCGGTCTTTTCCTCGATGAGGTCGGCCACCGGCGGGGTGACGGGTACGTTGAGCGGCAGCCAGGCCGGCTTGCCGCCGGACATCATGGCATGGAAATTTTCGCGGGCGTTCATTTTTTGAAGTGTTTCGCCATCGCGGCGATGTGCTCGGGCGTGCTGCCGCAGCAGCCACCGACGATCCGGGCGCCGGCGGCCAGCAGGCGCGGCACCGCGGCCGCGAACTGCGCGGCGGACTCGTCGTAGCAGATTTTTCCGTCCACGAGCCGCGGCGAACCTGCGTTCGGCTGCACGATCACCGGCCGACCGGCGGCATGCGCCACCAGCTCCTTGGTCAGGGCCACATAGTCGTCGAGCGACAGTTCGGTGCCGCAGTTGGCGCCCACGATGTCGGCGCCGGCGGCGAGCACGGCCGGAAACGCGTCGGCGACCGTCGTGCCCATCATCGTGCGGTAGCCGGCCGCGGACTGTTGAAAGGTGTAGGTGGCGATGACGCATTCCGCCCCGGCGGCCTTGGCGGCGGTCACGGCGAGCGCGGCCTCAGCGGGGTCGGACATGGTCTCGATCAGAATGATGTCCGCGCCGCCTTCGAGCAGTGCGGCGGCCTGCTGGTGGAAGGCGAGCGCCACTTCATCCGCGACCGCGTCGCCCAGCGGTTCGAGCATGCCGCCGAAGGGTCCGATGTCGCCCAGAACCCAGGCGCGTTCGCCGGCGATGGCGCGGGCGAGGCAGGCGCCGGCCACATTGAGGTCGCGCACGCGCGCGCCGGCCCCGTGGTTGCCGAGGACATACGAGGTGCCGCCGAAAGTGTTTGTCGTGAGCAGGTCGGCGCCGGCCGCGAGATAGGCGCGGTGCACGTCGGTCACCTTGTCGGCGTGGTCGACGTTCCAAAGTTCCCCGCAGGCGCCGGGGGCGAGTCCGCGCACCTGCAACTGTGTGCCGGTCGCGCCGTCGCCGAGGATGGGTCGGCGGGCGAGGGTGGCGCGGAAGCTGGCGACCCGCGACGTCATGCCGAGAGCCGGTGGACTTCGTCGAGGAACTCCGCCGCGCGGTCGGCGTTGCGGAAGGGCTTGCCGACGCTGAGCCACAGGCCGTCGGGGCCCAGTTCGCGCAGGCAGTGGAGCGCATCCTCGGCGTCCTCGGCGAGGATCTGCACGCCCTTCCCGGCCTCGCGGCAGCGGCGGTATACGTGCAGCCACTTCGAGGCGTTGCCCTGGCCGGCGCCGTAGACCCACTGCACGGCGTTCAGGCCCGGCAGGGCGAGCATCGTCTCCAGGTGCTGCAGGGCGTTCGGCCCGTCGAGGTGGAAGATCGTCCGCTCGAGTGCGGCCATCTCCAGCTCGATCGACGGCCGGATGACCTCCTGGCCGATATCCTTTGAGACGAGGCACCAAAAATCGCAGCTCGGCACGTAGGCCGGGCCGTTGTGCAGGTAGCCGGTCCAGGTCGTGCTCGGCATGCCGAGCGCCGTGAGCCGTTGGTGCAGGCGACGGAAGCCCTCCACGTAGGCGCGGGCGCAGTGCAGGCTGGCGCGGTAGACGAGGTCGCGATCGTCCACGAGGTCGAGGCAGAGGTCCTCGGGGCCGCGCAGGCCCGAGAGCATGTCGAAGCTCCCGTGCAGGTCGGGCATCGCGACGTAGTAGCGGCCGGCGAAGCGCTCGGCGGCGAGGGTGATCATCGCGTCGATCGTGCGCCAGTACTCGTTGTCGAAGTTGGGCGACGTCTCGAGGAAGCGCTCCCAGTCCGCCGGCTCGTGCAGCGTGTGCTGGCACCAGCTCGTGGACTCGCCGAAGATGAGCTCGGCGTTGAACAGCGTCGAGGTGAGGTCGGGACCCACGTTGGGCGTCCACGACGGCACGGAGTCGCCGAGGAAGACCGAGGTCTCGAGGCGGGCGAGGGCGGACTCGACCTGAAACTCCACGTCCATCCACCGGTCGCGCAGGGTCGCGTGGTTCGAGCGCGGTGCCCGCAGCGAGTGCTTGTGCTCGATCCACAGGCTGACCGGCGGGCGATCCAGCCGGCCGCCCTGCCAGAAGGCCTCGAAGCGGGCGCTCGCGGCGGCGAGTGAGAAGTAGTGGTTGCGCGGGTTCATGGACAGCTTACCGGCCGGTGTTGTAGTCGCGGATGGCGTCGACCATCGCGACGATGTTGGCGACCGGCGTGCGGGCCTGGATGTTGTGGATGGTGTTGAAGACGAAGCCGCCGTTGACCGAGAACGTGCGCAGGCGCTCGGTCACCTGGGCGCGCACCTCCTCCGGCGTGCCGAAGGGAAGGACACGCTGCGTGTCCACGCCGCCACCCCAGAAGGTCACCCGGTCGCCGAAGTCGGCCTTGAGTCGCGGCGCCTCCATGTCCTTGGCGGAACATTGCACGGGGTTGAGGATGTCGAAGCCGCACTCGATGAACTGGTTCATGAAGGGCCGGATGGCGCCGCAGGAGTGCTTGAAGGTCTTCCACTTCGTGTGCGCGTGGATCCAGTCGTTCATGCGCTTGTAGTACGGCGCGTAGAGGTCGGCGAAGGTCGCGGGCGAGCAGAACTGCGAGCTCTGCGTGCCGAAGTCGGTGCCGCAGATCACGATCACGTCGATCAGGTCGCCGACCGTGTTCGCGTAGACCTCGAGGTTCTTCAGCGCGACCTCGCACTGGAAATCAAAGATTTTGTGCACGTAGTCGCGGCGCTCGACGAGGGAGACGTACCACTCGCTGACGTCGCGGATGCCCTTGGGGTGCTTGAGGAAGGCGGCGGGCACGAGGGCGATGTCGCCGAAGCCGGTGCCGCCGACGCCGCCGACGATGGCGCGGTCCTCGCCCTGGAGGCGGGTCAGCTCAGCCTTCCAGTGGGCGATCTCGGCGGCGTCCACGGGCTTGAATTCCTCGCAGTTGTCGGCGGGGTTGAGCTTGTCCTCGTCGATCGGCTCCTGCCGGATGATCGCGTCGAAGAAATACCCGCCGGCCGGCATGTGCCCGCTGGGTGGCACGGAGGTGTCGCCCTCGGGGAAGACGTAGACGTCGCCGGACGGATCCTCGCGCGGGCCGAAGCCCTTGGGCACGAGCATGACCTGGCCCCACGGGGCGCGCCACTCGCGCCAGTCCTCGTTCTTGAAGCCGAACATCGTGCTGCGGGCCTTCATGCCCACGCAGTCGGAGCCGAGCACGCGGGCGAGATCATCCTCCACCTCGCCCAGCATCTGGTAGGGCTCGACCACCTTCACGGGGTGATCGGGCAGGCCGTAGTGCCGGCGCAGCGCGGCCACGCAGCTGACGTGCATGCTGGTCAGGCCGGTGCTGCCGATGTCGACGGGGACGGGGCCGGACTGGTGATTGAGGGCGCGGCGGACTTTTTCGCGGGAGGTCATGGCAGGGCAGGGGGGAGCGATGGCGGTGGACCCGACCCGCGGAACGGCCTGCTCAGCCCTTCAGGCCGAACAGCTTTTCCTTGAGGTCGAGGTAGTAGAGGTAGTCGTCGGGATTGACGTTGGGCGGGCAGCGGTGGTCGCAGAACGGGATGAACCCGCCCTTGGCCACGTAGGGTGCGAGCGACTCGAGCCACTGGCGGATCTCCTGGCGGTTGCGGCCGAGGACCATCTTGTCCACGCCGCCCATGATGCGGAGTTC
>CAZGJB010000224.1:0-6116 GCA_964526145.1 uncultured Opitutaceae bacterium
CCCCGCTTCGTCCCCGTCCCACCCCTGGCCTGGGCGCCGCCGTCATCGGCGCCGAGGAGGAGGCCCTCGTCCTTGAAGTGCTCCGCCGCAAGGAGCCCTTCCGTTATTACGGCGCCGATCCCAAACGCACGCCGCCGATGGTGGCGCAGCTGGAGAAGGAGTTCCGCGAGTATGTCGGAACCGACTACGCGCTCGGCGTGAGCAGCGGCACGGGCGCCCTCGAGGTCGCACTCGCGGCCATGGGCATCGGCCCGGGCGACGAGGTCATCCTTACCGCCTGGAGCTGGATTGCCTGCTACACCGCCATCGTGCGCGTCGGCGCGCGGCCCGTGCTGGCCGAGATCGACGCCTCGCTGAATCTCGATCCCGCGGAACTTGGCCGGCTCGCGACGCCGCGCACGAAGGCCGTGCTGATCGTGCACTACCAGGGCGTGGCGGCCGACATGGACCGCATCGTGCTCGAGGCGCACCGGCGCGGCATCTTCGTGCTCGAGGACTGTGCCCAGTCGCTCGGCACGCGCTATCGCGGCCGGCAGATCGGCACGTGGGGCGACATCGCCACATTCAGCTTCCAGTACAACAAGGTCGCGACCAGCGGCGAGGGCGGCATGGTCACCACGCGCGACCAGCGCCTGTACGAGCGGGCGGTGCGCCTCAGCGACCTCGGCAACTACCGTCCGTATCACGCGGCCATCGTCGCTTCGCGCGAGCCGGCCTTCGTGGGCGGACAATACCGCCTGTCGGAATTGCAGGGCGCCGTCGCGCTCGCGCAACTGCGCAAGGTCGAGGGCATGTGGCAGCACTGCCACGCCTTGCATGAGCGCATCACGTCGCGCCTCGGCGGGCTCAAGGGCCTGAAGCTGCGCGAGACGCCCGACCCGGCCGGCGTGTTCGGCTTCGAACTGTATCTCTTCCTCGACAATCCCGCGCACGTCGCGCCTTTCCGGGAGAAACTCGATGCCCGCAACGTCAACTGCGGCGCCCGCACCGGGACGTATCCGCAGTACAACCGCGATTACGTGAAGACCGGCCTGGCCCACCACCCGGCGGCCTCGCCCTTCAAGGATCTGAAGCCGTGGCCGGCCAAGGGCTACCGCGCCGAGGATTTCCCGCGCACGGAGGATCTCACCAGCCGGTTTCTCGCGCTCCCGATCGGCGCGTTGTACACTGCCGAGGACGCCGACTACATCGCCGAGAGCATCATCGCGGTGCACGGCGAGGTTTGCCGGTAATCGATCCTTGGCGCGCACCCCACGAATCTCACGCGGAGGCGCGGAGATCGCGGAGTGCCGGCACGAATTTCCTCTGCGTCCTCCGCGTCTCCGTGTGAGACGATCGGGGGCTACTTCCCGGTGCGCGGCAGCGTGAAGCGCCACACGAGGCCGTCCTCCGGGTCGAGCGCCTCGCCCTCGCGGACGAATCCGGCCTTCGCCAGCACCCGCTGCGAGGCGAGGTTGGCGGGATTGACGGTGGCAAAGACGTGCGGCGTGTCCGATCGCGCGAACGCCTCCGCGACGAGCAGGCGCAGGGCGGCCGTCGCATAACCCTGGCCGCGGTGGCGGGCCGCGATGCCGTAGCCGATCTCGACGCCGAGTGGGTCGTCGGGTGCGGTCTTGAAGCTGCCGGTGCCGACGATGGCGCCGACTGCCTCGACCCAGAACAGGCGCGGGGTGAACCACGCGGCCGCCGCCGGCGACGGCTGCATGAGATCGAGCCAGCGACGCAGGATCGGATCCGGCGGGAAGGCGTCATCGTCGCAGGCGCGGTCCGGCGTGCGCCAATACGCGGCGCCGCGCATGATGGTCAATCGCACCTCCGCGATCGATGGGACGATGAAGCGCATGTCCTTCCCAGAATGGCACGCGTGCGCCCACACACCAGCATGAGTTTATCTGCGGCGCAGGTGCGCTGAGACCTTCCGGTTCAGCCGGCAGACGGACCAACCCACCGCCGAATGTATTCGTCGAGCGCATCGAGCAGGGCGTTGTCCTGTTGCTCGTCGGCCGCGGCGACTTTGCGCGCTTCCTCATCCGCCAGCGCTCCGCCCTGCGGGTCGAAGGCCAGGGCTGCGACGATCGTGTCGGCCTCGTAGGTGCGCTCGCTGCGGATGCGTCCGTCCGGCCAAAACGTGCGCACGAGTCCGTGCCATTGTCCGTCGGCGAACGACCCGCGGCACTTCAGCTTGCCCTTGAGCCGCGGACCGGCCTGGGCGCCGTGCCAGAAGGCGATGCTGCCCTCAAAATAGCCGTCGCGGTAGGTGAGTTCCGCCACCTTGGTTCCGCTTTCGTCCCAAAGCGTCCAGCGCCCCTCGGGCTTGCCGTGGCGACATTCACCCGCGGCCTGGCGGACGCTCGGCGAGGCCCAGATTTCGACCGGCCCGTGATAGACACCGGCGGTCCTGTGGCCCTTCACGATGGGCGCGGGCTTGGTGTCGGGAGGATTGGCGAGAACTGGATCGGCGACGGCCAGCAGCAACAACGCTGGCGCGAGCCGTCGCAGGACGGAGCGGGAAATGAGCATGGTGTGGCGGGGTGCCGGCAGCCAAGGCACGCCCGCCGATCATGGCAATCCTACTTCGCCATTTGTGCGGCCACCGTGCGGATGGCGCGGGCGACCTTCTCGATGTAGGCGTCGGACATGGCCTGGTTGAGCGGCATCGTGACGCCGTCCTCGAGGATCGCGGCGGCGTTCGGGCAATGGACCTTGCGGTAGTCCATCGTCGTCGCGCCGAAGTCGCGGACCGGCCAGGTGCCGCCGAAGAAGTTATGGTTCTGGAAGACCTTGTAGCGGTAAACCGGCATCGGGATGTAGCCGGCATTGGCCGCCACGCCCTGGGCGCGGAGGGCGGCGACGAAATCGGCGCGCGAGCACTTCAACTTTTCGACGTCAAGGCGCAGGAAATAGAACCAGTAGCTGTGGAAATTGCCCTCGTGCGTGACCGGCGGGAGCACGCCAGGGACACCCTGCAGGCGGGAGGTGAGCAGCGTGCCGGCGCGGTTGCGCTTGGCGACGATGTCCTCGAGCTTCCCGAGCTGGGCCACGCAGACGGCCGACTGCGGTTCGCTCATGCGGTAGTTGGGCGCAAGCTCCTCGGGGTCGCGCGTGCCGCCGGCGCGGTCGTAGCACTTATCGCCCCATTTGGAGAGAGTGGGGCCGTACTGGGCGGAGTTCGTGCCGACCATGCCGCCATCGCCGCAGGCGATGTGCTTGAAGTCGTTGAACGAGTAGCAGCCGAAGTCGCCCATGAGGCCGACGGGTGTGCCCTGGTGACGCGCGCCCCAGGCCTGGGCGCAGTCCTCGATCACGACGAGGTTGTGCTCCTTGGCGATCGCGAGCAGTGCCTTCATGTCGCACGGGTTGCCGCACAGGTGGATGGCCATGATCGCGCGGGTCTTGGGCGTGATGGCGCGGCGGACCGACGCCGGATCGAGGTTGTAGGTCCGCGGGTCAAGGTCGGCAAAGACCGGCACGCCCTGCTGGTAGAGGATGCCGATGACGGAGCCCATGTCGGTGATGGGCGAGACGATGACCTCGTCGCCCGGCTTGAGGCGGAGGGCGCCGACGGCGATGTGCAGCGAGGCCGTGCCGGAGGAGCAGGGGAAGAGGTGCTGCAGCGGATAGTGCTTCCGGAAATCGGCGACGAGGGCGGTCGTCTGCGGCCCGTTGTAATAGAAGAGCGAGTTCTGCCGGACCATCGTGGTCAGGCGGGCGAGCTCGGTGTCGCCCCAGCGGATGGGCTGCGGCACGGGTTCGTCGACGATGGGCTGAAGGACGGGCGGTTGGCCGGTGGTGCTCATGGCGGCGGGATCAAAGTTTGAAGAAGCGGCGGGCGTTGCCGGCGCCGATCAGCGCCTTGGCCTTGGCGGGGATGTTCGCGCAGCGCAGCTTGTCGGCGCCGGCGCGGGTGTTCAGGAGCGGCGTGGCGGTGCCGAGCATCAGGCGGCGGGCGGGGAAGGTACGCAGCGTGACCTCGAGGACGTTGGTGATCTCGAGGAAGGAGATCTCGGCGGAGAAGTTCGCGTGCTTGGCGGCGAGCTTGTCGACCTCGCCCTTGTAGATGCCGGCGAAGAGGACGTGGTGCCGCGGGTGCCGCGCGAGGAAGGCGTCCATCTGCTTCACCGGCACGCCCTTGATCTTCAGGGCGAAGTACCGGTGGCGCTCGTCCTCGAGGCGCACGTTGACGATCAGGCGAATCTTCGCGTCGGCGATCGCGGCCATGAACGCATCGAGGCGCCGCGAGGCCAGCGAGTAGTTGTGGAAATTGGGGAAGATCTTCACCGCGCGGATCGGGCCGGCGGCCAGGCACTCCGCGAGCTGCTCGCGCCAGTTGGCGAGGGCCGGGTTGATCGTGGGGACGGGGAGGAGATTCGGCGTGCGGCGCACGGTCGCGAAGAGCTGGCGGTTCGTGACCATCGGCTCCGGCTGGAAGACCGTGCCGAGGTGTGAGACCAGGGCGCGGCGGATGCCGCGGGCCCGGAGGTGGGTGGCGAGCTCGAGACCGGTGCGGTCGGGAGCGGGGGTGAACGGCCACGGGCCGAGGTTGACGTTGGTGTCGATGAGATTCACGGCGCGGGGATCAGTTGAGGTGGAGATTCAGGAGGCGGGCGGTGTTGCCGAAGAGGATCTTGTGCTTGTCGGCCGCGGACAGCTTCGTGTCGAGGATGCGGCCGATCGTGCAGCTGTTCTCGCGGATCGGGAGGTCGGAGCCGTAGAGGACATGGTCGGCGCCGAGGTGCTCGGCGGCGAACTCGATCAGGTACTCCTCGGGGTAGCCGCCGGAGGTGTCGACGAAGAGGTTCGGCAGGCCCTTGGCCTCGAGCACGCCGCGGAAGCCGATGCCGGTGAGGTGGGCCATGATCACCTGCACCTCGGGGTTGCGCCGGGCGAAGAGGGCCGTGTCGGCGGGATCGCTCTGGTGCTTCCGGTCCTTGATGTTCGTCGTGCTCCAGCTGTGCTGCAGCACCGGCAGATTGAAGGTGCGCGCGGCCTTGGCCACGTGGCGCATGGCGGGGTGCGCGGCGTTGTTGGCGATCTCGAGCTTGATGCCGCGGAAGCCGGGGACGGCGGCCAGGCAGCGCTCGGTCTCGGCCATCGTCGCGCGCTCGCCGAGGAGCGGGTTGAGGTAGATGAAACCGGTGAAGTAGTCGGGCCGCGCCTTGAGCACCTTGACGGTGTCATTGTTGATCTTGCGGAGCTGCTCCGCGTTCGGCGTGGCGCCGTAGAGCAGCACGTCGCCGAGGACGATCATGTGCACGATATTGTGCCGGCGCCCGTGGGCGATGACGCGCTTGAGGTCGGTGGGCTCGCCGAAGAGGTTGAGTCCGCGGAAGACCGGGTGGGTATGGACATCGATGACACGCATGGGGAAACGAGGTTGGAATTCTAGGTGGCGGAGAACGTCGTGACAAGCGGCGCGATTGTGCGTAGCGAAGGAGGCCGATGCCGAAAACTCCCAACCGCCCGCCCCGTCCGGCCGTGCCGGCCCGCGATCGTCTGCTGCAGGCGGCGTTGGCGTGCTTCGCGCGGGCCGGGTACTACGGCACCACGGTGGACGAGATCGTCGCCGCCGCCCGCGTGAACAAGCGGATGGTCTACCACTACTTCGGCGACAAGGAGAAGCTCTACCACGCCGTGCTGGCCGAGGCGTACCGCACTCTGGAGCTGGTCGAGATCGACACGGTTTCCCACCGCACCGACTTCGACGCATTGACCGAGGAGATCGTGCGCACCTACTTCAACTTCCTGCGCGACCACCCGGAATTTGTCCGCCTCCTGCTCTGGGAGAACCTCAACGACGGCGCCGGCCTGGCGAAGGCCGACTTCCGCCTCAGCAAGGACCCGATGCTCACGGCGCTCAACCGGCTCCTGCGCGACGGCATCGCGGCGGGGCGCATCCGCGCCGACATGGATGCGCGCTACCTGCTGATCAGCCTCATCGGGCTCTGCCTCATCTACAGTTCGAACCGGTTCACGCTCTCCCAGTCGCTGCGCCTCGACCTCGGTTCCGAGGCCGTGCGCGAGGCGGGCATCCGGCACACCACGAAGCTGCTGCTCGAGGGCATCAAGGCCCGGCGCTGACGCCGCGGGCGCCGCCGGGCACGGGCGGTGGGGAAGGG
>CAZGJB010000225.1:0-567 GCA_964526145.1 uncultured Opitutaceae bacterium
GCTCAACGGCGCGGCCATCGCCGGCCTGCGGATGACGCCCTTCATCATCACCCTCGGCACCCTCGGCATCGCCCGCGGCGCGGCCAAGTGGCTGGCGAACAATGAAACGGTCAACTACGACGCCTCGCCGATAAATCACTGGATGACCACCGCCGATCCCTTCGGCTGGACCCTGCCCACGGGGGCGTGGGTCACGCTCGTGCTCGCGATCCTCACTTCGGTGATGCTGCGCTCGACCGTCTTCGGCCGGCACATTTTCGCCATCGGCTCCAACGAGGCCACCGCGCGCCTCTGCGGTGTGGCGACGGTGCGGACGAAGATCCTGATCTATGTCGTGGCCGGCTGCTTCTTCGGCCTCGCCGGCCTAATGCAGCTTTCCCGCCTGCGGCAGGGTGACCCGACCGTCGCGATCGGCGTCGAGCTCGACATCATCGCCGCCGTGATCATCGGCGGCGCGAGCCTCAACGGCGGCGTCGGCACCGTGCTGGGCTCGATGATCGGCGCCCTGATCATGGCCGTGCTCCGCAACGGCTCGCAGCAGATGGGCTGGCCGACGTATTTCCAGGA
>CAZGJB010000225.1:577-6104 GCA_964526145.1 uncultured Opitutaceae bacterium
GCGCCTCCGCGAGAGGAAAGGTGAACCGTGCGAAGGTGAGAGCGCCGAAACGCGTCCCGGCCTACTCCAGGAAGAACGTCCCCGAGGCCGGGATGTTCGCCGTCGTGCGCCAGTCGGGCTGCCACCAGAGCTGGGCCTGTTCCTTGCCGTCGCGGTCGTTGACGGCGACGTTGAGCCGGATGCCATGCTGTTTCCAGGCGGGGCCGTTGCGGTCGGTGAAGGCCTGCAGCGGGATTGCGACCTCGAAGGTGTAGCCGGTGGCGGTCCGCAGGTGACGGTGCTGCGTTCCCTTGGGGAGCGAGCCGGCGCCGCGGAGGTACTGTGCCTCATTCGATCCGGCGGGGGCGGGGCTCGAGGCGACGAACATCAGGCCGTGCTCCGAGGTCAGCCGGGCGACGTTGCGCTCCTCCGGCGGGCGGGCGTCGATGCGCAGCTCGATGCCGTCCTGGTTCCAGGGCGGGGTGTCCGCGAGGGAGACGACCTCGTCGTCGATCACGTCCACGACCACGTAAAGGTTCTGGTCGTCGCGCGCGACGCCGAGGCGGAAACTGCAGTCGGCTGGTCCGGTCCAGGTCTCGATGCCCTTCAGGAAGTGCGGCGAGGCCGCAAAGTCGTAACAGGCGGCGGCGGGCCAGTCCGCCGCGGCGGCATCCACCGCCGGAGCCGGGGTGAGCCGGGCCGGCGCGAGGCGCGGCACGACCGGGACGATCAGGCTTTCCTGCAGGTGAACGGGTTCCATCCCGGCCGGGCTGAAGTCGGCCTCCCAGCTGAATGAGGCCGCCACCTGCGCCTGGTGCGCATGGGTCGGGAGGTCGCCGTCGAACTTGAGGTCGAGGCTGCGCGTGGACCTGGGCTGGAGGACGAAGGTCTGGCGTCCGTCGGCGGCGGGGGCGAAGCGCGGCGAGAGGTCGGCGCGGATGCCGGCGGGCGAGGTCAGGTGGTAGGTGAGCTTGACCGGCAGGTCGAGCGGGTTGACGCAGCGCAGCTCGGCGTGGGTGGCCGGCTTTTCGCCGGCGTTGTACCAGAGAATCTCGGTCTGCACGGCGCCGGCGCGGTTGATGGCCTGCACGAGGGCGCGCGACTCGGGGGTGCGGATGTCGTCGGCGCGGATGCCGTCGAGGAGGAGGTTGGCGACGAGCGGACCTTCGCGCGTCATCGTCACCCACGCGACCTGGTCGAACTCGCCGTAGGCCGGGCCGCGCAGCGCGCTGCCGCCGCCCGTGGTGGCGAGGATGTAGTACCGCGAGTCGTGGCGGACGCGGCGCAGGTAATCGTGGTAGTGGCCGGCGAAGACGGTGTATTTGCGGCCCTGCAGCGCGGCCTCGATGGCGGGCCAGCCGCTCTTGTCGGTATATTCCTCCTCCCAGAGGGGCGTGTGGAGGAAGAGCAGCGTCCAGCGCGCCTCGGGATGGGCGGCGAGCGTCTCGCGCACCCACTGCACCTGCGCCTCGCCGATGCGGTGCATGGTTCCGTCCTGGGCGTTGATGCAGAGGAAGAGGACGTCGCGATAGACGAAGCTGTGATAGGACGCGCCGAAGCGCTCGCGCCAGATGCCCGCCTGCACGGGGTTGGACTGGTCATGGTTGCCGGGCACGTAGAAGAACGGCATTTCGAGCCGCCTGATGATGCCCTGGAACTCGTCCCACTGGCGGTTAACGTCGGCGACATCGGTCGAGTAGCCCTCGATCAGGTCGCCCACGCTCATGACGAACTCGGGCTGGAGGAGATTGAGTTTGCCGACGGCCTTCTCGAACACGCCGGCGCGGATGCCGCCGGCGCGGTCGGAGACGACGGCGAACTGGAAGGCGTTGGGGTCGTTGCGGAAGTCGAGGTGGTTCCAGGGGTTCACCTTGCCGTCGGGCGCCTGGGTCACGCGGATCGTGCGGAGCGGCGTGGCGGCGCCGGCGTGGTCGTGCCCGTGGTCATGGATGCAACCGGTGAAGGGCAGGAGGGTGAGGAGCGAGAGGGCGGGGAGGAGGCGCGGGGCGTGCATGGGAAAGGCTCGGACTGTGGCAGTGAATTCCTTGAGGCGCAGGCCAATTTGCTGCGCGTATCTTGCGGGCGCGACCGGCGCGTGCTTTACCGCCTACTCCAGCACCTTCAGCAGCACCTTGGCGTTGCGGCCGCTTTCCTCGTAGAGCTTCAGGCGGGAATCGGGGAGGAGCGACTTGTCGGCTTCCTCGAAGCCGCAGGTGTTCGTGAAGAAACCGAAGCTCTGCGTGGAGAGGGCGATGATCTGGGCGGCGCCGCGCTCCTTGGCCATCATGCAGGCGTATTCGACCATCTTCTTGCCGATGCCGCGGTTGTGGTAGAACGGCAACACGTAGAGCGAGCCCAGCTCGGCGAGCACGGGCTTGCCGGGGTAGAGGATGAGGGTGACGCAGGCGATGATGTTCTCGTCGATCTCGAAGACGTAGAACTGGTCGATGTTCTTCTCGATCGCCTGCTGCGTGCGGTGCAGCAGCTCCTCGCGCTTCACGGCGGCGCGGGTGAGGCTGTAGATGAAGCGCACGTCGCGGCGGGTGGCCTTGCGGATCTGCTGGTAGTCGTTGCCGTAGATCAGCGTGCCGACGCCCTCGTTGGAGAAGATCTCGTTGAGCAGGCCGTCGAAGATCCGGCCGTCGACGAGGTGCACGCGCGGCGTGCCGGTGTCGATGGCGCGGACGGCGTTGGTCGCCTTCGAGCGGCTGATCTCGGAAATGTGGTCGGGGTGCTCCTCGAGCACCTGGCGCAGGGTGCCGACGGCGACCTGCCGGTGGAGTTCGCCGTCGATCTCGAGGCCGGCCTGCGGGGTGAGGTAGATGACCTTCGTGGCGTGCAGCGCCTCGGCGAGCTCGGCGGCGAGGAGGTCGGAATTCACGCGCAGCGTCCGGCCGTCGGGGCCGAAGGCGAGCGGGGTCACGAGCGGCACGACCTGGTCGTTGATCAGGGTGTTGAGGAAATCCTTGTCGATGCGCTCGACCTTGCCGGTGAACTGGTGATCGACGCCCTTGATGATGCCGAGCGGCAGGGCGCGCACCGAGTTGGTGATCACGGCCTTGAGATTGTTCTGGGTGAGGCCCTCGAGGATGAGGTGGGAGACGCGCGACGCGGAGCGGATGGCGAGGTCGAGCGTGGGGGCGTCGGTCACGCCGGTGCCGAACGCGTCGGAGATCGTCACGTTGCGGAGGGCGGCAAGTTCCTGGATCTGCTGGCCGATGCCGTGGACGAGGACGACCTTGATGCCCAGGCTGCGGAGCACGGCGATGTCGACGAGCAGGTTGCTGAAGTTCTCGTCGGCGATGATCGAGCCATCCACCGCGATGATGAAGATCTGCCCCTGGAAACGGGGCACGTACTTCAGGATGCCACGCAGATCGGTCGGCTTGATCGTCGTCGCTTGCGCGCTCGTGGCGGTCGGGGAGGGCTGGCCATTGCCTTTGCTCATTTCTTGGGTGCGCCCGTTCTCGTGCAAGCGGGGCGGCGCGTCAATGCACTTGCAGGGCCCACGTCCGTGAGGCGCGGGTGCCGAGGAGCGACACCTGGTATGTGCCGGATTTCAGCGAGCCGGGGGGCACGGTGAGCAGCACGACGCTGTCGCGGGTGCGCGCGAGGAGTTCGCCGGTGAGCTTCTCGAACTCGGGCACGATGTAGATCTGCTCCTCGCGCACGTAGACGTGGGCGCCGGCGAGCTGCTGGTGGTGGTCGCCGACCGAGCAGGTGAACTGGATGGAGTAGGGGAGCAGGGGATTGGCGCGGGGTGCGGCGGCGATGCGGGTGTAGTCGGCCGGCAGCACGGGCAGGTCGATCAGGCTGTCCCGCAGCACCGTGGGCAACCCGCCGGTAGCCTCGGCGATGGCGGCGCCGCCCGGCACGGAGGTGGCGTCGGCCGGGCGCTGGGCGCTGACGGCGATGCGCTGGAAGCCGGCGGAGAGCAGCCGCACGGTGTTGGCGCGGGTCTTCATGTCCTCGTAGGGCTCGAACGTCGGGCTCTGCTTCCGGTAGCGCAGCGTGAGGAACGTGTACACGCCCAGGCAGATGACAATGACCAGGACGACCCACTTCATGGGCCAGGGCTTGGGCGTTGGACGGGCGGCGGACATGACTGGCATAAACGGGCGGCGGGCACGGCGCGCAAATAAATTTGCTCCGGGGTGCCCCGGGTGCTTCCGTGGCGGGCTTCATGAAACTCTGGTCCCAATTTTTCATTCCCACCCTGAAAGAGAGCCCGGCCGATGCGGAAATCGCCTCGCACAAGCTGCTCATCCGCGCCGGTCTCGTCCGCAAGCTCGGCGGCGGCCTCTACACCTATCTTCCCCTCGGCCTCCGCGTCATGCAGAAGCTCACCCAGCTCTGCCGCGAGGAACTCGACCGCGCCGGCGGCATCGAGCTCTGGATGCCCCACGTGCACCCGGCCGAGCTCTGGGAACAGGGTCCGCGCTGGGCGGCCGCCCGCGAGATCATGTTCCGCGCCGACAGCGCCGGCGACGGCAAGCGCGCCGCGAAGGACCCGGAATTCGTGCTCGGCCCGACCCACGAGGAGGTCATCACCCCGCTCGTCCGCGCCGAGATCACCAGCTACCGCGACCTGCCAAAGAATTTCTACCAGATCGCCACCAAGTTCCGGAACGAGATCCGGCCCCGCTACGGCCTGATGCGCGCCCGCGAGTTCGTGATGATGGATGCGTACTCGTTCGACGCCAACGACGAGGCGTCGATCAAGAGCTACTTCGCGATGAAGACCGCGTACGAGAAGTTCTTCGCGCGCGTCGGCGTCACGGCCATCGCCGTCGAGGCCGACACCGGCGTGATGGGCGGCAGCTTCTCCCACGAGTTCATGGTCCCGGCCGAGGTCGGCGACGACGACGTCATCTACTGCGAGGCCAGCGGCTACGCGGCCAACCGCGAGAAGGCCACCAGCGGCCTCGTGCCCAAGGACCTCGCCGATGCGGCGCCGGTCGGGGCGACCGAGAAATTCCCCACGCCCGGCGTGGTCACGATCGCCGCCCTCGAGGCGGCGCCGTACAACGTGGCGGCCGACCGGCAGTTCAAGACCCTCGTCTATGTCGGCGACGGCAAGCCTTTCCTCGTCATCCTCCGCGGCAACGACGAGCTCGAGGAGGCCAAGCTCGGCGCCCTCGGGTTCGGCCTGTTCCGCCCGGCCACGCCCGAGGAGATCGAGCCCGTCATGGGCGCCAAGCCCGGCAGCCTCGGCGCCGTCAAGGGCACGATCAAGGACCCCGCCGCGCTCGCCGGCATCTTCGCCGACCAGGCCATCCGCCTCATCGGCAACGGCGTCACCGGGGCCAACACCGACGGCTTCCACTTCCGCAACGTCAACGTCACCCGCGATCTCGCGATCACGAAGTTCGGTGACTTCCGTCGCGTGCGCCCGGGCGAGCCCTGCCCGAAGTCCGGCCAGCCGCTCCAGTCGCGCCGCGGCATCGAGGTCGGCCACATTTTCAAGCTGGGCACCAAGTACTCGGAGAAGTTCGCGGCCGTCTACATGGACGACCAGAAGCAGAACCACCCGATGGTCATGGGCTGC
>CAZGJB010000226.1:0-1409 GCA_964526145.1 uncultured Opitutaceae bacterium
CGAGCCCGACGTCGCCCGCTATCCCTACCTCACCTGCGAGATCGGCGGCGGCATGATGAGCAGCTATCACCGCCGCATCCGCGTCGACCCGCGCGACATCGAGGCCACGACGCTGGTGAAGCTCGGGTCGGGCTCCACCTCGCCCGGCTACTACATGTACCACGGCGGCACCAATCCCGACGGGCGCACGCCGCTGATGGAGGCGCAGGCAACCCCGCTCACGAACTGGAACGACCTGCCGGTGAAGAACTACGACTTCCAGGCGCCGCTCGGCGCGGCCGGGCAGGTGCGGCCGCATTATTACCGGCTGCGGCGACTGCACCGGTTCCTGCACGCCTTCGGCGAAAGCCTGGCGACCATGGACACGTTCCTGCCGCCGGTGCGTCCGACCGGGCGCGACGATGTCACCACGTTGCGCTGGGCGGTGCGTTCGGACGGGCGGAGCGGCTTTGTGTTCGTCAACAACCACGAACGTGGCCGCGAGCTGCCGGCGAAACCCGGCGTGCAGTTCGACCTCGCGTTGGCCGATGGGTCGCAAGTGCGATTCCCAACCGCACCCGTGACCATTCCCAGCGGGGCCGCGTTGGTTTGGCCGTTCAACCTCGACCTCGGCCACGGCTTCACGCTGGCGTGGGCCACGGCGCAGCCGGTCACGATGCGCGATGAGGGCCCGGTGCGCACCGTGTGGTTCGCCGCGACACCGGGGATCGCGGCGGAATTTTGCTTCACGACAGAGGTGGATGCGCCTGCCGGTCCCACCCGCAACCTGACTCTGTCGCCGGGCGAGCACCGCCTCAGCATCGCCCATCGCGACAGCACGCAGACGCTGGGACTGGTCGTGCTCGATGCGGAGGAATCCCTGCGCCTGTTCGATCCGCCCGCGCCCGCCCCGGTCGCACCGCAACCAATCGCGACCACGCTGCTCCGCCCTGCCGGCCCGCTGCGGACGATTCGTCCGGGTCCCACGCCGTACGGTGTCGCCAGCGCGCCGACCGATGCCGACTTCGCCGCGGCCGCCACCTGGCGCCTCGACCTTCCCGCGGAGTACAAGCCCACTCCTGAACGCCTCCTCCGCCTGCGCTACACCGGCGACGTCGCCCGGGTGTACCTCGGCGGGCGCCTGATCATGGACGATTTCTACAACGGCCTCCCGCTGGAGCTGGACCTGAGCCGCCACGCGGCGGATCTCGCGACACAGGAACTGACTGTGGCGATCCTGCCGCTGCAAAAGGCTGCGCCCATTTACTTTTCAGATCCCACCGCGCTACCGGATTTTAAGGGGCATGCTGCGGTTGCGGAACTGCATCAGGTGGAGTTTGTGGCGCGGGAGTAGATCGGAAGGCGATTTTCCTCACGCGGAGGCGGGGGGGGGGGCCGGGGAAAAAAAAGAGGAAAAAAACACCCCCCCC
>CAZGJB010000226.1:1419-6100 GCA_964526145.1 uncultured Opitutaceae bacterium
TTTCCTCACGCGGAGGCGCGGAGGACGCGGAGATAACGGATGTCCGTACTCCGCGCCCTCCGCGCCTCCGCGAGAGCCCAAACCTGCCGCTTAATCCGTCAACGCCTCACCCGCGAGGGCAAGGCATTGCATGACCGCCAGGCTGTTCTGCGCGGCGCCGTTCGTGGAGACGAAGGCGGCTTCGTCGACGGGGCGCAGCACAGCGGGGCCCTTGACGCGTTTGGACTGTGGCTTGTCCACCCGCGGGCCGTATTCCGGCGTCATCAATTCCACCCACGCGCGCTTGGCCAGCGCCGGGTCGCCCTTGAGCTTCGCCGCGTAGGCGGTGAGGCGCGAGTGACCCTGGCGGAGGTTGTTGCCGCGCAACGGGGCGCCCAGGCGCGCGGCCTGGGTTTCCTTCGGCGCGTTGTAGAGCTCGCAGTAGTCGAGCCAGGCCTGCTTGAACTCGGGCACGTCGAGGAGCTGGATCAGCTCGGCGCAGACCTCCGGCAGGCCGAAGACGGCGCTCAGGTGGGAGATCGCGACCTTGTCGGACTCGATGCGGTCGAACTTACCCGTGTCGAGGTGCATCGGCGCGCTCGCCGAGAAGAACCCGCGCGGCTGGCCGGCGATCGAGCGCATGCTGTTGAGCAGGCGCTCGCGCATCTCCGGGCTGCCAGTGCGCTCCCACTCGGTGAGCCAGGCGCCGGCGACGGAGCCCCAGTCGGTCCCGAAGCCGAGACCAGCGAGGTTGGGATCGGTTGGCGCGGTGCGGGCGAGGTCGCCGCGCACGGCGGCATGGAAGAGCTTTCGTCCGGGCGGGATGCGGACGAGGGCGCGCGCCGCCTCGAGCTGCTCGCGCATGAGGTCGCCCACGCGCTCGTCGCCCGTGAGGTAGTAATAGTACCGGCGGTTGACCGCCGTGGCGATGCGCAGCTGCTTGGCGCTGCAGCCCCAGTGCAGGACGTTGTGCCGCGAGCCGAGCGGCGCGAAACGGCCGATATGGTGCACGTCGACCTCGCCCGTGTGGCGGGTCATCGCCTCGGCGAAACGGAAGACATCGGCGCGGCCCGTGCGGAGGAAGTAGAGCCAGAGCCAGATGTCGGTGGAGAGCTCGGAGTTGTCCCAGGCGAAGCCGCCGACGTCGTAACGCCACTCGTGGCGGTCGGCGTCGTAGGTGTGCATGACATCACCGAAATTCCAGTAGCCGTACCACCGCCGCTGCTCCTGCTGGCCGAGGTAGTAGTCGAAGGTCCACGCCAGCTTGTCCTCGAGCCCGGCTTTGGCCGGCGTCGAGCGGTCCACGGGACTCCACAAGCCGCCGAAGACCTCGCAGCGATGCAGGTGCTCGGGGCTGGCCATCAGGATCGGCGGCTGACGCAACGTGGCCGCGAAGCCGGCGAGGCGCTCGCGGGCCGGCGTGGCGGCGACGGCCCAGATCATGAGCTCGCTCGTGCGGGCGACGCCCTCGGGTGAGTCGAAGCCGGGCTCGTAGTCCTCGTAGGTGATCTCGAGGCCGCCGTTGTACTGCTTGTCGTAGGTGTCCTGGCCCAGGCCGTCATGGTAGGGCCGCAGGTCCATCGCCGCGGCGTCGGGCGCCCAGACCCAGGCGGTGGCCTCGGCGGCCTCGCCGGTGGCGCCGCGGATATCGAGCTGCGCCGGGTGGCTCTGCCAGAAATTGCGGATGCCGAAAGCCAGGCCGCCCGCGGGCGTTCCGATGTAGCCGAGACCGCCGGCGCGCTGGCCCTGGGCGGAAGTCAGCCACGTGTAGCCGGCGCGGGTGCGCTTGTGGATGGCGAAGCCGTCGGCGCTGCCCTGCAGGAGGGTCCAGTCGGCGAAGGCCGCGATGTAGTCGAGCTTGTCCGCCACGCCCTTGTTCCAGGTGTCGGTCGGCGGTGTCGCCTCGCCGGCGATCTGCGCCGCGCGAGCCGCCGCGCCGGGATCGCGGCGCAGGCCGGTGAGCGTGCGCACGGCCTCGCCGAAGAGACCGTCGTCCTGACCCGCGAAGCGCACGTGCCGGTCATGCAGCGCACCGCGCAGCGGCACGTCGAAGCGCAGGCCGAGCCCGCGGATGAAGTCCTGCTGCGGGTTGCCGTCGTAAATGATGGTGTGCATCAGCCGCACGGCCTCGCCGCCGGCGTAGAAATACAGGCGCACGACGAAAGGCAGCCACGCGCGACCCGCGGCCGTGTGCCGACCCTCGAACTTCACGACCGCCCGCACGGGGCCGGCCTGCTCGACAGTGACGCGCTCGATCGTGCCGGCGAGGTTCTCGGTCCGCACGGCCGTCGCGTCGCTGCGATCCTCGCGCAGGCCCACGAGGCGGCCGCCCGTCGCGATGTCGGTGCCGCCGCGCTTGAGGCTGCGGACGAGCACCGTTCCGCTTCGCGCGAGTTCCGCGGTGATGACGCCCGTGTCGATCACGATGCGGTCGACCTCCTCGGTGACGGTCAGCGCCTGGGCGGGCGCGGCCGGTGTACCGGCGGAGAGTTGCAGGGTGTCCGCCAGCGCGGCACCGGCGGGGACGGCGTGAGCGGTCCACTTGAGCGAGCCGTCGGGCCAGGTGGCGAGCGGCCAGGTCTGGACGGGGACCGACTCACCTGCGGCGGTCTTGAGGGCAAACGCCGTGCCGGCGGCCTGCGTGCCGCGCGGCCACGGCACACCCCACGTGGTGCCGGGTTGCACGCTGGGCGCCGCACCATCGAGCCAGCGCAGCGGAGCGACCCCGGGCGTGAGCGGCGTCGCGGGCGCGACCTTGGGCGCATCGGCGGCCCGAAGCGTGGTGGCGAGGTGCGTGGCGGCGGCGGCTAGGGCGGTCTTGGCGACGAATTCGCGGCGGGTGAGCGGGGGCATGGGGTGACGGCGGTTAAGGGCGGAGGTTCAATCCAGGTGGAAGACTTCCTTCAGCTCCGACGACACCGGGCTGTTGTCGGGGTTGGCGGGCATGATGTCGCCCATGTGCTTCCACCAGCGCTGGCACTCGGGGGTCTTGGCGATGGCGGCCCAGCGGGCCTCGTCCTCGATCTCGACGTAGCCAAAGAGCTGGCGGGTCGTCGGGTTGAGGAAGATGGAGTAGTTGTGAACCCCGTGGGCCTTGAGGACGTCGGCCAGCTCGCGCCAGATGGGACTGTGGCGGCGCTGGTATTCGGCCTCCTGGCCGGGATGCACGGACATGAGGAAGGCTTTGCGGATCATGGCGGGGAAAGCTTAGGGCGGGTGACCGGAGGGGCAACCCCGGCGGTCAATCAGCGTGGGCGAATTCGCGGCGGATGCCGGCCCTAGGAATTCGGACCGTCCGTTATTTGCATTGAATCCGTCACGCAAAACTGGCTCCTAAACTCGGCCCTATGCCCACCCCGACCCTGCGTACCCTCGCCAAGGAACTGGGCCTGTCCCGGACCACCCTCTCCGACGCCCTGCGCGGCTCCCCGCGCGTGAAGGCGGAGACCGTCGAACGCGTCCGCGCGGCCGCCAAGGCCGCCGGCTACGAGCGCAACCCGCTCACGGGCGCCGTGATGTCGCAGCTTCGTCGCTCCCGCGGCCAGCAGTTCCGCGGCGTCCTCGCCGTGCTCGAGATCGTGGGCGACAGCCATACCGCCCTCGCCGCCCGGTACAACGATTCGCTCATGGCGGGCATTTCCGCCCGCGCGAACGACCTCGGCTTCAAGGTCGAGCGCTTCGTGGTCGGCGCCCAGGGTCTGACCCTGCAGCGCCTCGACACGATCCTTCACACCCGCGGCATCCAAGGCCTGATCCTCCTGCCCGCGGTCGGCTTCCCCGACCTGACGGAGCTGAGCTGGAGCCGGTACACCGCGGTGTACGCCGACTATTTCATCGATCAACCGCCGCTGCACTGCGTGTGCTCGGACCACTACCGCTCGATGATCGCGCTGCTGCACGAGCTGCACGCCCGCGGCTACCGCCGGCCGGGTTTGTTCATGGAGATCTCCCTGGACGAACGCCTGCAGTTCCGCTGGGAGGGGGCCTTTCTCGCCCAGCAGAAATACCTGGCCGACATCACGGTGGTACCGGCATTGCAGCTGCGTGAAATCAACCGCGAGGCCTTCCAGGCGTGGTTCCGCAAATACAACCCCGACGTCGTGCTCGGCCACTTCCCCGAGGCGATGGACTGGATGAAGGCCTGCGGGGCCAAGCTGCCGAAGACGCACGCCTTTGTGTGCCTCAACTCGCTGCGCACCTCCGGCGACTGCGCCACGCTCGATTTCCAGACCCCGCTCCTCGGCGCCGACGGCCGCGTCTACGCCGTGGCCCAGGGCCCCGTCGCCATCGGCGGCTTCCTCGGCGGCGCGGGCGGCACCGGCGGCGCCACCGTCCAGAAAAACCACCCCACCGTCGGCTCCATCAGCAACGGCGCCATCGTCGAGCGCGAGGTCGCGGCCCAGTTCGTCCGCGACCAGAAGCTCCGCCTCCTCCTCCACAATCCCGATTTCACCTCCGCGTCCCGGCTGGCCGACGCCGTCAACCTGCAGTGGGCCGACGCCGCGCAGGCGATCGACGCCGCCACCGTCGAGGTCCGCGTCCCCGCCGCCTACCGCACCCGCGATGCAAAGGACTATGGCGTCGACGCCGACCAGCGCAGCGGCGAGTGGATCGCGCAGGCCGCCGAGTACGGGCTGACTCCTAGTGCCGTGCGCGAGCTGATCGAGGGCGTACGCTACGCGCCGGTCTCCGCGCGCTACAA
>CAZGJB010000227.1:0-6071 GCA_964526145.1 uncultured Opitutaceae bacterium
AAAGCAGGCGACAGGTGTTGAACTGTGACGGAGAGGGGGCTCCGTTGGGGCGCAAGATAGGTGCCCGGTTTCGGCACCTATGGAAAGGTTAAAGAGTGTCACCGAACCCCGCCCGGAGGTGGGGTGGGCGCGGACGGCCGCCTGATGTGCAGGCCAGCCAGAGGGGCGAGGTCGATGACCACTTTGCGGTACACTCCTGCCTGCTCGACGAGCAGGGTGAGATGCCGGGGTCCGGGTGAGATGCGGAAGAAGAAGCTGCCCTGGCGAGTTTCGTGCGGTCCGATGGTCACCGGCAGCACGATGCGGCGGCGGGCGAACTTGCCTTCGATGGCGTGGCGATGGTCGACATTGGTGTAGATCGTGCCGGCCACAAACGCCGGGATTGCCAACATCCCGCCGGCGAATCCCGCGACGGCCAGGCCGCCCGTCACGGCGGCCGACATCACCACGTAACCCCCGCCGATTTGAATGAGCACATCCTTGGTGTTGGCTTTCAGTTCCTCCTCGCGGGTTCGGCTTGCTTTTTCCAAGGCCCAGGGATTGTCGCTCGGCGGGCTGCTCGTGCCGGTGAAATCGGTCAGGGTGACCGACTCGACGGTGCAGGGAGTGTCGCCATGGTTGCGCAGCGTCACGAGGTACTCGTCCCAATAGGCGTTGCGCTTCCATGAGCCCGGTCCGCGGTAGATGATGACGCTGTCGACGCGGCACAGCACCGGCTCGAGTTCGCCAATGAGGTTGAGAGCCGGCGGGGTCGAGGGCTTATCGACCGATTTGTATTTCGCCGAGACGCAGCCGCCGCCGAGGCTGGCTATGCCAGCAAGGACCACCGCGAGGAATCGCCGGCCGCAGGGCATCGATCAGGTGCGGTTGCACCCGGCAGCCTAGATAAGCCGTTCGACGCGCAGAGTAAAGCTTCGCGGTCGTCAGGTCGTCCCGAAGAATTTCAGGATGCGCCGCATGCTCGCCACGAGCACGTCGATCTCCTGCTCGGTATTGTAGAGGTAGAAGCTCGCGCGCGTGGTGCTGGTCAGGCCAAGGTGACGCATCAGCGGCTGGTTGCAGTGGTGGCCGCCGCGGAGCGCGACACCGTCCTCGTCGGCGAAGGTCACGATGTCGTGCGCGTGCACGCCCTCGAAGGCGAAGCTCACGAGGCCGCTGCGCGGGGCGCCGGCCTTCGGACCGATGATGCGGATGCCGGGCAGGACTGAGAGGCGTTCCATGGCGTACTGCGCCAGCTGCGCGTCGTGGGCGGCGATCTTGTCGCGGCCAAGGGCGTCGAGGTAGTCGCAGGCGGCGCCGAGCGCGATGGCGTCGGCGACATTGGGCGTGCCGGCCTCGAAGCGCTCGGGGGCGGGCTTCCAGGTGGCGCTCTCGTAATTGACGGTGACGACCATGCCGCCGCCAGTCTCGTCGGGGGCGAGCTTGTCCAGCAGGGCGCGGCGGCCGTAGAGCACGCCGATGCCGGTCGGGCCGCACATCTTGTGGCCGGAAAAGGCGAGGAAGTCGCAGTCGAGCTGGCGCACATCCAGCGGCGCGTGGCCGATGGACTGGGCGGCGTCGATCACGGTGATGGCGCCCACGGCCCGCGCGCGGCGGCAGAGCTCGGCGGCCGGATTGATGGTGCCGAGTGTGTTGGAGATGTGGGTGAAGGCGAAGACCTTGACCTGCGGCGTGAGCAGCCGGTCGAGCGCGGCGAGGTCGAGGCCGCCCTCGGCGTCGGTGCCCAGCACGGGCACGTATTGGAACGTGGCGCCGGCGGCCTTGGCGGCCTGCTGCCAGGGCACGAGGTTGGAGTGGTGCTCCATGCCCGTGGCGAGGACCACGTCGCCGGGCTTGAGGTGGGCGTGGCCCCAGCTGCGCGCGACGATGTTGATGCTTTCCGTCGTGCCGCGGGTGAAGATGACCTCGGCGGGATCGGCGGCGTTGATGAACTTGGCGACCCGGGCGCGGGCGCCCTCATAGGCGTCGGTCGCGCGCATCGAGAGCGCGTGCAGGCCGCGGTGGACGTTGCTGTTGTAACCCTCGTAGTAGCGCACGAGCGCGTCGATCACGGCGCGCGGCTTCTGGGAGGTGGCGCCGTTGTCGAGGTAGACGAGCGGCTTGCCGTTCACCTGCTGGTGCAGGACGGGGAAATCGGCGCGGACGTTGGGCCAGGTGGGCATGGTCAGTCCTTGTGCGTTTCCGTGGTCGCCGGGACCGGATCGCCCTTCAGGGCATTGAGGGCGGCGTGCCAGCCGAGGGTGGCGCACTTGATGCGCGCGGGGAAGGCGTGGACGCCGGCGAAGGCGCCGATGTCGCTGATCTCCTCCGGGGCGTTGCCCGTGGTGACGATCTCGTGGAACTGCTTGTACAGCTGCTCGGCCTCGGCGGCGGACTTGCCCTTGAGCTGCGTGGTCATGAGCGACGCGCTGGCCTGGGAGATGGCGCAGCCGGAGCCGTCGAACGTGATCTCGCCGATGCGGTCGCCGTCGAGGCGGAGGTAAACGCTGCACTGGTCACCGCAGGTGGGATTGTCGCCGTGGGCCACGCGGTTGGCGGTCGGCAGCTTGCCGCGGTTGCGGGGGCGGCGGTTGTGGTCGAGGATGACCTGCTGGTAAAGGTCGGCGAGATCGGACATGGCTCGGGAACCTAGCGGAAACTCAGCCGGGCGCAAAGCCGGGTTTTGAAAAAAGCGAGGAGCAGCGTCCGGCCTAACGTCCCGCTTGACCTAGATCGTCTTCGAATGCCGGTTCGGCGCCTTCGAAAGGTAGGCGTCGAAGCGCATCGCGATCACGCGCAGGAGCGGTCCACCGATCGGCGTGACCTGCACGCCGGTCGAGGTGCACTTGAGGATGCCGTCGGCCTCGAGATCGGCCAGGGAGGCGATTTCCTTCGCGTAGGTCTTCGGCACGTCCACGCCGAGCTGCTTCGACAACGCGGCGTAGTCGAGCTTGCGGTGGCACATGATGCTCATGACGAGCACGCGGCGGCGCTGGTCCTCCTCGGTGAGGCGGTAGCCGCGCTCGGTGGGAAGTTCGCCCTTCGCGAGGGCGGCGCGCCACTCGGCGAGGTCCTTGATGTTCTGGCGGAAGGTGTCGACCGTCTGCGAGATGGACGACATGCCGAACCCGTACAGCGAGGCGCCGGCGCGCGTGCTGTAGCCCTGGAAGTTGCGGTGCAGCGTCTCCTCGCGCTGGGCGATGGCAAGCTCGTCGTCGGGCCGGGCGAAGTGGTCGAGGCCGATGTCCACGTAGCCGGCCGCAGTGAGCTTGCGGTGGGCGAGGGCGAACATCGCGAGCTTGGTCTCGGCGTCGGGCAGGTTGGCGCGGTCGTCGAAGATCTTCTGCGCGGGCTTGATCCACGGGACGTGGGCGTAGCTGAAGACGGACAGGCGGTCGGGGTTGAGCCCGAGCACGTCGTCGATCGTGTGCGAAAAACTCTCGGGCGTCTGCAGCGGCAGGCCAAAGATCAAGTCCACATTGAGCGAGCGGAAACCATAACTGCGCAGCCAGTTGAAGACCTGGATATTGAGGTCGTGCGGCTGGATGCGGTGCACGGCGAGCTGCACCTGGGCGTTGGTGTCCTGCACGCCGAGCGAGGCGCGGTTGCCGCCGATTTCCTTCAGGGCCTTGACGTGGTCCTCCGTCAGCCGGCGCGGGTCGACCTCGATGCTGAACTCGCAATCGGGCGCGAGCTTGAAGTGCTTGTGGATGAGCGCGCCGAGGCGGCGCAGCTCGTCGGGCGGCGAAAACGTCGGCGTGCCGCCGCCGAAGTGCACCTGCGACACCGGCCGGCTCGTGTCCATGCGCGCCGCGGTGAGCTCGACCTCCTTCGTCAGGTCCACGAGGTACTCGCCGGCCGACGCGCGTCGGCGGGTGATGACGGTCGTGCAACCGCAGAACCAGCAACGGGTTTCGCAGAAGGGGAGGTGGAAGTAGAGCGAGAGCGGACCGGCGCCCGGGCGGTTGTCGTCGGCGATCGCGTCTTCCAGGCGCAGCGCCGGGAGCTGGTCGGTGAACTGGGTCGCCGGCGGATACGAGGTGTAGCGGGGCCCCGCGACGGAGTATTTCCGGATCAGGTCGAGATCCAGCGTGACCGGAGAATGAGTGTCGTTGGGCGAAATCATGAGAGAGGGTGGCTCGCGCCGGGAGGCAGATGGTGTGGCGCCGGCCTCAAGAGAGTCATTCTTTCGGCCGATTTCAAGGACGTGAGTCGGTCCTGTCCTTGCCCGGGCCGATTCGCACCGGCAACATCAATTCCTCCCCAACCCCGTAATTCCATGACGGCCCCTCATTTGCTCACCGGCACCGGCCTCACGCTTGACCGCATCCGCGACCTGATTCGGTCGGACAGTCCCATCGGCCTCGACCCTGGGGCGCAGGAGCGGATCGCCGCCTCGCGGGCGGTGGTGGATCGGCTGCAGGCGGGTGAGCGGTCGTATTACGGCATCAACACCGGGTTCGGCGCCCTGGCGCACACGCACATCCCCCCCGCCGACATCGAGAAGCTGCAGGAGAACCTCATCCTCAGCCACGCCGTCGGCGTCGGCGCCGAGGTCGATCCCGCGATCGTCCGCCTGATGCTGCTGCTCAAGGTCAACGCCCTCGCCATCGGCCTCTCCGGCGTGCGCCCGGTCCTCGTCGAATATCTCATTCGATTCCACAACGCCGGCCTCAGCCCCGTGGTCTACGCCAAGGGTTCCCTCGGCGCCTCCGGCGACCTCGCGCCGCTGGCCCACCTCACGCTCGCCCTCCTCGGCCTCGGCGAGGTCTGGGCCGAGGGCCGCAAGATCCCCGCGCCGGAAGCCCTCGCGCGCCTCGGCCTCGCGCCGCTGCGCCTGAAGTCCAAGGAAGGCCTCGCCCTCATCAACGGGACGCAGTTCATGGCCGCCCACGCGGTGCACGCGCTGCTGCGCATCCAGGACCTGCTCAAGACCGCCGACCTCACCGCCGCGATGACGCTGGAGGCCATGCGCGGCAGCGCCACGCCGTTCGACGCCCGCATCCACGCCGCCCGCCCGCATGCCGGCCAGCAGGAGACGGCCGACAATGTGCGCCGCCTGCTCGCCGATTCCGAGATCCTCCCGTCGCACCTCAACTGCGGCAAGGTGCAGGACCCGTACTCCCTGCGCTGCGTCCCGCAGGTGCACGGCGCCGTGCGCGACGCCGTCCGCCACGCTCGCGCCACGGTCGAGACCGAGATCAACGCCGCCACCGACAACCCGCTCGTGTTCCCCAACGGCGACGTGCTCAGCGGCGGCAACTTCCACGGCGAACCGCTGGCCTTTGCGCTCGACTACCTTGCCATCGCGACCGCCGAGCTGGCCTCCATCTCCGAGCGCCGCCTCTACCTGCTGCTCCTCGGCGACACGATGGGCGACAAGAAGCTCCCCAAGCTCCTGATGAGCGACACCGGCCTCAACAGCGGTTTCATGCTCCCGCAATACGCCGCGGCCGCGCTCGTTTCGGAAAACAAGATCCTCGCGCACCCGGCCTCCGTGGACTCGATCCCGAGTTCCCTCGGCCAGGAGGACCACGTCTCCATGGGCGCCATCGCCGCGACGAAGCTGCTCGAGGTCGTCACCAACACCGAGACCGTCCTCGCCATCGAGCTCATGAGCGCCGCGCAGGCCCTCGACTTCATCCATCCCCTCAAGGCCGGCCGCGGCGTCGAGGCCGCCCACGCCGAGGTCCGCCGCCACCTGGCCTTCGCCGAGGCCGACCGGCTCTTCCACAACGACATCCAGACCGCCCTCAGCCTCGTCCGCAGTGGATCGCTCATCACGGCCGCCGAACGCGAAAGCGGTAAGCTGAGCTGATCGCGGAAACGCGGAAGGGCGGAGACGCGGGAGCAATCTTTCTGAAGATGAATGTGGAAATCAGGAAAACACGAATCAGACCGACTCCGGTGGCCTTGTTTCCAGCTTTCCTGATTTCCACATTGGCCTGCTTCGGTGCTTCCGCCCTTCCGCGCTTCCGCGATTAACCCCGAAAGCCTTTACCCATGAATTCCCGATCCCGCCTCATCCGCGCCCCGCGCGGCGCCAAGCTCACCTGCCGCACGTGGGCGGCCGAGGCCGCCCTACGCATGCT
>CAZGJB010000228.1:0-6022 GCA_964526145.1 uncultured Opitutaceae bacterium
GTTCTCGCCGCCCATGATGCCGGCGATGACGACCGGCTTCGTCGCATCGGCGATGACGAGCATGCGGCTGTTGAGGCTGCGCTCCTTGGCGTCGAGGGTGACGATCTTTTCGCCGTCGGCGGCGCGGCGGACGATGATCTCGTTGCCGCCAAGCTTGCGCGCGTCGAACGCGTGCATCGGCTGGCCGTACTCGAGCATCACGTAGTTGCCGATATCGACGATGTTGTTGATGGGCCGGAGGCCGACCGCGGCGAGGCGCTGCTGCATCCAGTCGGGACTCGGGCCAATCTTGATGCCGGCAATGATGTGCGCGGTGTAGAGCGGGCAATCCTCCGGAGCGTCGACGCGGACGGATTTCAGGAGGTCAGGACGCTGGATCGTGCCGGGGTCGCCGCGGAATTTCTCCTGCGGGTAGACCAGCTCGGTCTTGAACCAGGCGGCCAATTCGCGGGCGATGCCCAGGTGCGAGAGGCAGTCGGGGCGGTTGGGCGTGATCTCGATGTCGAAGACCACGTCGCCGGGCGGGAGGACGGCGTTGATGGGGGTGCCGAGCGCGGGGCGGCCCGGGAGGATGAGAAGCCCGGAGGCGTCCTCGGCCACACCAAGCTCCTTCGCGGAACACATCATGCCGTCGGAGAGCTGGCCGCGGATCTTCGATTGCTTGATCGCGAAATTGCCCGGCAGCACGGCGCCGGCGAGGGCGACGGGCACGCGATCACCCACTTTGTAATTCTGGGCGCCGCAGACGATGGTCTTCACGCCGCCGGCGGGACCGATGTCCACCTGGCAGACGGAGAGCTTGTCGGCATTCGGATGCTTGTCGCGGACGAGCACCTCACCCACGACGACGTGGTTGAGCTCGGGCGCGCCGGTGCGGATAACCTGCTCGACCTCGAAGCCGAGGAACGTGATGGCGCGGCAGATCTCGTCGACGGAGGCGTCGAGCCGCACGTAGTCCTTGAGCCAGTTCAGGGAGATTTTCATCGGGTGATCCTCAGGCGAACTGCTTCAGGAAGCGCAGGTCGTTTTGGTAGAAATAGCGGATGTCATCGATGCCGTAGAGCAGCATGGCGAGGCGCTCGAGGCCCATGCCGAAGGCGTAGCCGGTCCAGACCTCGGGGTCGTAGCCCACGGCGGAAAACACGGTGGGATCCACCATGCCGCAGCCGCCGATCTCGATCCAATCCTTCTTCACCTTGGGCAGGTGCTGGGCGCTGAGGTCCACCTCGAAGCTGGGCTCGGTGTAGCCGAAGTAGTGCGGGCGGAAGCGGGTCTTGGTGTCTTTGCCGAGGAGCGAGGCGAAGATGTAGTCGAGCAGCGCCTTGAGGTCGCGCACGGTGACGTTGCGATCGACGTAGAGGCACTCGAGCTGGTGGAAGTTGGCCGAGTGGGTGGCGTCGGTCGTATCGCGACGGTAGACGCGGCCGGGCGAGACGATGCGGATGGGCGGCGGGCCCTTGAGCATCGTACGGATCTGCACCGAGGACGTGTGGGTGCGGAGGAGGTATTTCTCCTCGGCGGACTTTTTCGGCACGTTGCCGAAACGGGCGGATTCCGGGAAATAAAACGTGTCCTGCGCATCGCGCGCCGGGTGGTCGGCGGGCGTGTTGAGGGCGTCAAAGCAATAGAACTCCGTCTCGACCTCGGGGCCGTCGGCGACGGTGAAGCCGACCTTGCGGAGGATGCGGCACATCTCCTCGCGGACGAGCGTGAGCGGATGGTAGGTGCCGGGGCCGACGTCGGGTGACGGCAGGGTCGGATCGACGGCGGGCCCGAGCTGGGCGCGCAGTTCGGCGGCGGCGATGCGCTCGAGCGCGCCGTCGAGCAGCGTCTGCACGCGCACCTTGGTCTCGTTGATGAGCTTGCCCATCGCCGGGCGCTGTTCCTTGGGCACGGCGCCCATCTGCTTCATCAGGGCCGTGAGCTCTCCGTTGGGACCGACGTAACGGGCCTTGGCGGCCTCGAACTCGGGGCGCGTCATGACGGCGGCGAACTCGGTGGCGGCCTTCTCGGCCAGGGCGTTGAGGGTGGCTTGCATGCGAGGAAAGTATGACCGAACAGACGGAGGCTAGGCGAAGAAAAACAAAAAGAGGACGAACCTCGGATCGAGGCCCGTCCTCCGGAGAGTCAGACAGGGAGGCGAGCCTTGGGCCGGCTCGCGTTTGTCAGAATTCAGGCCTTGGTGGCGGCCTTGGTCTTCAACGCGGCTTTGGCCTGATCGACCAGCGCGTTAAAAGCCACCTCATCGCGAATGGCGATGTCGGACAGGACCTTGCGGTCGAGTTCGATATTGGCGGCCTTGAGCCCTTCGATGAAGCGGCTGTAGCTGATGCCGGCATTGCGGCAGGCGGCGTTGAGGCGGACGATCCACAGACCGCGGAAGTCGCTCTTCTTCTTCTTGCGATCGCGGTAGGCGTACTGCCAGGCATGCTGGACCGCTTCCTTGGCGTAGCGGAACAGCTTGGATTTGTTGCCGAAATAGCCCTTGGCGTATTTCAGCACTTTCTTGCGGCGCTTGCGCGACGCGGGGGAGTTTGTTGCACGAGCCATGTTGGTTTTTCCTTTTTGTTTTTGTCGCCGGCGGGTCGGCTGGGTTGATCACCCGCCTGGCGTGGTTGATGAGAGGCGCGACAGACGGTCAGAGACCGTGGGGCAGACAACGCTTGAGGGGCGGCGTATGCGTCACCGACAGCACCTTGGCCTTGCCGAGGCGCCGTTTTTGCTTGGAGGACTTGGTGTTGGCGATGTGCCGGGTCCCGGGCGAACGGTGCAACAGCTTGCCTTTGGCGGTCAGCTTGAAGCGCTTGGCAACGGACTTTTTGGTCTTTTGCATGGAATGAGTGGTCAAAAACAGAGCAGTGGCCTGCTGCTGTAAAGGGAAATTTTGGGTCGCGGAGCGAACGAATCCGGTCAGGCCGGAGGGGATACCGCGTTGACCCTTGGCGGGCCGGTGCTTGCAGCGGTGTCAAATGGTCGGGGCGGTCAGATTCGAACTGACGACCTCTACGTCCCGAACGTAGCGCTCTACCAGGCTAAGCTACGCCCCGATTACATTTGCAGGGTGGCGATCACCCTGTGGACCGTGCAGCAAAGGGAATGGTATTTCCCCCCGCAAACTAAATCTGCCCGAAATATCCGGAGATTTTCCGGGCAGCGAAATCTGACTGGCGGCCAACGCTTAGCGCGCGGGCGCCGCGACCGCGGGCATCCGGGTCATCGAACTGGCGCTGACCCGCTGGCGGATCATTTCCGTCCGGCGCTGCACCTCGATCTCGGCCGTACGCTTGTCCACCAAGGCACGCTCGACCGCCTTGGCCTGGACCAGCACCTCGGCGTTGAGCTTCTCCTTGGCCCGGCGCAGCGTGTCGAGTTCGATCTCAAGATTGGCAATCTGCCGCGAAAAGGCGTCGGCTTCGGCGTTGTTCTTGTCCGTGGCGTCCTGGATCTCCTTGCCCACGGCTTCCCAAGCAGCGATGCGGTCAGCCTCTTTCTTGGCCTCGAGGGCGGCGCGCTCGGCGGCGCGGCGGGAGGCGTCCTGACGGGCCTTCTCCTCGATCTCGGCCTTGCGGTCAGCCTCCTCCTTTTGGACGCGGGCGACTTCGGCCTTGCGGATGCGGTCCTTCTCCTCGGCCTCCTTGATGTGCGTCAGATAGAAGAAGACGAAGATCAGCGTGAGGATCGCCGGGAAGATGAAATAGAGCCACTTTTTCATGGGATGCGAAAGGGTGAGTTGGATTATGACTTGGCGGCTCGGGCGGCGGCCGCGGCAGCGGCAGCCTGGGCGGCTTCGGCCTTGGCGATCTCATCGATGAGATCGGCCAAGCTCTTGGCATTGGCCTCGGCCAGGGTTACGTAGGTGCGGAGGAATTTCTCCTCATCGGCCAGCTTGCGCTTCTGCTCCTCAAGCTTGGCCATGGCCTCCTTCTCGGCCTTGACCTCGTCGTTCAAGCGCTCGACCTGCTTCTCGAGCTTGTCGCGGTCGCGGTAAGACTTGTTGCGGGCCTCGACGGCAGCCTGGCGGGCTTCGCGGTCGGCGCGCTCCTTGATTTCCTTGGCCTCCTTGGCCTTCTTGCGACGCTCCTGCTCGGCGTAGGCGTTCTTGATGGCGAGTTCGCGGTCGGCGGCCTCCTTGCGGAGTTTATCTTCCTTCTCCTTGCGGACCTGCTGGATCTTGGCCTGCTGTTTGGCCTCGTACTCCGAGCGGAAGCTCCACCAGAAGCCGAAAAACACCAGCATCGCGATCGCCGGGAAAATGACGTAGGCTTTCTTCATATGGTAAGGGGGTCAGTTGGGCTAAGGGATATCAAGTGTTGCGGGTACCGTTCTTGGCCGCCTCGCGGTCGCGGATACCTTCTTCGACGGCCTGGCGCAGACGGTTGAGCTGTCCATCGGTCGGCGCGTCCGGGAGGCTGAGCGTGGTCCGGATGCAATCCAGCGCTTCCTCAAGTTTGCCGAGCTCGTAGCAGAGATAGGCGAGGAACCCGTAGGCCGACGCCGGCTTTTCGAGGTTACCCTTCTCGACCGCGAGCTTGAGGTGGCGATACGCATCGGGGAGCTCGTCCAAGCCGTAGTAGATCTGGCCGATCTGAAGCTCGAGCTGACCGGATTTCGGGTATTGCTTCGTGGCTTCGGTAAGGGCCTCGATCGCCTGGCTCTCGCGGTTCACCTGCTGGTACGAATAGGCGAGCAGCTCCCAGTTCTTCTGAGTGTTCTCGATGCCGCCCGTCTTCAAACCGTTGTGCAGGAGCTCGGTCGCCTTGCCGTACTGGCCGATGTTGAAGTAGATGCCGATGAGATTGAAGTTGTCCTTAGGCGTGTTGAGGAAACCCCGCTCCTGGGCGCGCTCGACGGTGACGGCCGCGCGGAGGTTGTACGAGCGGGCCTTCTTCTCGTCGCTGTCCTGCGACAAGGTGACGTAAGACGCCATCAACTGGGACCAATAGTTCTTGTTCGAGGGGTACTTCTTGACGAGGAGCTCGTAGTACTCGGCGGCGCGGGCGAAGTCACCCTGCTGCTGCAACGTCGCCAGGAGAATGACGTAGAAGTTTTCCTTGGGGTGATTGCTGATGAGAAGGGACTTCTCGGCGTTGACCTTGGCCTGCTTCAGGAGGTTCTGATCGATCTTGTTCGGATCCAGCACCGCGCGGTTATAAAGCAGCGAGGTGTAGAAGAGCATCGTGTCAGCCGTCGGCGTGGGCGTCTCGGCGATGATGCGCTCGAGATACAGGGTGGCCTTCGTCAGGTACTGCTGCTGAAGCGCCGGCGACTTGGTGGAGGTACCCTCCTGGTAAAAGATCTTGGAGAGGTAATCCAACATCATCTCGGTGTTGCGCTTCTCGAAATAGCCGTAGGTGTCGGACAGGCGGAGCGCGGTCTCGAGCGGGACGATGGCTTGGGCGTACTCGCCCTTTTGCAGATGGAGCTTGGCCAGCAGGTCGCTCAGGAAGGCCTGATCGTAGCTGTTGGGCGCGGCCGAGGCATTGAGGCGGGAAACGAGCCCCACGGCGCCGTCCCAGTTCTTGGCATCAACCATCGGTTGAAGCTTGGTCAGCTCCTCGCCCACGCGCTCGGAGAGCGCAAAGTCGCCGCGCTGCTGCGCAGAGGCCGTGCCGAGGCCGACGACGGCCCAGACGGCTCCGCAGAGCACCAAGGCGCGGAGGAACGAGCGGAAGGAGACGGATAAGTGCATCGAAAGCGCGTCCATGGATTAATCGTTGATTTTGAACGTGATCAACTGCTGCACACGTCCGGTATTGACGACGCGACCGCCCTTTTTACCGGGACGGAACTTCCATTTGCTGACCGCCTGGATGGCGGCGGCTTCAAATTCACGCTGGGTGGAACGCACGATGAAGGGGTTCCGGACGTCGCCGTTGGTGTCGACAATGAACTCGACCACGACTTCGCCCTCGATGCCGGCGCGGCGCATCTCGAACGGATACTGCGGCGGGATCGTGGCGCGCGGGGTGGGCTTCTGGTCGAGGGTATTGATGTCGAAGACCTCGATGCCCTTGCCAAGACC
>CAZGJB010000229.1:0-6003 GCA_964526145.1 uncultured Opitutaceae bacterium
GTGCAAAATTCCATAGATTTGAAATGGTGGTAGAACATGTGTGATCCAGTAGCAGCAACTTCCCTCGCATTGTCCGCAGCTGGGACATATATGCAATCAAGAGAGCAAGCGTCTAATGCCAAACGTGCTCAAAACGCGAAGAACCAGGCTTATTCTGAAGGTATGGCTCGTCAAAGACAATATGCTGACGAAGCTGGTTCTGCTTTCAATCAAAATATTACAACACAAGGTCGCTCAGCTTTCGATGAGAAGGCACAACAAGCTGCTGAACAAAGTCAGCAAGCATTCAATTCGATTAAGACACCTGAACCCGATTACAACAACATGGGGGCATTACCTAGCACACCAAATAACGTCGTGAACGCGATGAAAGATGCCAATGTGGTAGCTGATGCTAAAACCAATCGTGATGTAGCTAACAATGCTAATTTGCAAGGTTACGGTGGTGCGATGTTCGGTCAGAATTTAGATCGTAATGAGTTCGCACGTTTGTTTGGAAACCTTCAAGATAAAGCATCACGTGATAGTGCGCTTATCCCAATGGACATGCAGTCAGCCGCAGCCAACTCACAGAAGTCCGGTGGTATTCTACCAGTTCTTCTTAGGGCTGGTGGGATGGGTATGGGGATGTATGGTGCTGCGAATGGCATCACATCATTTGGTGATAAGATGGTTCAAGGACCACTACCTGCAACTGGGATAGGCCCTGGTGCGGGTGTAATGCAACCAGGTCTTTTCAGCAATTTGAAAGCACTTCCAAATAAAATTACTGGTGGGAGGTTGTACTAATGCCACGCGATAATTCAACAAATCCTTGGGTTGATCCTGCAAATCAGGCAGTCGGTGCAATGTATAAATATTACATGTCACAACCAACAGCTGCCGACCAAGCTAAAGCACAACTTCAGCAAATGCAACTTCAAGAAATGCAACGTTCACAAAGCATGGGTGATTTTACCATGCAAAACTTATCGCCTGAAATCAGAAATGATTTATACCGTCGTAAATTACAAACATCAGGTGATACATCTGGTGCACAATTATTTGGAACATACGTCAATAAACCAATGCAGGTTGATGCGGGTGATATGAAATATATCATAGATGGTTCAACTGGTATACCAATGCAAGAATATAGTGTTGGTATTGGACCTGAACGACAAGTAGATAAAGAAAATGGTCGTGTCATCACGATGCCAGCAATACCTGGGAAAAACCGTCCCACAACACCAATTACTGATATGTTTGGTCAATTTGGTGGTAACACAAATGACCCTGTACCAGAACCACTCCCAATTGGGAGTTTAGATGCTGGTGACGTACAACCAGTAATGGACGATCTTGGTGTTACACAGATGGATTGGGGTCAGGTGCTTAAAAACATTAATGGGACGGTTGATCCAGCGATGCCGACACCTATCACACCAGATGTACCAATGGGTCAACCAGTTCAGCAACCTACTCAAGTAGAACAAGGTGGTATGACTGTAACCAATCTACCAAGAACAGCAGAAGACATTAAACTTGAAGGGATGAAAAACTTCTCTAAAGGAATTAAAACAAATGCATTCAATCAAACTATTCAGTCAGCCATGTATAATATTGGTAAAGGTGGTGCAGGTGTTGGTTCAATAGTCAAAGGTATTCCGGTAGTTGGTGGTCAAACAAAAGCTGCTAATCTTGAAGCTGATTTGAGTAAAATCACAAACTCAGCAGCGATTGAAGAAATTGCACGTCTCAAAGAGGAAAGTAAGACTGGTGGTTTCTTTGGTAACTTGTCCGATGGTGAACGTCAGGCTGTTGCTGATTCACAACTTGCAATCCGTCAAAATATGGACCCGAAAGAACTTGCATATCGTCTTGCGATGCATCAAGATTTAGTCAATGATATTGTTTATAACCGTGGTAAAACAGACCCTGTAACTGGTGAAGTTATGCCATTAGATGCAGGTGTACCAAGATCAGGTTTGCCGACAATAGATGATGTAAATAACGCACAGAGTATTGAAGAATTAACTTCAATGTGGGATTCGTTTAACAAAATTCCTGCATTTGAAGGACAACCACCATCACTCATCGAAGATGCTTTGATTAAACGTGTTAATGCTTTGAGAGGTGGACAATAATGGATGCATCTATTCACCCACTTCTACGCCGTGCGAATCAAGGTTTAAATGGACAACCAGCAACACCTAATATACCACAACAAAAACCACTTACAATTGATGACCGCATTGCTGATGTTCAAGAGCGTGATGCTACAACTGGTGTGTTACCTTATGCAACAAACGCTATAAATGGTATTAATCGTGGTATGACACAGGTAGCAGAGTTACCTTATAACATCATGAATAACGCACCTAAATTAGTGAACCTTCTTCCTGGTGAGCAAGGTATGGGAACACTTGATGAGATGGGTGCTAAAGCTGGCGGACCGATTGGAAATCTTTTTGCAAGTCTTGGTAAAGACCCACTCATTGATTTTGTAGGTGAAAATTATCCTGGTATGGACACAGTAGGTGGTATCTCTCATCCAAACCCTGCATATCCTATCACTAATAGGGTGACAGAAGACATTGGGACAGGTGTTGGCACTATGGGTGCTGGTGCAACAATGGTTGGTGCTAATGGTGTTGCTGGACTTCTTGGTAAGTATCTTGGTCAACCATTAGTAAACGCACCTGTGTCTAGTGTAGTAGGGGAAACTATGTCTTCACTTGGTGCAGCAGGTGGGCGTGAAGTAGCTGATAAATATGATGTTCAAAACCCTGTGGGACGGTTTGCGTTGGAAATGGCTGGCGGCATGACACCATCAGGAATAACTGATTCAATTGAAACTGGACTTCGTAAATCTGTTTCACGTGAGGGTGGTGATGTCACTCTTGATGCAATGGATCGTCTTAATATGCGTCCTTCAATTGGTCTGACAGGAAATCAAAACGCATCTACACTTGAAAATGCGGCTGCAATTCTTCCTTTCTTTGGGTCAGTTTCAAAAAATGTCCAGACAGGTCAGATTGACGATTTCGGTAATATTATAAAAGATACAGCATCGAAAGTCCGTCCCACAGGGGCGTTATCTAAAGCTGACGATATGATGATTGGTGAACAGGTACGTGATATATCAAGTAGTGGTCTTGGTCGTCTAAAAGGTGGTTTTAGTCAACGTGAGGACGCATTGATGTCATCTATTGGTGCACGTACACCAATAGATGTGACAAATACTCGTAAAGCGATAGCCGATATGATTCCTACTGTTGATCCTGAAATGCAAGGTGCGCTCAAACACGAACTCGATCTTCTTGACCAAATGGTCATTAAAAATAAAACGACAGCCATGCAGCCAAAAGCGAGTAGTGTTCTTGACGCAAACGGTCAACCAATAATGACCAATGCACCTGTTGAAAGTGTGACAGCGACAAACACCGTCCCGTACGAACAATTTAGGTCATGGCGTACAAATGTTGGTCGTAGGACTGATCAACCAAGTATCAAAGGTGGTCAGAGTAAACAGCTTTATAAAGGTATCACTGAAGACCTTACAGGTGCAGCTGATAAAGCTGGTGTTGGTGATGACTTCCGTACATTAATGGCTGATCAGGCTAAAGCACATGATGATAGTTTACGACTATCTGAAGGTGGTGATATTCCTGCTATGCAGAAAATTGCCGAATCACAAGTTGAACAAGGTAAAAACTATTTTAATCAAGCAATATCGAATCCTGACAGAATGTCGATGATTAAACGTAATGCGACACCTGAACAATGGAAACAATTTGCAGGTGATACACTTGAATATCTCGGTGTTGCAAAAAATGCCGCACAGGATGCAGCTGGTGAAGCTATTAGTCCTAACACATTCCTAACTAACTGGAATAAAATGGACCCACGCACTCGTGTGATGCTGTTTGACGATGGTGAAGGTACATTGGAAAAATTAAATGACCTTGCAACAGTTGCTGAAGCCATGCGTTCACGCGGTAATTCATCCAACTTCTCGAATACAGCTGGTGTTGGTATGTCTGCTACTGCGCTTGCAAAAGCTGGTGGTGCGGTATCGGCTGCTGGTGCAGGTGCTGGTATTGGTGCATCTTTAGCAGGTATACCAGGTGCAGCTGCTGGTGCTGGTATCACTTATGCAACGGTTAAAGGATTGATGTCTGAAACATTAGCACGTTGGGCTGTAAAACAAGGTGTTCCACTCAAAGATAAACTGATTACCAAAGCTGGTACAAGTGCTGCAAAAGCTGCTGAAGATAATTCTAATATGGATGGCACAACACGAATTGTTGTCCGACCCTCTGACCGAAACAAAGGAGTAGAAAATGCCAGATAATTTTATAGATATGTTCGCGCACTATTTAGGTAATGGTGTAGGAGTAACACCAAATAATAGGGCTTTTGCTTTACGTTATGATCCTGAAGCTATACTGCGTGCCGATAAATACAACACGATGGGTCGGGTTGTATATAAAAATACTGTGGGTATGGACCCACAAGGTGCGAATGAATTGATGGCTGGACTTCTTGATAGAATGAAGATGCAGGGTCCACCTAGACCCTTGCCTTACAATGGTTACTTAGATTTAGGTAGAACACAACTACCTACATCTAATGGTAAAGGACTTCTGTTCTAAAAATTTTGAAAAATTGAAATCCTTGTTGGGAATTCCCATTGACATCATAGTCGATGTCGGGTATTATTACCTTACTCATTGATTTGTAAGGAAAACCCCATTGATGAATTGGATAACTACACAAGAAGCAGCTGAAGAACTTGGCGTGACAACCCGCACTATCGAGAGATGGCGCGAATCGGGAGTGCTGACACCTGTTCAGCGAACAACAGGGAACCATTCGAGATATACGGAAAAACAGATATGCGAACTGAAGATAAGAAGACAACTAGAACAGATGATGTTATAACATTATTAACCCAGTACAAAGATGAACACGAAGTTGTTGCGTGGAAACGTTTAAAATACGCCATACAAGCACTTGAAGGGTACTGGGTGGGGAAACGTGTCACCGACATCAATATCCCTTCTTGTCGTCAATATATAGCCTTCAGGATGGACGCTGGGGTGACTTTAAGCACTATTGCACGTGAACTTAGCTGCTTACGTGCTGCATGCAACCACGCACTTCGGTGGGAACGTATTGACAAAGTACCTAGCTTCGAGATTCCGACAGACCTTCCCAAAAGAGAAATATGGCTCTTTAAAGACGAACTCAAACGATTGATTGACGCTGCTGACCCAACTATGAAGCTGTTTATTAGACTTGCCTACGGGACGGGTTCACGAAGGGCAGCGATTGAACAACTCCAATGGGATCAACTCAATTTTCAAAGAAAGACTATAAATTTAGCAAAACTTGGTGAAAAAAGCACCTGCAAACGTCGTCCAACCGTCCCGATGGGGGATTTATTTCCTATTTTAGAACAACGATTTGCAAAGAAAGGAAATGAGTGGGTTTTAGGTTCTGGTCGTGATTTGTTATACGACTTTCAAAAGACCCTTTCTAAAGCCGATTTATTGTCCGTAGGTAGTATAAATGGTCGTCCATCAGGTAAAGTCACACCGCACGTTTTACGACATTCTAGGGCCACACATCTACTTGAGGATGGTGCATCTATCTTTGCTGTGTCGAAGCTACTTGGTGACACTCCAACGACCGTACAGCGTGTTTATGGTCACATCGGGATGTCGTCATTAGAAGCTGAACTATCGAAATCAACTTTATGACATCATCTCAGTAAGAAGACCGTCATACAGTGGTGAAACCAATTTTTGTGCTTCCTCAATGTACCACGCTGGGTCAATATCATCGACTTCACGCATTGTGTTTATCGGTGTTGCCTTCCAACCATCATGTACTTTGATTGGACGTTCCTTTTCAGGATTTTTGGCAAGAGGTGGCATCACTTTTGTTAGCTGACGACCATTTTTGGACATGTAATATCTGGTCGTATTTTGTATCTGGTCGTCACCCCACATCAAG
>CAZGJB010000230.1:0-5985 GCA_964526145.1 uncultured Opitutaceae bacterium
GTCGAGGTGAAGATCTCGCAGCGATAAATAAAAAATAAGCCGAAGCCCCAGCGGTCGTCGAGGTCGACGCGGTTCCAGAGCGAGGCGCTGTGCCGCGGGAGCTGGGCGAGACGGGCGCCGGCCTGGATCGTGGCCGACTGCGTGGATAGGATCTCACCTTCCTGGTAGGCATAGCCGGCGGTCACGCTCCAGCGCTCGCGCACGCGGCCGGAAAGGCCGAGCTCGAGGCCCTCGGTGCGCTGGCCGTCGACGAGGATCGAGCGCGTGGCATCGGCCGGATCGGCCACGACGACGTTGCGGCGGTCGAGGCGGTAAAGCGCGGAGGTGAAGGAGAGGTCGGGGCGCAGGTCCCACTTGAGGCCGACCTCGAGGTTCTCGAACTTCTCGGGGTCGAACACGCGGTTGGTGACCGTGAGCGAGGCGAGCTGCTCGCCGGCGCGGGGCACGCTGGCCTCGGAGTAGCTGGCGTAGACGGACGCCGTCGGAACGGGTTTCCAGATGAGCCCGGCGCGCGGGGACACCAGCTCGTCGCCCTGCGCGATCGTCGCGCCCGTGCGGTTGTTGCGGAAATCGATGTCGAAGTTCTCGAGGCGAGCGCCAATCACGGCCTGCAGCTGCGGCAGGAGGGTGACCTGGTCCTGCAGGTAGATGGCGGCGGACTCGGCGACGCCGTGGTTGTTGTTGTCGGTGGCGCTCGGTTGGAACGTGACGGGCAGGGTGTAGCGCGGGTTCGACACCGGTACCGATACGGAGGTGGTCGTCGGGCTGACCGCGGTGAAGTAGCCGGTCTGGCGCAGGTTGTCGGTGGTCTGCCGGCTGAGCTCGAGGCCGAACAGGAGGACGTGCTCGAGGCTGCCGGTGGCGACGGTGCGGACGAGGTCGGTCTGGTTGAAGAGATTCTCGCGGTCGGTCGCGTTGTTGTAGGCCGAGATGGCCACCGTGGTGCCGGCGGCGTTCACGGCGCCGGGGAAGACGTTCTGGTAGAACTTGTCGTAGTTGGCGAAGCGCGTGGTGTTGCGCAGGGTGAGGCCGTTGCCGAAGTCGTGGTTCAGCGCGGCGTTGAAGGCGCGGACCGTGGCGGTGACGGGGCTCTGCTCCGGGGCGCCGAAGAATGTCTCCGGGGCGGTCGTCACCGGGCGGCCCTGGTAGGAGGGCACGCCGCGGTCGGCGACGCGTTCGTCATGGAAGTACTCGAAGCCGGCCCGCAGCGTCGTGCGCGGGGCGAGTTGGAAGGCGAGGGTGGGGTTGACGGCGTAGCGCAGGAGGGTGAAGCCGTCGCGGTAGCTGGCGGAGTCCTCGTAGAGCGCGTTGAGGCGGGCGGCGACGCGGTCGGAGACCGGCTGGCCGACGTCGAGGGTGGCGCGGTACTGCTCCCAGGCGCCGTCCGTGAAGGCCAGTTCGCTCACCGGAGTGGGGCGGGCCTGCTTGGTGACGCGGTTGATGAGACCGCCGGGGCCGCCGCGGCCGAAGATCATGGCGTTGGGGCCCTTGATGGCCTCGATGCGGTCGACGTTGTAGAAATCGCGGAGGTACTCGACGTCGTCGCGCACGCCGTCGAGGAAGAAGCTCGCGGTCGAGCTGTTGCCGCGCAGGACCGGCGTGTCGCGGTTGCCCTCGCCCTGGGCGATGCCGACGCCGGGCATGAAGCGGACCGCGTCGCCCATGCTGCGCATGGCCTGGTCGTCGATCAGCTCGCGCGTCACCACCGAGATCGATTGCGGGACGTCGACCAGCGGGGTCTCGGTCTTCATGGCGGTCGTGCCCTGCCGGGCCTGATAGCCGGTGGCCGTGCCCTGGCTGCCGTAAACCTCCATCTCGGCGAGGACCACGGGGTCGGCGTTCATGTCGTACACGAGATCGTCATCCTTGCCGCCCGCTTCCGCGGAGATCGCCGGCACCAGCGCAAGGGCCGAGGCCAGGAAACAGGTGCCGCAGAAGCGGCTTGGATTTAAAGGGATCAATGACTTGCTCATGGGAAATGGGATTAATAGCGAACAGGTCTCAATAGCACGAAATGATCAAAACGCGTCAACTAAAATATTGAGAAAGCATCTCAGTCTCATCAAAGATGACGATTGACGTTACTGACTGACAAGATGTTAAATGCACCCATGACAGATTCGCTTTTGGTCAATCTCAACGAATGGAGTTACGAAATCCGCTTCGGTGGACGGTTGACGGAGGCCATTCAAGCCACGGTGCGTGATTTGCGGGCGGCCGGAAAGGCGGTGGCGGTGTTGACCGATGCGAACATTGCGACGCGCTTGTCCGACGAGTTGGCGGCGATGTTTGGCGATGCGCCGCGTTGTGTCGTTGCGGCCGGCGAGGGCTCGAAGTCGCTGGCGGGCCTCGGGACGGTGCTGGAATTTCTCGCCGAAAAGCGGGTGGACCGCGGCGGCGTGCTCTTCGCGGTTGGCGGTGGCGTGATCGGCGACCTCGGGGGCTTCGCGGCGGCGAGCTATCTGCGGGGCATTTCGTTTTACCAGGTGCCGACAACGCTGCTCGCGATGGTGGACAGCTCGGTCGGCGGCAAGACGGGCATCAATCTCGCCGCTGGCAAGAACCTCGCCGGCGCGTTTCATCAGCCGAAGGGTGTCTTTATCGCGACGGATCTGCTGCGCACATTGCCGCCGCGCGAGTTTGCCGCCGGCATGGCGGAGGTCATCAAGTACGGCCTGCTCGGCGAGGCGGCCTTGTTCGAGCGCCTCGAGCGCAGTCCGCTCACCGTGGCGAGCGACGACCTCGCGGCGGTGATCCGGCGCTGCTGCGCGATCAAGGCGAAGATCGTCGAGGCGGATGAGCGCGAGCTCGCCAAGGAGGGTGGTCGTGCACTGCTGAATCTCGGCCACACGTTCGGGCACGCCATCGAGCAGGCCGCCGGCTACGGCGAATACCTGCACGGCGAGGCCATTGCCATCGGCCTCGCGGCGGCGGTCCGGCTTTCGCACCGCCTCGGCCTGGTGCCCGAGAGCGCGAGCGGTCGCGTCGAGCGCGTCCTCACCGCGCACGCCCTGCCGGTCCGCCTGCGCGCGCCGCTGCCGCTCGCGACCCTCATGGCCGCCGTCGCTCGCGACAAGAAGGTGCGCGCCGGTTTGCCGCGCTTCGTCGTGCTCAATCGCGTCGGCGAGGCCGCCACCCGCGACGGCGTGCCGACCGAACTGGCCGAGGAGTGTTTCCGGTCCGTCGGGGCGGCGGCCCGTTGAGAATGAAGTGACATTTCCCCATTTCGGCCTAGAACGGGATCATGGCTGCCACCGACGAAGGCATCGTCCGCGAATACTTCGAACAGAACGGCTTCCTGGTCCGCCAGCTGCGGAAATACCAGGTGCAATCCCGGCGCAAGACCAGCGCCGAGGAGGTGGACCTCCTCGTGTTCAATCCCTCGTGGGAGCACGGCTCGCGCAAGCCGGACTTTTTCCTCTTCTCCAACGAACTGCCCTTCATCCAGAAGGCGGTCGTGGCGGTAAAGGCCTGGCACACGGGCGTGTTCACGCCGACGATGCTGCGCAGCAGTCCGGAGATCTTCGGGTTCCTCGAGGAAAACGTGCTCAAGAACGTCACGCGTTTCTTCCCGCCGCCAGCGCCCGGCGAGGGTGACGTGACCAAGATCCTCGTGCTGCCCAGCCTGCCGACGGCCGAGCCCTTCCGCTCCCAGAGTATCGCGATGCTGAAGGAACGCGGTGTGGATGCGATCATCTCCTTCCGCTCGATGCTCCTCGACCTCCTGGAGAAGATCGAGGTCAACCAGAACTACACGAAGAGCGACACCATGCAGGTCATGCGCCTGATGAAGAACTACGACCTCCTGAAAGACACGCAGCTCGACATGTTCCCCGAGCGCCTCGGCGGTGCGGGCCGGAAGGCGAAGGGCTGAGCCATGGCGACGAGCATTCATCCGACAGCGATCATCGAGCCGGGCGCGCAACTGGGTGCCGATTGCGAGATCCAGGCCGGGGCGGTCATCACCCGGCATTGCATCCTCGGCGACCGCGTGGTCGTCCATCCCTACGCGGTTTTGGGCGGCGATCCGCAGTACCTCAAATTCGACCGCGCCACGCCGGCCGGCGTGCGCATCGGCGCGGGCACGGTCGTCCGTGAGCACGTGACAATCAACCGCTCGATCCACGCGGGCGAGGCCACGGTGGTCGGCGAGAACTGCTTCCTCATGGCGGCGAGCCACGTCGCGCACGACTGCGTGGTGGGCAGCCAGGTCGTCCTCGCCAACAACGCGATGCTCGCGGGCCACGTGAGCGTCGGCGACCACACCTTCGTCGGCGGTGGCGCGGGCATCCATCAGTTCTGCCGCATCGGCGAGAGCGTGATGGTTGCCGGGCTGGCGCGGCTCACCAAGGACGTGCCGCCCTTCGTGATGGTGGCCGAGCGCGACGAGGTCATCGGCTTCAACGGTGTCGGTCTCAAGCGCCGCGGGTTCCCGCGTCCGTCCATCGTCGAGCTGAAGGCGGCCTTCCAGGAGATCTTCTTCACCCCGGGTAACATCCGGCACATCGCGGCGACGCTGCTGGCCTCGGGCCGCTTCCCCAGCGCCGAGGCGCGGCGCTTCCTCGAGTTCTTTGCCGGCGGCAAGCGCAGCTTCGCGCGGGCCCGGCGGGCGGGCGGCGGCGAGACCGACGATGGGTCCTGAGCTCGCATTGACCTGCGGCGATCCCGCCGGCGTCGGCCCCGAGATCATCGCGGCCTGGCTGCGCGACGAGGCGCCGGCGTCGGGCGCGTTCGCAGCCATCGGGCCGGCGCGTTGGCTCGAGGCCCTGCCCGCGGCGGTGCGGAAGATCCCGGTCGGCATGGAGGATTACGCCGCGCACCCCGGCCAACCGGATGGCGAAAGCGCGCTCGTGGCCTGGGCCGCTCTGGAACGCGCGGCCGCGGGTTGCCGGTCCGGCGAATTCGCCGGCGTCGTCACCGGACCCGTCAGCAAGGCGGGCCTCGCCGCGATCGGCTACGAATGGCCGGGTCAGACCGAATTTTTTGCGGCCCGCTGGGGCGGCGACCCGGTGATGGCCTTCTGCGGCGGACGCCTGCGGGTCGTACTGGCGACGTGGCACGTGCCGTTGTGCGAGGTGCCGCAGCTGCTGGGTCCGCAACTCCTGCATCGCACCGTCGCCGCCGCGCAGGAACTGGCGCGCGCCGACGGTGTGGCCGCACCGCGCATCGGCGTCTGCGGACTCAATCCGCACGCCGGCGAGGGCGGCTTGCTCGGGGAAGAGGAGCGCGACTTCATCAACCCGACGCTGGCGAAGCTGCGCGGCGAGTTTCCCGCCCTCTCGTCCTGCCAGCCCGGCGACACGCTGTTCGCGCGCGCGCTGCGCGGCGAATACGACGTGGTCGTGGCGCTGTACCACGACCAGGGCCTCGCGCCGCTGAAGACCGTGGATTTCGACGAGGCGGTGAATGTCACCCTCGGCCTGCCCCATGTGCGCACGAGCCCGGACCACGGCACGGCCTTTGGCATCGCGGGCCAGGGTTTGGCGCGCACCACGAGCTTCGCCAATGCCGTGAAGGTCGCGCGACGGCTGGTCGCCCTCCGCAGAAATAAGCGCAGCGCAGAGGCCCGATGAGTTGACGGATAGTGCGGCGCCACGCCATCGGCTGCCGCTCGGGGGAAACGCAACGCCTTGTTGTCCAGCGAAATACCGGCGCAGTGCCGGACGCCGGGCCTGGATCTCTGAAGCGGTTGGATGTGTTCGCCGCCGCGTGCCGCGACCGCACCCCGACTTGACGGGTGCAATTCTTGCACGCCCCGGTGAATCGCGCGATGCGTGAGGCATGTCGGACTCACGAGAGGGCAATCCGGGTGGGCGGGGGGAGCGGCTGGAGATGACGCGGACGCCAGAGCGCCGCGATCCCCTGTTGCTGATGGGCCGCAGCGCGGCGATCCGCCGGGTGCAGGCCATGGCGGAGGGAGTGGCGGCGACTGACGTGACCGTGTTGATCGAGGGCGAGAGCGGCACCGGCAAGGAGCTCGTCGCC
>CAZGJB010000231.1:0-5985 GCA_964526145.1 uncultured Opitutaceae bacterium
CTCGTGGTCGCCGTTCGCTTGGGCATTTGTGTTGATGCAGTACTCAGCCATTGGATTTCACTTTCTCTTTATGGGTTATGTCGTTGCCGCGAGTATTTGCCGAAGGAGCTGAAACTGGCTGGGGATCGTGTTGCCACCTGTCGCAGTGTTAGGACGGAACTGGAAGAATACCTCAAAAAACAAACGCAACGCCCGCAACACACCCGACAAAGCAACACAGCAGGGGCAATCCAATGATGCCATAGTCCCACCACCTCAATTTGCGCATATACATCTCGGGGCCATGCAGCTGACCAAACGGGATTTCGCCTCTGAGGTACATCGGCATGCAAGTATCCCAGGCCTTTAAGCGCCGACAGATGCCCGCAAACTCGTAAACCAACGCAAAGAGTGCCCAACAAACGCCCAGCACGAAGGCCCCTAAAGCAATCCGCAACTCCGTCGCCGCAACAAATGCCTGACTCTGCCCCATCAGCGCGGCGATGACGGCAACCCCGCCAGTGTTTCCTAGGATTTGATTCCTGAATAACGCTTCCCCCCATCGTTGGTGCTCATTTGCCAGATGCGACCGTACAGCAGTAGCCCACTCGCGGTGGGCCTTTGCGTCCGTTTCTGTAAGATCGGAAATCTTTCTTGAGTTTCTGTCTTCGAGCATCGCTGATGGGCCGTTATGGCGGTGGCGGTGGTGGAGTGCTCCCAGCTCCTCTCGCAGCCGCGCCGTAAGAACTCCTGTCCTTTTTCCCGAGCCGCTTCTTCGCTGGGGTGAACCGACCGGCTTTGGCTGCCTTGAAGGCCCGCCTCTTTGGCGACTTGCTCGCAGTTTTCTGCCTGCTCTTCTTCATCGCGCTTAACTCCCCTTTTCACGCGATGGAGGAGGGGGAGGAGGCGTGCTTCCGGCCCCTCTGGCTGCGGCACCATGGGCCGAATCTCGGTTTTCGTTTAGTCCGATCCTTCTTTCCGGCGGCGGTGTAGGCGCTGGGCGTGTAGGCGGAGTCGGAGGTATCGGCTTCGGGGTAGGCGAAGCTCTAGGGGTGGGCTCTTGTTTTGCCATAAAACGAATGGACTAATCCAAGCGTCATTAGTTGGCCCAAAACCGATGACGGATGTTTGCTTAGATACAGGCGTCCCGAGATGCAAGAAGCTTCGACACTCTCAGCCCCGAAAAGGAAAGGCCGGACCCCCGAGTGGGAATCCGGCCTAGGTTTGTTCTAGTAGCCCGGGAGCGAGTGGGACGGGCTTCAGCTTTGAGCCCTGTCAATGGCACGCTCACGGCGGGCGGGGGCCTCGTGGTCTGCGTCCTTCAAGATGTCCCTAAGCACAGCGCGGGCAGTCTTGCCATAGCCCGCACGGAGACGGGCGCACTGTGAGGCGGTAAGGAAGAGGCCGCCCTTGCGGGCAGCGCTACGGCGGCTGACTGTTTGGTTCATGGACCAACTCTTTGGGAAATACTGCGAATGCGTCAAGGATTATGTATCCAATGTAATAATACACGCTAAAGCCTGTGTGACAGATTGTGCATGCCTCGCCATCTGCCATTACTCATTGGCCGGGCTGCGAAACCGGCTCTTGCTTGGCTTCACAGCTCGGAGAGTCTTCCGGCCATTGTGGCAGAGTTTAGCCGCGCCATACGAAAACTTGAATAGGCCCGCCTGTGCCTGGAGTCGCTGAAGGCCCCTGATCGTGGGCAACCGCAAATCGCTGGGCGGGTATGAAGTGGCGAGCTGGGTCAACGATGTGCTGCCTGAATAGTCTCCAAGAAGGCCTGAAGAAATGTTAACCGCGGTCCGCTCAACTCAGGCCGCACCAACAGACCGAACTGAATGTTTACAAACGGACCTTTCATTCTACCGGCCAAGCAAAGGTGCACGAGCACACCGTCAAAATTTGTGTAGCGGTCCCAATAACGCGCAAGGTTCCGCTGCCCGCGCTTCATGAGCTCAGCCATAGCCGCATTCATTTGCACCTCATCGGCAGGGCTTAGTCTTTTGTTCCCCTCAGTTAGTGCCTTCGTGAGTGAAAGTGCAATGAGTCCAATCGCGCCTTGGCCAAGAGCATCCAAACGCGGACCAAGTTGGCGATTAGCTGAACCTATTCTTGTCTCCAATTTATCGAAGCTTTGGATACGCTTACATTCGACTAGGATGGGGGTGCCTTGGAATACTGATTCGACATCCGCAACCCCCTCAATCGAGGCGGGAATACCTGCCGTTCCGAGGAGTGAGGCTATAGTCAACTCGAACAAGACATCCCTAGGGGTGGTTTTCTCCTCAGCTATTGTGAGCACCCCGCCCGAGAAAACCTCCTTGAAACGGGGATGTCTCATCAGATGCGGACTGCGTGAGAGCGCCCGTACTAACGAGAGAAACTCCATCACTTCGGGAAACATCAAGATAGCCTCGCCCGCCTCCTCCTCGGTAAAGCTCTCTGCGATCCTGTCCGGCAGGGCCTCTGCAAGTCTCCTCAAACACCTTTCATATGTTTCGACGCGTCCCTGTGTGTGATAACCAAACGCAGCCAGAGTGTTCCTTGCGTCCTGAAGTTCTACGAGAATTTCGCGGTACGTTCTGCTATCTTTACTCGCCGTTTTCACTTTGCCGATGCTGTGCGGATTCTCTTTTTGATGCGAATTTTTAACCGGGAAATTCTTTGCAGTCAGGCCGCATCCGTGTGCGCAGTCCAAGCAGCACAGGCATGCAATTGTATCCCTCATCCCGAATGTTTGGCCCAAGAATCTGCGAGGCTGATACGCTATAGAGGTTGTTTACCTTTCCCCCCGTAGGGGGGGGGGCCTCGGCCTAAACTTGACCGAAAGACTAAAGTATAGTTGCCGTCACGCCGTAGCTGACGCGGGGAACTGCGTCACCTTCGATGCGCGCTCACTTGGCACTAAGCCAAAGTAGGCCGCAGCGTCTTCCTTCTTCACCAATGTCCGGTAGTGCGAGAACAGCATGTCATCATTCTGACGGTGCCCCATCTCCTTCGCGGTTAGCATGGCGTCCCCATGTAAGGCGAAGTGGTAGCTGCCAAAACTGTGACGGGTGTCGTTATTCTCCCAGCCCTTCACCTTGGCGAGCTTCACCACCTTGGCGAACCTGTGGCAGTAAGCCTTGGTGTCCTTCTTGGCGTCACCGGTTCCGGGTACGATCCGCCCCTTCGCGGGAGGGTTCAAAATCCGCAGCCACGCCAATGCGTTTGCAGGAATGTCCACAAGGCGGACACGGCGCTTTTTGGCCTTTCCTGCGGGAATGTGAACATAAGGCTTGGGGTCTAGCCAGTGCACCTCTTCCCAATCCAACCTGCACACTTCGGTGGTGCGGAGGCCGCAAAATAGACGGAGCACCAGACTGCCAAGCATGCCCTCAAGCTTTGACTCGTATGCAGCCTCCAGAAGCTTTCTTGCTTCAGCTACCGTCAGGATATTGATGCCGTCCAAATCTCTGTCTGTGTTCTCGCCTCCGTGCGCCTTTAGGTCTTCGCGTGTGAACCTTTCAAGGGGGTTATCGGCGCAATACTGGCGAGCTTTGGCGTGGCGGAAAATCTCTGAGAGAGTGTTGCGGTAGTTCCGCACGGAGCGGGGGGAAAGTGCGCCACCGAACTGCGCCCCGCTTTTCCGCAGCCTTCTGAGCCAGTCAGCTACCTCAGTATGGGTGATGTCGCTCACATAGCGACTTGAGAACTCTTGCGTGATCCGTGCGCCCCTAGTCTTGAAATCATGGAGCGTTGAAGAGTCGAGGCCCCCTCCCGCTAGGCGCTCGCTCTTGCTGGCTGTGAGTTCCGCCACAACGTCAGCGACAGTCTTTCGCCCACCTTCGGGGCTCAGTACGCGGATACCCGCCCTTACGGTGTCAATGAGGTTCAGGGAAAGCCCCGCCTTTCGGTTCTGTTCGTCAAGGATGCCCCACGCGATTGCGGCTTGGCGCTGTGCGGCAGCGGGTATCTTTGCGAACTCTGAGCCATGCTTCCGCAGGGCGATAAGCCTGTCCTCTGCGAGCCGCTCCGCTTCAGCCTTCGTCTTTCGCTGATGCAGTTCACGCTTTCCCGGAATCCCTACCAACTCAGCCGGAATGCGTACCTGATAGCTAACGCCGTAGGCAACGCCTGCGGTCTTGTTTGGAATCTCGGCAATCTTGATGCCGCTGCCCTTGGGGTACTCCCAGGTTGGGTTTTTCAGCTTCGGCTTAGTTCCCTTCGAGGGGGCGGACGGGGCTTTGCTCATGTCTTCCCCTCGGCCTTGCCATGCCGGAAGGCAAGCCAAATCCGTTGGGAATCCGTTGGGAGCAGGCTAAAAACCTACCAATTATAGAGTGGCGGAGAGGGTGGGATTCGAACCCACGGTACCGTTTCCGGCACGCCTGATTTCGAGTCAGGTACGATAGACCACTCTGCCACCTCTCCGGTAGCGAACCGCGAAACGTAGATTCCGGTGCGAAAAACGGAAGCCGAAAGTGCGCACGTCTGCCTGAAGTCGTGCTGCGGCCCCGGGTTGCGCCCGGTCCCGGGCCGGTTGATTGACTGGCAGCCGTTGGCCTTGGGGTATTTGCGGCCGTACGCCGGCAACTTTGCCTGACGGGAGTTAGGGGAGGTTCACCGTGCCCTTGGTGTTTTTCGCGAAATATGGGACGATCAATTCGACGATTTTCAGCGCACTCTGCCGCGTGTCGATTTCCCCCTTGCCGGCATCCCACGCGTGGATCTCCCACGCCGCGGACACGGGAGACTTCGTCAACTCGCCCTTGGGTCTGGCTTCCAGTTGGCGGTAGTAAGCGGTGGGCACGGCCTGGATGCTTACCAATACCACCGAAACCACCGCCGGGGGGTGTTGGATGCGAGATCCGGCGTCTTTCAGCCGGGGCGGGCCGGACATCATCGCCATGGCAGCGGGCGGGGTGTTGGGGTCCATCGAGGAATTACCGGCCTGGTTGTTATACGCGCCAAACAGGGTCCCCTCGGGCTCACTGTCCGGAAGCATCTGCCATGACCCATCGCTCAGGTAGTTCACGAAAATCGTCAGTTCGGCCTCGGCGTGGGTGGCGGGGACATAACCCGCGCCGATCAGGCGGGCCTGGAGCGCGCCGGCGATTTCCTCAAACTCCGGCTGGGCCCCGTTGCGCGGGCTCCTGACGATCTCAAACTTCCTCAACTCGGATGCTCCCGCCTGCGCAAAGGCACTGACCGAGACCGTGCGGGACTTCTCCGGTACTGCGGAACATCCCGCGAAGCCCATGAAAACAGTCGCGATCACCAGCAGGGACGAGGGTTTCATGCGTACCAGATACCCGCGTCACGAGCGGAGTTCAATTTCCATCCCGAGTCCATAGGGGTGCCGCGAACGGCAACGGTGGACCCTATTCCGCCAACGTGTTGCCCCACCCCATCACCGCGGCCGCGAGCAGGAGGCACGCGATGGCGGCATACATCAACTGCCGTGGCCGGCCTGCGACGCCGCGCCATTCCCCGCCGAGAAAACCCAGCGCCTGGCTGCCGAGCATCTGGGTGGCCTGCTGAACGCCAAAGCCGACCGAGGCACCCAGCGCCCCAAGGGCGCGCATGCCACTACCCATGAGAAAGACGCCAACCGCCAGGTTCACCCCGATGATCACGACCAGCAGGCCCTCGCGCCAGTGGCGCACGAGGACGCCCAAGGTGCCGCCTCGCACCATCAGGTAGAACGGATAGGCGAGGTTCACGATCGCACCGCCCATGAGCCCGACCGCCCAGACGCCGAACGTCGCTGGAACCTCCCCCGCCCCCTCCGCCTGCAACGCCTGCATGATCGGCCCCTGTCCATAGACAAAGGCCAAGCCCATCCCGCAAGACAACACGCCCGCGACCACCGCCATCGCAAGGCCGGCCGCGAAGCCGCCGGCCACTCGCACCCGCCCCTGTTCAAGCACGCGCTCGCGGCCGAACCCCGCCAACGCCGCCACCCGGCCGATCACGCAGGCGCCGTCGCTCGCGATCTCGGCGAAGGGAAAGCCGACGTGG
>CAZGJB010000232.1:0-5983 GCA_964526145.1 uncultured Opitutaceae bacterium
GACGAAGGCGTCGATGTTGCCCTTCGTGGCGGCCCAGATCTCCTCGGCCGTCGTGCGGCGGTGGATCTCGGGATTGGCGGAGTTCTCGAATTGCTGCGGCATGAAGCCGCGGTCGCCCTGCTGGGCAACGATATCGTTGGCGCGGGCGATGGCGCCCTTCATGCCTTCGGCGCCCGGGGTGAGGACGATCTCGGCGCCGAGCATGCGGAGGAGCACGCGGCGCTCGACCGACATCGTCTCGGGCATCGTGAGGATGAGCTTGTAGCCGCGGGCGGCGCAGACGAAGGCAAGGGCGATGCCGGTGTTGCCGGAGGTCGGCTCGACGATGACGGTGCCGGGTTTGATGCGACCGTCGCGTTCGCCGGCCTCGATCATGGCGCGGCCGATGCGGTCCTTCACGCTGGCGAGCGGATTGAAGAACTCGGCCTTGATGTAAATGTTGGCCTGAAGCCCGGTCGCGATGCGGTTGAGCTTGATGAGGGGGGTGTTGCCAACGGTGGCGACGATATCGTTAAAGATTAGTGAGGACATAAGGTTTATACAGTATTGTGAAGGGAAGTTCGTCAAGCGGTTGTGCGGATAAATTCTGTCATCACGCACCTGCGCCGGTTGCCAGGTCTAGATGTGGTACATGTCGACGAGGTCCTTGGCCGCCAAGGCGTCGAGGGTGTAGGCCCGCGCTTTTTCATCGAGCGATGCGCGGATCTCGCCCCAGACCTGCTTGAGCTTGCGGCCGGAGCGACCGGCGTGATTGCCGCTAAACTCAAGCAATTCTCCATCAATCGTTTTCACAATATCGTAGAGGGAGATCTGATCGGGCGGACGGGCCAGCATATAGCCACCCTGGATGCCGCGCTTGCTGGTGATGAGGCCGGCATTGCGGAGTTCGCTGAGGATCTGGGCGAGGAAGTTGGAGGGAACGGCCTCGATTTTCGCGAGATGATCGATCTGGGCCAATTGCCCTGTGCCGTGCAATCGGGCCATCTCAATCAGCACCCGGCAGGCGTAATCTACTTTGACGGAAATCTTCACCCAAGTACTAAAGTAAAGCGTCAACAGATGGGCAACCCCAATTTTGAGCGATGCCGGGGTAGGCCGCGGCTCCGGTGTGCCCTGGCGGGGTGCATGCGCATGGGTCGCTACTGAATGACCGTGTGCGGGTTAATATCTGAGAACCTGAGCGAGAACACCGTTGAGCCACTGCCGCAATTCGCGTCTGGCTTTACCTGCGGCACTCCTGCCGCCCCCTCCAGCGCGAATCCCCCATGATGACCCCGCGTGAACGTATCCTCACCGCGGCCCGCCGCGGCCAGCCGGATCGAATCCCCCTTGATATCTGGATGACGCCCGAAGTGCGTGAGCGCCTGCTCCGGCATTTCGGCGTCGCCACCGACCCCGAGCTCTGGGCGCGGCTGCACCTCGACAAGATCGTCGGCGTGAGCCCCCGCTATGTCGGCCCGCCGGAGCGTGCGCTCCCCGGTGGCGTGCGACAGATCCCGCCCTGGTGGATGAGCGTGCGCGAGGTCAATTACGGCACGGGCAAATACAGCGACCCGGTGGGCTGGGCGCTCAAGGACGCGACGACGATGGAGGAACTGGAGGCGTTCCAGTGGCCCAGCGCCGACTGGTACGACTTCTCCACGATCGAGGCCCAGTGCGATGCCTGGCCCGAGCACGCGATCGAGGGCTGTTACGTGGCGCCGTTTTATTGGCACAACCACATCCGCGGACTCGAGCAGAGCTGCGTGGACCTCCTCGCGGAGCCCGAACTCACGGAATACATGCTGAAACGAATCAGCGATTTCTGCTGGGACTACGCCAATCGGTTCTTCGAGGCCGGCAAGGGCAAGATTCACATCACGCAGGTGACCGACGACTACGGTTCGCAGCATGACCTGATGATCAGCGTCGAGTGTTACCGGAAGTGGTTCAAGCCGCTGCAGAAAAAGTTCACCGACCTCGCGCATCAGGCCGGGGCGCTGGTCATGCACCACGACGACGGGGCGATCCGGCGGATCATACCCGACTTTGTCGAGATCGGCGTGGATATCCTCAACCCGATCCAGCACGTGTGTCCGGGCATGGACATGCCCGGGTTGAAGCGCGACTTCGGCGCGCACCTTTGCTTCCACGGCGGCGTGGACAATCAGGATGTGCTGCCGCACGGCAGCGTAGAGGACGTGCGCCGCGAAGTGCGCGACTGCATGAGCCAGCTCGGCGGCGGCGGCGGCTACATCCTCGCGCCGTGCCACAACATCCAGCCGGTCACGCCGACCGAGAACATCGTCGCGATGTACGAGACGGCGTGGGCGGAGGGCTGGTACTAACGACGGCCTCGCGCGGTCAGATCACGAAATCGGCGTCCTCCGGTCGCACCAGTTCGCGCGGCGGGTGGAGCATGCCGGCGGCCACGGTGGCGTGGGTGCCCTGCTCGATGAGGATGAATGAACCCGTGAGACGGTTCGTCGCGTAGCCGTCGAAGACCAGGGGCGCGGACGTGCGCAGGCGGATCTCGCCGATATCGTTGAGCGCGAGGCCGGACGGCGCGGGCTCCTGCTCGAGGCTCGAGATGTTGATCCGATGGGTGATCTCGGTGACGGCCGCCTGCACGGTGTGGGTCGTGTGCTTGAGCCAGTACTTTTTGCCCGCCTGCAGCGCGCGCGGATGCATCCAGCAGACCTTGGCGTGGAGATCCGATGTGGCTCCGGGCAGGTCGTCGGGACCGATGATCATGTTGCCGCGGCTCACGTCGACGTCGTGGGCGAGCACGAGCGTGACCGACTGCGGGCAGAAGGCTTCGGCGACGGGTCCATCGTAGGTGTGGATTTCCTTCACCGTGGTCGTGATGCCGCTCGGCAGGACCATGACCTTCTGGCCGGTGCGCACGATGCCGCCGGCGATCTGGCCGCTGAAGCCGCGGAAATCGTGGAGGCGCGGGTCGGCGGGCTGGTTCGGTCGGTTGACCCATTGCACGGGCAGGCGGAGGCCCTGGAGGTTCCAGTCGCTCGCGATGTGCACGGTCTCGAGGTGGCTCAGCAGCGTCGGGCCGCCGTACCAGGGCGTGTGCGCCGACGGCGTGACGACGTTGTCGCCATTGAGCGCGCTCATCGGGATGAATTTCACGTCCTTGATGTCGAGGCGCGGCAGGAACTGCTCGAACTCGGCGCGGATCTCGTTGAAGCGCGCCTCGCTCCAGCCGACCAGGTCCATCTTGTTGACCGCGATGACGAGGTGCGCGATGCGCAGCAGCGACGCGATGGCGGTGTGGCGGCGGCTCTGCTCGATCACGCCGGCGCGGGCGTCGACGAGGATGATGGACAGGTTGGCCGTCGAGGCTCCGGTCACCATGTTGCGCGTGTACTGCACGTGGCCGGGCGTGTCGGCGACGATGAACTTGCGCCGCGGGGTGGCGAAGTAGCGGTAGGCCACGTCGATCGTGATGCCCTGCTCGCGCTCGGCGCGCAGGCCGTCGGTGAGGTTGGCCAGGTTGACCTGACCGCCGCCGGTGATGTCGGCCGAGCGCTCGAGGGCCTCGATCTGATCCTCCATGAGGGACTTCGAGTCGTAGAGGAGGCGGCCGATCAGGGTGGATTTCCCGTCGTCAACGGAACCGCAGGTGTTGAAACGCAGCAGGTCCACGGGCGGTGGGCTGGAAATAGGTTTGATCATGTTCGCAGTCAAAAGGGTTCAGAAATATCCGGCCTTCTTCCGGTCCTCCATCGCGGCCTCGGAAGCCTTGTCGTCGGCGCGGGATCCGCGCTCGGTGACGCGGGCGGCGGCGATCTCGGCGATGATGTCGTCGACCGTGGCGGCCGGGGATTCGACGAGGCCGGTGCTGATGATGTCGCCGATGGTGCGGACGCGCACGGTCAGCTCGCGCACCTCCTCGTTGGGTTTCGGCGGCTGGATGTCGTTCGCGGGCAGCCACTGGCCCTGCCGGCGCACGCACTTGCGGCGGTGGCTAAAGTAGATCGAGGGCACCTCGAGTTTTTCCTGACGGATGTATTCCCAGACATCCATCTCGGTCCAGTTGCTCAGGGGGAACACGCGCATGTTTTCGCCGGGGTTGAGGCGCGCGTTGTAGAGGTTCCAGATCTCGGGGCGCTGGCTCTTCGGGTCCCACTGGCCGAAGCTGTCGCGGTAGCTGAAGAAACGCTCCTTGGCGCGGGCCTTCTCCTCGTCGCGGCGGGCGCCGCCGATGCAGCAGTCGAAGCGGAATTCCTCGATGGCGGCGAGCAGCGTGGGGATCTGCAGGCGGTTGCGGCTGACCTCGCCGGGTGCCGGTTGGGCGATGCCTGCGGCGATGGCGTCCTCGACCTTGCGGACGATGAGTTTTCCGCCGAGTTCCCGGGCGCGGCGGTCGCGGAATTCGTTCAGCTCCGGGAAGTGGTGCCCGGTGTCGACGTTGAGAAACGGCAGCGGGATCTCGGCGGGCCGGAAGGCCTTCTCGGCGAGGCGGAGCAGGCAGATGGAGTCCTTGCCGCCGGAGAAGAGCAGGGCGGGCCGCTCGAATTCGGCGGCGACCTCACGCATGATGTGGATGGCCTCGGTTTCGAGATACTGCAGGTGATCGAGATGGTAATTGCTCACGGTTTGACGGAAATCGGACAGGTGACGGTAGACGCGGGCGCAATGGGCCGCCCGGAGGTCGGGCCCTACCTTGGGGTGGCGGCGCCGGCGGCCCGGCCGCCCCAGGTGGCGTGGAGGCCGCATTCGCGTTTCTCATCGGCCTTGGCGGGATCGAAGTAATCCCACTCGTTCGGCAGTTGGTGCTCGGCGAGGTAGGCCTCGAGGTCGGCGTCGGTGGCGTAGAAGAACGGGCTGACCTTGATCGTGCCGAAGTTCGCGTCGGCGGAGACGATGTCGAGGCCCGCGCGGTTGGGATTCTGCACCTGGCGGAGGGCGGTGATCCACACGCGCGGCGCGAGCTCGCGCATGCCGCGCTGGAAGGGCTCGAGCTTCATCATGGCGCTGAAGCGCTTGAGTCCGTCCTCGTCGGTGGTGTCGGGGATCGGTCCGTGCACGGCGTCGCGGTGCGCGGCGCTGAGGCGGGGGAAGTAGGGCTTGAGGTTCAGGTTGAGGCGCGAGCGCAGTTCCTCGGCGTGCCGGTAGGTGGCGGGCCGGTTGTAGCCGTGGTCGACCCAGAGCACGGGGATGTCGGGCTGGGCGTTGACCACGAGGTGCAGGATCGCGGCCTCGTAGGGCCGGAAGTTGGTGGACACGACGGCGCGACCCGGCGCGAGGGCCAGGGCCCAGCGGGTGATGTCACGCGGGCTGCGGTGGCGCAGCTCGGCGTTGGCGGCGGCGATTTGTTCGGGCGTCATCGAGGGACGGGATCGCGGCTCAGGCGGCGGGCGCGACCAGTTCCGGCCAGAGGACGCGCGCGGCAAAATCGCCGAAGCGCTCGCCGGGTTGGCGCTCGTTTTTCCAGCGGGTGAAGAGGGGGCGAAGCTCCGCCTCGATCTCGGCGTCCTTGACCGTGTCCTTGAAGATGCGGTTGAGGCGCGTGCCGGCGGCGTTGCCGCCGAGCCAGAGTTGGTAACGGCCGGGGGCCTTGCCGACGAAGGCGATCTCGGCCATGTAGGGCCGGGCGCAACCGTTCGGGCAGCCGGTGGAGCGGATGATGATTTCCTCGCCGCCGAGGCCAAGTTCGCCGCCGAGCTGCTCGATGCGGTCGATGAGCGCGGGCAGCATGCGCTCGGATTCGGCGAGGCCGAGGCCGCAGGTGGGTAGGGAGGGGCAGGCCATCGAGGCCGCGTGGAGGATCGACGCCTGGCGATCCACCTTCACGCCGTGGGCGGCGAGGAGGGTCGTGATCGCGGCGCGGTCCGACTCGGGGATGTTCGCGAGGATCACGTTCTGATTGGCCGAGAGACGGAATTCCACGTGCGGGAATTTCTCCGCGACCTGGCGCAGCGCGGTTTTCTGCGCGTGGCCGGTCACGTCCTTGATGCGGCCGGTCTCGACGAAGAGCGTCAGGAAC
>CAZGJB010000233.1:0-5974 GCA_964526145.1 uncultured Opitutaceae bacterium
GCAGTGCTTGCCGATGATCACATTGTGCGCGATCTGGACGAGATTATCGATCTTCGTGCCCTCGCCGATCAAGGTCCGGCTGAACCGGGCCCGGTCGAGCGTACTGTTGGCCCCGATCTCGACGTCGTTGCAGATCTCGACGATGCCGACCTGGGGGACCTTTTCATGCCGGCCCTGGACAAATTCGTAACCGAAGCCGTCTGACCCGACGACCACGCCCGGGTGCAGGCGGACGCGATCGGCCAGAATGCATTCGGTGCCAACGACCACGCCGGGCATCAGCCAGCAGTTCGCGCCGATCCGGGCATTGCGCCCGACAAAGACCTGGGCCTGCAGGTGCGAACCGGCGCCGACGGCCGCACCGGCCTCGACGATGCAGAGCGGGCCGACGGTGGCGGTCGGATCGATCGTGGCACTGCGGTCGATCACGGCCGTCGGATGGATCCCCGGGGTCGGGCGAGGCCAGAGTTGCTGTTCGATGCGGGAGCAGATTCGCGCCAGCGCCACGGACGGTTGCTCGACGAGCAGGTAAAGCTGCCCCGGCTGCGGTTCGCCCTCGAAATCCGGCGGCAGCAGAATGATGGAGGCCCGGCAGGGTGCGACCTCGGCGCGGTATTTCGGGTTGCCGAGGAAGGATATTTCCCCCGCTCCGGCGGTGCTGAGGGCGCCGATGCCCTGGATCGCGGTCTCGGTGGCGCCGCGCGTCTGACATGGCTGCACCAGCGCGATGATCTCGGCGGGAGTAAAGGAGACCTGCATGGGCCGGATGCTGGGGGCAAATGCGCCGCCTGCAAAGGCGGAAAACAAAAAGCCCCGCCGGCAAGGCGGGGCTGAGAGTTGCGGAAGTGGCCGAAGCTTACTTCTGGCCGCCCATCGGGACCTTGATGACGGGCGAGTCGGACGCGGCGGGAGCCGGGGCCGGCGTGGCCGCGGGAGCGGCGGCGGGCGTGGCGGAAGCCGGGCGGTCCTTGTCGATTTCCTTCATGACCTCGTCGGTGATGTCGAGGGCGGGATCGAAGTGAATGACGGCCGGGATGCCCAGCAGCGACGGGCCGGACTTGTCGACGAGCAGCGCGGCGCCGCGGCGCTTGGCGACGTCGGTGGCGATCTTGCCAATCTCCTCGAACATCAGGTCACGGAACGTGCGAATGCGGCCCTGGAGGGCGCGCTGGGTGTTGGCCTCGAAGGTGCGGACCTCGTTCTGCTTGCGCTGGATCTCCTCCATCTTGAGCTGGGCCTGACCCTGGACCTTGTTCTTGGCCTCGGCCGTGGCAGTGGGATTGTTCGACTGCTCAACCAGCTCCTTGTACTGCTCGACGAGGGCGTTGCCCTCCTTGTTCAGGCGGTCAAGCTCCTCCTGGGCCTTCTGGCCATCGCTGCGGAGCTTTTCGTTCTGCTCCTGAGTCTTATAGTGGTTGTCGAGCAGCTTGGCCATGTCGACGACCAGCACTTTGGTTGCCGTCTGGGCCTGACCGACGAGCGCGAAAGCGCCGAAGGCTGCCAGGACGAGCAATGATTTGAATGTGTTTTTCATGGGTCGGGTTGTAAAAGGACGAAGGTACAAGTGAGTACGAATCAGAAGCGCGTGCCAAAGGAAAAGTTGAACTGATTACCGGTATTGGCCTGCTTCGAGCTGGTGATCGGCACGCCGTAGTCGAGGCTCAGCGGGGCGCCGGCCACGAACAGGCGGATGCCGACGCCGAAGTTGTCGTGGTAATCAGCCGGGTTAAAGTCGTAGGCATCGCTGTTTACGAAACCGGCATCATAGAAGACGGCGAAGCGGATCGGGCTCACGATGTCGGCTGAGTACTCCAGGCTGAGCATGGCGTAGGACTTGCCACCGAGCAGGAAGTCGCCATCGCGGGGCGAGATGGTGTTGTACTCATAGCCGCGGAGATTGTACGGCCCGCCCAGGTAATACTTGTAGTAGTAGGGCACGTCACGGCTGTCGCCGTAGCTTTCGATCACGCCGCCGCGGGCGATGACCGAGAGCACCTGCGCCTGGAAGTCGAAGAGCGGGTAGAACTGCGAACCGCGGAACTCGAGCTTGTAGTAATCGTAGTCGCCACCCAGGGGGCCGCCGGCAACCTCGGTGTTGACCTCGACGCGATTGCCCGAGGTGGTGTTGATGATCTTGTCGCGCGTGTCGCGGAGCAGCTGGAAGCCGAGGCGAGAAACCGTGGTTTCGCCCTGGCCGATCAGGCCCGCGTAGATCGGGTCGACGTCATCGATGCCGATGACCTCGTACGTGTACGAGAGGCGGCCTTCCACGAGTTCAAAGAGGCGCTTGCGCAGGTAGATTTCGCCGCCGGTCGCGACCTGGGTGTAGTAGTCGCTGTTGTACTCTGAGGACGTGCGGTAGAGGCTGAAGCCCATCGCGAGCTCGCGCTCGAACAGCCACGGCTCCTCGAAGGAGAGCACGGCCTCGCTGGAGAGCGAGCCGAGCTGCAGGCGGAGACGGAACTTCTGGCCGTCACCCTGGAAGAGCGAGCGGCGGTTGAAGAGGTCGAAATTGGCCTGGCTGAGCTCGGCGAACACGGTCACGCGCTCGACGGAGCTGAAACCGGCGCCGAAGGTGAGGTTGCCGGTGCGTGCCTCCTTGACGGCGACGCGCAGATTGCGGCGACCAGGGATGTTGGTTTCCTGAGGCGAAAGGTTCACGTCGTCGAAAAACCGGGTGTTCTCGAGGCGCAGCTTGCTGATCTTCATGCGCACGGTGTCGAAGACGTCGCCCGGGCCGAGCACGAGCTCGCGCAGGATGACGATGCTCTTGGACTTGGTGTTGCCCTCGATGACGATGGACTCGACGTTGAACTTCTCGCTCTCCTCGACCTGGTACTCGAGGTCGATGTTGCCGGTGGCGACGTTGGGCTTGCGGAGCAGGCGCACGCGGGTGTCGAGGTAGCCGCCGGAACCGTAGAAGTCCTCCATGCGCTCGACATCCTTGTCGATCTTGGACGGCCGGAAGACCATGCCGCTGCGCTGGCGGAGGATGCGCTTGAGCAGGCCGGCGTCGTGGATCTTGCTGCCGGTGACGCTGACGTCGCCGATCTTGTACTGGCGGCCCTCAATCACGTGGATCGTGATGACGAGCTTGGTCGGCGAGGGATAATCGAAGGTGATCTGGTCCTGCGGGATTTCGACGTCGAGGAAGCCCTCCTCGCGGTAGTAGTCGCGGAGCTTCTCGAGGTCGTCCTCGAACTTGTCGTCCTTGAAGCGGCCGGTGTCGGTCAGCCAGGACATGAACCACCACTTGCGGATCTCCATCTCCTTGCGGAGGGCGCGGGCCTTGATGCTGGCGTTGCCGACGAAGGCGATTTTCGAGATCTTGACCTTCGGGCCCTCCTTGATGCGGAAGATGACGGTGCCGAAGCTCGTGGTGCGGTCGCGCTCGATCGCGTAGTTCACCGAGACCTGGTTGTAACCGACCTTCTGGTAGTACTCGCGGATCTTTTCCTGGTCCTCCTTGACCTGGCGCTCGTCGAGCGAGGTGTTGGCCTTGGTCTTGACCTCCTTGTCGAGGCGGCTCGCCTTGACCTTCTTGTTGCCCTCGTAGCGGACCGTCAGGACGCGGAACTTGGGGGTCACCTCGAAGACGAGGTTGAACGTGGTCTCGGAGACGGCCTCGCGCTTGACCTCAATGAACTCGAACAGGCCCGTGCGGTACAGCGCGCGGATGTCGCGGTCGATCATCGCGTCGTCGAGGTCGCCGCCCTCGCGGACCTGCATGTTGGCGCGCACGACGTCTTCGCTGACGATGGCGGTTCCGACAAACCGGACCGAAACCTTGCCGACCTTATAGGTCGCATCCAAGGAATCGGCCGACTGGGCCAGTGCCGCACCCCCGCCGATGACGGAACACAGTAAGAACAAAAAGATTACGCGAGCTACCCTCGCCAGAGGGTTAGGGTGTGAAGTTTTCAAAGCGAGTGATGTCCCTGAGGAAGGTAAGTTTCAATTCTCCTACCGGCCCGTTTCGCTGCTTGGCAACGATTAACTCGGCCGAATCGGCGGCTACCTGGAATTTTTCGTCGGCGTCTTTGGGTCGGGCGAGCATGAGAACTACGTCTGCATCCTGCTCGATCGATCCGGATTCGCGCAGATCCGCGAGCTTCGGGGTGCGGTTCTCCTTTTCGGACGAGCGGTTGAGCTGACTTAATACAAGGACGGGGACATTGAGTTCCTTCGCCAACGCCTTTAATCCGCGCGACGCCTCGGCGACCTGCTGTTCGCGCGGCACCTTGGGATCGGTCGGACTGAGGAGCTGGAGGTAGTCGACGATGATGAAGCCGAGGTTGTGCCGGGCATGGATGCGGCGCGCCTTGGCACGCAACTGCATGATGGTCAGCGCACTGGAGTCGTCGATATAGATGCTGGACTTGGAGAATTCATCGGCCGCGGCCAGCAGCGCCCGCATCTCCTCGCCGTTCTGCTTAACGAAACCCTCGCGGAGCAGCTTCATGTTCACGCGGGCCCGGGCGCAAAGCATGCGCAGGGCCAGCTGGGCGGAACTCATTTCCAGCGAGAAGACGAGGACGGCGCTCGGCGTGCCCTTCTTTGGCATCGCGGCCGCTTCCGCGATATTGAGCGCGAGCGAGGTTTTGCCCATGGACGGGCGGGCGGCGAGGATGATCATTTCCTGCCGCTGGAAACCAAAGGTGAGCTGGTCGAGATCCTTGAAGCCGGACGGCACGCCCGTGAGCTCGCCGCGGTGGTGGAGCATCTTGTCGATGACCTTGAAGGCCTCGCGCGTCGGCTCCTTCATGTGCTTGGCGGAGTCGTCGACCCGGTGCTGGGTGACCGCGAACATTTCCTTTTCCACCCGGTCGACGAATTCCTCGACACTGCCCTCGCGCAGCGAGAACGACTCCTCGACGATGCCGCCGGCCGCGCGGATGATCTCGCGCAGGATGTGGAGGTCGCGGACGCGCTCGATGAAGTAGGTGGCCTGGGCCGTGGTCGGGATGCGCGAGCTGACCTGGGCAAGGTAGGCGTAGCCGCCGATCCCGTCGAGCTGGCCGCCGGCCTTCAGTTCCTCGGCGACGATGGCGGTGTCGATCGGCAGATTGCGCTGATAGAGGTCGAGCAGCTTCTCGTAGATGATCTGATTGGCGGGCGAGAAGAAGGCCTTGGCGACGAGCTTGTCCTCGAGGCAGCGCGCCACCGTGTCGGTGCCGTCAATGAAGCAGCACGAAAGCAGGTACTCCTCGGCCTCGAGGCTGTGCGGCAGCTCGCGGGCGGCTGCACCCGTGGGACGGGCCTGGGATCGTTCGTTGGTCTCAGCCATGGAGGGAGACGCTCAGATATGGGGCGCAGGGCAGAGGCGTCGCAACCACGGGTTTTGCACAAATTGCTCCCAAAACGCGAAGGCCGCGTCGAGTGACGCGGCCCGCGGGACAGGAGGACTCCCGTTTATTTCTTCTCCTCGACGGGGCTCTCGATCGGATTCTCGGAGACGACGTCGAAGTTGAGCTCGACGGTGACTTCCGGGTGGAGCTTCACCTTCACGGTGTGCTGGCCCAGCGTCTTCACCGGCGTGTGCAGGTGGATGCGCTTCTTATCGAGATCGAGGCCGGCGGCGACGAGCTTGGCGTGGATGTCGGCCGAGGTGATTGCGCCGAACATCTTGCCGCCCTCGCCCGTCTTCACGGCGAAGGCCAGCGAGGTCTTCTCGAGCTTCTTGGCGAGCTCCTGCGCGCCGCCGAGTTCCTCGGCTTCGCGGACCGCGCGGCGCTTCTTGAGCGCCTCGATCTGCTTGCGGTTGGCCGCAGTCAGCGGCACCGCGATGTTGCGCGGGAGGAGGAAATTGCGGGCGTAGCCGGCGCGGACTTTGACTTGATCGCCTTCGCCGCCGAGACCTTCGACGGGTTTGACGAGGAGAACTTCGCTGTATGCCATGATGGTATTGGTTTAAAAATTTGAACGAAAAAGAGGGGCAAAAAAGCCTAAAATGGCACGTCGTCGTCGATGCTCT
>CAZGJB010000234.1:0-1336 GCA_964526145.1 uncultured Opitutaceae bacterium
GCGGAGCGAGATTTTGTTTCTCGAACCGGTCGGGCTCAGCCCTTGGCGGGGAGCGGGAGGTTGAACTCCTTCAGGATGGTTTCGATCTTGCCGGCGATGTCGGCCTTCGGGTCGCCCGGGTGCAGGCCGGCGTGGCGGACCGTGCCGTCGGGGGCAATGATGGCGACGTAGGGAATACCCATGATGCCGTAGTCGGGATTGAAGACCTGCTGCTCGCTGAAGACGACGTCCCAGGTCATGTCCTTGGCCTTCATGAAGGCGGGCATGAGCGACATTTCCTTCTCGGGGTCGCCCTTGGTGTCGATCTTCTGCGCCTCAAGATTGGCGACGAATCCCTGGATGCTGGTGACACCGATGAAAGAGACGGGCGCGCCCTTGAAGTGGGTGACGTGTTCGCGGACCTGCGGGAAGGAGCGGATGCAGGGGCCGCACCACGTGGCCCAGAAGTCGAGGACCACAACCTGGCCGCGGAGATCGGAAAGCTTGGCGAGGCCTTCGCGGCTGGACCACTTGAAGTTGAGTTCGGGAGCGGCGGAGCCGACGAGGGTGGCCTGGACGGCCTTGGCCTTGGCGGCGCGATCGAGCATGGCGAGCATGCGGTCGGCATCCTTGGCGGCCTTGGTGTCGGCGTAGCTGGCCTTCACCAGGTCGATGGCTGCACGGCCGGCGGCCTCGTCGTCGAGCACCTTGATCAGGATCGACGCCTTGGTCATGAGGACGTCCGCGGCGGCGGCGGCATCGGTGCCCTTGAGCTTCGCGGAGAGCGCGTCGAGCGCGGCCAGCTCGGGGGCCAGGGCCTCGGCGGTCTCCTGGCCGGCGCGAAGCTTGGCCCGGACCTGGTCGACGATGATATCGAGTTCGGACTTTTCAGCGGGAGCCGCCGGGGCGGCTGCCGGGGTCTGGGCGCCGAGCGGCGCGAAACAGGTCAGGCCCAAGGCGAGCAGGGCAAGGAGGGTGCGAAAAGAAGGCATGGGCGGAATGAAAGGGAAAACGCGTTGCGCGCAAAGTAAAACCCGGCGGTTGATGCTTTCGGAGGAAGGGTGGAATACCGTGGTCCTCAGGTTTTCATCGCGGCGGCGAGGGCGGGTTCGGCGCCGATGGTGCCGACGAGGGTGTTGACGTAGGCGGGCTGGCGCACGGCGGCGAGGGTTTGGCGGGCGGCGTGGGCGCGTTCGGCGAGGGGGAGACCGGTGTTGGCCTGGCGCGCGAGGAAGGACTCAAGGTAGCGGGCATGCTTTTCCCAGAGATTCACTTCCACGGTCTGTTGCGCCTGAAGCCGGGCGCGGTACCAGTCGGAGGCGAGGACCTTCTCGCGGTCGAAGAGCGCACGGAAGAC
>CAZGJB010000234.1:1346-1882 GCA_964526145.1 uncultured Opitutaceae bacterium
AGACCGGGTCGTCGGCCGAGCGGCCCTCCCAGGTGCCATCGCGCATGAGGTGCAGGAGGGCGTGCAACGGCGGGACCGCATCGGCCACGGAACCGTCGGCGAAGTAGTGCTCGGCCGCGGTGCGCATGGCGCTGACGATGTTGTCGATCGAGTCGGCGTACACCGCCCGGTCCTGCAGCTCGGGCCGGAGCATGTCGGGCTCGAAGACCGAGCCGGGATCGCCGAGCACGCGGCCGCAGAAGGTCTGCACGAAGCGCTCGGTGATGCGCCAACCGAGGCGGCTGGCGGGATAAGTGCGGCCCTCGTGGACAAAGTCGGCGCAGCGCTCGAGGTGACCGGCCTTGATGAGGAACTCCGGCGTGCGCTCCTGCGGCGTCATGCGGCACCACAGTTCGGGCACGAGCAGGCTGATGTCGTGATCGACACGGTAGCGCGGCCCGATCGTGCCGGCAACGCTGGCGAAGATGGGCAGGCCGGTGACGAGGAACGACACGAGCGCGGCGTTGAGGTCGTGGATGGGCGGCAGGGCGTTGAAC
>CAZGJB010000234.1:1892-5968 GCA_964526145.1 uncultured Opitutaceae bacterium
AACGGACCCTTCGTGAGCGCGCCCTCGGAGCCGGCGCCGGTGGTGGAGGGCGACTTGCCGGTGAGGCTGGCGATGAGGTCCATGAACGCCTCGGGCAGTTCCTGGTAATGGATCGGGCCGTAGGCGCAGAGCGGGCGGACGCCCTTGTCTGGACCGTTCTGGCGGCGGCCCATGAGCACGGCGCCAACGGGGAAGAGCGCGGGGGTGTCGACCGGCAGTTCGCGGTAGAGCTGGGCGCCGAGGTGGGCGAGGTAGGTGCCGCGCGGGTCCTCGAGGTCGGGGCGGTACTGGAGATAGCGCGGGTTCTTCGAGGGTTTGCCGTCGACGAGGCGCGGGTGGGCCGACGAGACAAGGTAGGCGGGCTGATTCTCCGCGAGGAAGGCCTGGAAGAGCTGCTTCACGGGTTCGGTGAAGTGTTCGAAGCCCAGCGTGTCCTCGACAATGGCGGTGGCGGCGGCGCGGGGCAGCGGCTCGTAGTTGGAGAGGAAATTGCCGGGCTGGGCGAAGTCGCGCTCGGTGCGCCGGTCGTAGCCGCGATGGATCGCCTCGTCGGGCCGCTGGAAGAGGTGCTGCTCGCAGTTGTGGACGAACTTCACGGCGCCGGATTTCGCGTATGCGGGGAGGCCCTTGAGCGCGGCGGCGGGGACGACGGTGGAGGCGGTGATGTCGTCCTCGACCTGGATCTTGCAGGCCGGATAAAAATCCTTCCGCAGGCCGAAGATGCGCCAGTTGCCGTCGGGCGTGAAGCCGATGCGCAGGTAATGCGTGAGGAGCTTCTGGCCCTTGAACTTGAGCTCGTTGCCCGGGCGGCCGTTGATCGTGTCGACGCTGAACCGCTCACGCCAGTTGGCGCCCCAGGTCGGCTTGTAGATGCGCTTGATGAGAAGAACGATGTCGCGGATGTAGCGCGGGATCGACGCGAGCCACGCGTTGTACTCGATCGTGTAGTCGGGACTCGGGCTGAGGAGCTTGACGACGGAGCCGAGGGAGCGCTCGGGGCTGAGCAGCGGGCGGCTGTGGGTCGGGCGGCGCTTCGGGTCGTGGAAGCGGTCGGTGTAGTCGCGCTGCAGGATCGCGTCGACGGCCTCGAGGTCGTGCACGGCGTCGGCGACGAAGACCGGGCCGGTGATGGTGGCGTCGGCGATGGACTTGGAGATCTCGGACTTGCCGCCACCGGATACGGTGCAGGGCTTGTGGCAGAGGAGACCCTCGGCGGTCGTGCCGGCAAGACGCCAGCGGCGGCGGCCGTCGGTGGGCTTGACCATCGCGACCTTGTAGCCGGAGGGGAGGACGTAGGCGATGCCGGGCAGGAGTTTCACACTCTGCTCGATGCCGGCGGCGTCGCGCCAGGTGATGCGCTGCTCGCGCAGGCTGAAGCGGGCATCCTGCGGGACGTAGTGGATGTCGGGGAAGAGCCGGTCGCGGGCCCAGCCGCCGGGCTGCAGTTCGGCGCGATCGCCGAGGAGGCCGAGGGCGCGCTCGAACGTGTGGCCGACGACCGGGACGTAGGAGCTGAGCTGGAAGTCCTCACCGAGATCGTAGCTGGGGAAGGCGATGGCGCCGCCGGCGTGCTCCTCCTCGGTGCGGCCTAGGAGATTGGCGGCGAAGCTGATCTGGGTCTTCACCTCCTTTTTGCAGTAGCCGAAATAGTTGTCGGAGATGAGCGTCACGATCACGCCCGAAGCGTCGCGCGCGGTGAGCTTGAAGGCGCCGCCGTCGTTGTATTTTTCCCCGGCGTCGCGCCAGCACATGCCGTCGCGGCGCTGGCGCTCGGTGGCGTCGGCCCAGGCGGGGAGGCCGAGTTCGCGCTTGGTGAAGCTGTTGAGATGCGGGGCGAGGATGACGCAGCCCGTGTGCCCGGTCCAGTGGGCGGGATCGAGGGCGGCGTCGTTGGCCGGGAGGGCGGGGTCGCCGGCGTTGCCGAAGATCCGCTCGACGAAGTCGAGGTTGGCGACGAGGGCGCCGGGGGCGAAGAAGCGGACCTCCATTGAGCGTTCCTCGCCGTAGCCGGGCACGGCGGGGCAGACCACGGGCCGGAGCAGGAGCGAGACGAGGCTGCCGGCCGGGCGCTCGGCGGTGGCGGTGTACGGGAGGCGGAGAAAACTGGCGGGCGGATTGAGGGCGCGGCGGAGGAGGGCGCCGAAGACGGCGAGGGGGACGGCCTTCTTGTCGTTGGGGATGGGGAGACCGCCCTCGGCGACGTGGAACGTGCCCTGCGTGGTGCGGCGATCGGCGCGCGGGTTGTGGAGGACGCCCTGGCGGACGCGGTACGAGGTCAGGATCTCGCTGGCGTGCTCGTCCTTGTCGGGCGGCAGCGAGAGCAGGCGGGCGAGGCCGGGTCGGTCGAGCACGAGCGTGGAGGCGGGCAGGCGCGGGGCGCCGCCGGCGGATGCGAGGTAGCGTTCGAAGAAGGCCTGGAGGCGGCCATCGACGGGTGCGAGGGCTTCGGCGCCGTCACTGGGCAGGGCCGGCAGGCGGAACTGCAGGCGGGCGGCGAGATTGGCGTCGGCGGAGCGAGTGTAGACGGAAAGGTCGGTGACAGGCATGGCGTTCGTGGCGCCCGGCCGCCGTCGTGACGACGCGAGCACACCAGCGAAAGGAGCAGGACGCATGCTAGCAAGCCCGACGTGGGGCATAAGGTTCGGACGGTGGGAGCACGGACTGCCCAAAAAGAAACCCCGCGCCTTGCGACGCGGGGTTTCGCCCAATACGGAGCAAACGAAGTCTTACTTCTTCTTGAGTTCGGCGACGGCGGCCTGCGCGGCGGCCAGGCGGGCGACCGGCACGCGGTAGGGCGAGCAGGACACGTAGCTGAGGCCGAGCTTGTGGCAGAACTTGACCGAGTCCGGGTCGCCACCGTGTTCGCCGCAGATGCCGAGCTTGATGTCGGGGCGGGTCTGGCGGCCCTTCTTGATCGCGATCTCCATGAGCTGGCCCACGCCCGTCTGGTCGATCGAGGCGAAGGGGTTCTTCTTGAAGATCTCGGCCTCCTGGTAGGGGGCGAGGAAGGAACCGGAGTCGTCACGCGACATGCCGAGGCAGGTCTGGGTGAGGTCGTTGGTGCCGAAGCTGAAGAACTCGGCGGTCTGCGCGACCTCGTCGGCCGTGAGCGCACCGCGCGGGATCTCGATCATGGTGCCGACGGCGTAGGCGATCTTCACCTTCTTCTCGGCCATGACGGCCTTGGCGACCGAGTGGACGAGCTCGACCTGGAGATCGAGCTCCCGCTTGAAGCCGACGAGCGGGATCATGATCTCGGGCTTGGCCTTGTAGCCGAGCTTGTTCGCCTCGGCGGCGGCCTCGAAGACGGCGCGCGCCTGCATGGCGGTGATCTCGGGGTACTTGATGCCGAGACGGCAGCCGCGGAAGCCGAGCATGGGATTGAACTCATGCAGCTCGTGCACGCGGGCCATGATCTTCTCGACGTCGATGCCGAGCTTCCGGGCGAGGTCCATCTGCTGCTCCTTGGAGTGGGGCAGGAACTCGTGGAGCGGGGGATCGAGGAAGCGGATCGTGGCGGGATAGCCCTTGAGCGCCTTGAAGATGCCGAGGAAGTCCTCGCGCTGGTACGGGAGGAGCTTGGCCAGGGCGGCCTCGCGGGCCTCGAGCGTGTCGGCGAGGATCATCTCGCGCATCGCGTCGATGCGGTTGCCCTCGAAGAACATGTGCTCGGTGCGGGTGAGGCCGATGCCGACGGCGCCGAACGCGATGGCGTTCTGCGTCTGCTCGGGGGTGTCGGCGTTGGTGCGGACCGAGAGGCGCGAGACCTTGGAGCACCATTTCATGAGCTGCGCGTAGCTCTGGAACTTCTCGGTGGCCTGCGCGGCCTTGTCGCCGTGGAGGAGGCCCGAGATGATCTCGGAGGGCGCGGTCTTGATCTGGCCGGCGTAAACGGTGCCGGAGGTGCCGTCGATCGAGAGGAAATCACCCTCGGCGAAGGTCTGGCCGGCGATGGTCGCGGTCTTCTTGTCGTAGTCGATGCTGACGCCGGCCGCGCCGCAGACGCAGACCTTGCCCATCTGGCGGGCGACGAGGGCGGCGTGGGAGGACACACCGCCGCGGGCGGTGAGGATGCC
>CAZGJB010000235.1:0-5906 GCA_964526145.1 uncultured Opitutaceae bacterium
CCACCACCGGTTGGCCCGCCACTACGGTGGTGCCAGGATCGACATTCCTTACGGTCACCAATCCGGCGGCCGGTGCCAGCAGGCGCAGATTGGCCTTTTGCTGGATCAGGACCTCGCGGTCGGCGCCGACTCGCACCAACTCCTGCCGGGCTACCTCCAGATTCGCTCGTGCGGTGGCCAGGTTGGCCGTGACCACATGAAGTTCCTGCGCCTTCGTCTCGACCGTTTCATGACTGGCTGAGCCTGCCCGCTGGAGGCTTTCGTATCGTCGGGCCTGGGATTCGGCGTAGTCCCGGCGGGCCGTGACCTCTTGCACCAGTGCCTCTGCCGCCCGCACCCCGGCGGCTGCACGCTTTTGCGCCGCCTCCTGTGCGGTGATGCGTTCCTCGAAATCCACCGGGTCCATCTCACCCAGCAGTTGTCCGGTCGTCACCCGGTCACCGACTTGGACGTAAACCCCTTTGACCCGCCCGGCGGTGGTCGGTCCAATCTTGTGGGAGTAACGGGCCTCCACCGTGCCGATGCCGTATAAAGCCGGCGTGATGGAAAGTTGCTCCACCTTGGTCGAGGTCACGGGAACGGGAGCCAGCGGGCCCGAACGTAGGGCGACATAAATGAACACGGCGAGCATGGGGATGAGCACGCCCAGCAGGGCCAAGGTCCGTCGGTTCGTAGGTAATAGCTTCATGGCGTCTTCCTTATGCCCCGGGCAAAGATCGCAAATGCACCGGGAGCAGCGGAGCGGATGCGGCGCACGTTCCCAGCCAGCAGCGACTGCATGACCAAGCCTTGGACCGATCCGATGAACAGCGTGGCGGCAGCGATCGGATCCACGTCGGCGGCCAGTTCACCTTGGGCTTTTCCCTTTTCGATGAGGGAGTGCAGACGGACGCCGTATTGGGTGATCAGGGTCTGCACCAAGCGCTTGGCCGGTGTGGCCTCCGCCCTTTGCAATTCCCCGAAAAGCATGCGCGGCACGCCGGGGTGCTTGGCCACGAAATCTACATGGGCCATGAACATCGCCTCCAGGGCCCCCAGGGGGGTCGTGGCCGTTTGCGCTGCTTGATCGACTCGCGCCAACAAGCGCTCCGCCACCCATTCCATCACGGCCTGCCAGACGGAATCCTTGGTGGGAAAATGCCGGAAGAGCGCGCCTTGGGTCAGGTGCATCCGCTGGGCAATCGCGCTCGTGGTGATTGCCCCCGGGTCCTGCTCGGCGGCCAACGCGAGCACTGCCGCCACGGTGAGTGATCTGCGCTCGTCCGCCGGCAGATACTTGGGGTGAAGTTCGGTGGGTTTGCGGCTCAAAGTAAGTAAGTACTGACTTACTTTGGGTCTTCTGTCAACTGCCCTCTTTGTCACGGTCCACCCTGACCAGGAGGTGGGTTCGCGGCGGATAGATGCCGCGTACCGTCTTTGCGTGATAGAAGGATCGCAGCCGTCGGCTTCGTGTGTATTGCCGGGAGGTGCCGATATGCACTGCCCAACCATCAGGGCCGGATTGCTCGAGTGAACCATGTGCGCCATGAAAATATCCCGTCCTGAATCCCGTGCGGCTTGGTCCGAGCCGGATCGCTCCGGCCCTCTGCCCGCGGTCACATCCGGATTGGAGCACCAGCCGCCGGCTCCCCCAGCGGGCACCCGCGGCGAGCAACGCCTGTCGGTGGCCGCGCTGCGCCGGTGGGAAGCGATGCGATTCGGCATGTTTGTATGCTATGGCCTCAACACCTATGTCGGGGCGGAGATGCCCAACGGCCAGGATCCCGCGACGCGTTACGCGCCGGATCGGCTGAATGTCGATCAGTGGGTCTGCGTGGCCCGCGATGCCGGCATGAAGTACGCCATCCTCACGACCAAGCACATCTCGGGTCACTGCCTGTGGCCGTCGCGGCACACCGACTACCATGTCGGCTTCAGTGGCAACCAGACGGATGTGGTGGCGGCATTCATGGCGGCCTGCGCCCGGCGCGGGGTGAAGCCCGGTTTCTACTATTCGTCGTGGGACAATCATCATCGTTTCGGATCCCTGTCGGCCAATATCGCACCGCAACCGCTGGAACAGTCGGGCCCGCCCGCCAACCGCAGTTCAGCTTTTGTCACGCAGGCCTACCTCGATTTTCAATGGGCTCAGATTTCCGAACTGATGGAGAATTATGGTCCGGTCGCCGAATGGTGGATCGACATCCCGCACCTGCTGCCGAGGGACTATCGCAATCGGCTCTATGCGCATATCGCCGCCCGCCAGCCGCAGACCGTCATCCTCAACAATCATGGCATCGGGGACGGATCTGAGGTCTTGATGGACCGGGCCTGGCCCACCGATCTGATGACGATCGAGCGCTTCCTCCCCAATTCCGTCACCGGGCACCGCAAATGGCGGCTGTTGGATGGTCGCTACTACTACCTGCCCGGCGAAGTGTGCGATCCCATCGGAAACGCTTGGTTTTACACGGAGAAAGACCGGCCGCGTTCCGATGCCGAACTACTGGGCATGTATCTCACCAGTACTTCGCGGGGGGCGAATTTGTTGCTCGCCGTCGGACCCGACAAGCATGGCCGGATCCCGCGACACTCCGTGGCCGCTCTGGCGCGCCTGCGTAAGAATCTGAACCAGTTGGGACTCTAATTAGCTCGGGGCGGTCCAGTGGGCCCGCCGCGTTCTTGCGGGTAGTGGCTCTTCGGGCGTTTGGAAACAGAATGTATCCCTTGGTTTTTTTTGTAACGTGACAAATAGGTTGGTAACTGGCGCTGGGAGGCCAGAAATGTCGTAAGTGGCACGGCAGAAGGGCATTGGTTGCGTTCTCCGGGTTTCTCCGGGGTTAAGCGTTTTGTTACCAACAGTTGGTAACTGGCAGTCGATATCCGAGCAGCGTGTGACAAATGGTTGGTAACTGGAATACGCCATTCTCCTCTGAGAACGAAGAAAAGTAGGGCAATCCAGTTACCGAATACTTTGTCCAGTTACCAACCTGTTTGTCCGGACACCGACTTATTTGTCACAGGACATTTTTTTCTCTCAAATCGGGGCCGGAAAACAGGTCGCCAGGGGCAGTTTGTTTGGTTCCGCTTTTGGTTCCACGTGCAAAAGTGGTCTCCCTCGTAAAGGGGTGTGCACGGGGGATCCGCGATTTTCGCGGTTTCTAAACCAAAACTCCCTCGCAACCTTGCGGCTGGGAGGGAGTTAAATTGGGTGCAGGGGTTGGATTTGAACCAACGACCTTCAGGTTATGAGCCTGACGAGCTACCGGGCTGCTCCACCCTGCAATGGAATGGAAGGGGCAACGTGCGTTTGGGGTTTTGGGCTGTCAACGCCTTTTTACGGCTATTCCGAATTCGCGCTTGCCAGCCACCGGGGGCGTCTCTGTTTTGGACCGCTCTGTCAGTCAAACCATCAACCTAAAACAGCCTAACGATCGCAAGGCGGCCCATTGGCCGACCTGTGTCTCGTCAGAAACATAGATCAAATGAACATCACTCCCAAGGACCTGCTCGATGCCGGCGTGCATTTCGGGCACCAGACCAAGCGTTGGAACCCGCGTTCGAAGCCCTTCGTCTTCGACCACCGCCAGGGCATCTCCATCATCGACCTCGGCAAGACGTTCGAGGCCCTCCAGAAGGCCGTGACCTTCATCGAGGACACCGTCGCCGGCGGCGGCGCCATCCTCCTCGTCGGCACCAAGAAGCAGGCCAAGGAAATCATCCGCGAGACCGCGGCCGCGACCAACATGCCGTACTGCGTCGACCGCTGGCTCGGCGGCACGCTCACCAATTACGAGACCGTCAAGAAATCCATCGCCAAGTACAAGAAGTACCAGGCCATGGAGACCAACGGCGAGATGGACAAGCTGCCCTCCAAGGAGGTCGCCGCCATCAAGCGCGAGATGAACCGCATGCAGCGCAATTTCGCCGGTATCGCCGACATGGTCGGCATGCCCGCCGCGATGTTCGTCGTCGACGTGAACCACGAGAAGATCGCCGTCGCCGAGGCCTCCCGCTGCGGCATCCCCTGCGTCGGCATCTGCGACACCAATTCCGATCCCGGCACGCTCACGCACCCGATCCCGGGCAATGACGACGCCGTGAAGTCCATCCGCATCATCGTCGAGACCGTCCTCGCCGCCATCCAGAGCGGCCTGGCCCAGCGCGACACGCGCCGCGCCGCCCGTGGCGCCGCCGACCTCAAGGCCGTCACCGCCGTCGCCGCCGAGGCGGTCGGCGAGACCGCCGGTGAGATCGACATCTCCAAGATCGAGCTTCCTGCCGACGTCGCGGCCGTGGTCGAGGGCGAGGAAGTTGTCGCCGCGAAGAAGAAGCCGGCCCGCGCCAAGAAGGCCCCGGTCAAGGCCGAGTAACGCCACCTCAGCACCACTGTCATGAGCATCACCATCACCGCGCAAATGGTCAACGACCTGCGCACCGCCACGGGCGCGGGTCTCCTTGACTGCAAGAAGGCCCTCACCGAGGCCAACGGTAACTTCGAGGAGGCCACCACCATTCTGCGCAAGAAGGGTGCGGCTTCCGCGGCCAAGAAGGCCGACCGCGCGACGCGCGAGGGGCTCATCGAGAGCTACATCCACGTCGGCGGCAAGGTTGGCGTCCTCATCGAGGTCAATTGCGAGACCGACTTCGTCGCCCGCAACGACGACTTCAAGGCCTTCGTCAAGGACCTCTGCCTCCAGATCGCGGCTGCCAACCCGACCGTGGTTTCACGCGATCAGGTGCCCGAGGCCGACCTCGCCAAGGAGCGCGAGATCGCCGCGGCCCAGGTCCAGGGCAAGCCGCCCGCGGCCGTGCAGAAGATCGTCGAGGGCAAGCTCGAGAAGTATTACTCGACGGTTTGCCTGCTCGACCAGCCGTTCGTGAAGATCCCCGAGAAGACCATCAAGGAGATCCTCACCGAGAAGATCGCGAAGATCGGTGAGAACATCCAGGTCCGCCGCTTCGTCCGCTTCCAGCTCGGCGCCTGAGTTTCGGGCCAACTGCCGTTTCCATGACGCCCCGGCGACGGGGCGTCTTTTTTTTGCCGTGGTTTTTCTCCCGCGGGCCGCTTGAATGAGCGGATGAAGGTCACACGCGTCCAGATTGTTGCCCGCGGGCTCACGAACCGCTGCCCCAATTGCGGGGGCCGCACGTTGTTCAAGGCGGGCACGCTCTTCGAGATCAACCGCGAGTGTCCGAACTGCGGTCTGCGCATCGAGCGCGATGAGGGATTCTTCCTCGGTTCGCTGTCGCTGAACTATGGCGTCACGCTCGTCTGCTATCTCCTGCCGGTGCTCGTGCTTGCGTACAACAAGGTCATCGGCACCAACACCGCGATCATCCTCGCCGGTGTGGGCGCGATCCTTGTCCCCGCGCTGCTGTACCGTTCGTCCCGCAGTTGGTGGTTGATGAATTACTATTTCTTCCTTCCGCGGCACCTGCCGGCCAACAAGTCCGAGCCGGTGGTCGGCGAGGACGAGAACATCTGAGGCTCGCGCTGCCCCCGGCATGTCCCCGCAGTCGCTCCTCGGCATGGGTTTGGTGGCCTTCGCCGGCCTGCTCGTCGGCAGCGGCGTGTGGCCGATGAAGCTGGTGCGCCAGTATCGCTTCGAGCACTGGTGGTTTGTCGCCATGCTCACCGGCCTCGTCGTCATCCCATGGGCGGTCATGCTGGCCTTTTGTCCCAACGCGCTGGCGGCGTTGGGCCGGGTTCCACCCGGCACATTCCTGGTGGCGAATCTTTGGGCGGTGGGCTGGGGTGTGGCCAACCTGCTGAGCGGACTGTGTTTCCTGCGGATCGGGGTCGCCCTCACGGCCGCGATCCTCACCGGCCTGGGCGCCGCGCTGGGCGTGACGCTGCCGATGGTGGTCAAGGGTTCGGGGCGCTTTGAACAAGCGCCCGACCTCGGTTCGGCCGCGGGCCTGAC
>CAZGJB010000236.1:0-5863 GCA_964526145.1 uncultured Opitutaceae bacterium
ACCTGGTTCAAGGGCTGGGACGCGATGATTCACTACATCGGCAACCACGTGAACTACACCGAGCCGATGTTCGTCGTGATCATCATGGCCATGGCGTCGACCCGGCCGGTGCTCAGTTTCGCGGAGCGTTGCATGCGTGCCGTCGCCGCTCTCGGTAACGGTTCGGCTGGTGCCTGGTGGCTCGCCATTCTGATCCTCGCGCCGGTTTTGGGCTCATTCATCACCGAGCCTGCCGCGATGACTATCGGCGCGCTGCTCCTTGCGCGTCAGTTCTACGAGCTGAAGCCATCGCCGAAGTTCGCCTACGCGACGCTGGGCCTGTTGTTCGTGAGCATCTCCGTCGGCGGGACGCTGACCCATTTCGCGGCTCCGCCGGTCCTGATGGTCGCGGCCCCGTGGGGCTGGAACATGCCGTTCATGTTCCTGCATTTTGGCTGGAAAGCCGTGTTGGGTATCGTGGTGTCGACGCTCCTCGTCTATGCCTATTTCCGGAAGGAGCTCGCGGCCCTGGAGCAGGTGCGCCTGGCGGCGGCCGCGGGGCAGGTGGTCAAAGCGGACCGGCCGGTCCCACTGTGGATCACGGTGGTGCAGTTGCTCTTCATGGCGGCGACCGTCTACTTCGCGCATTATCCGGCACTCTTCATCGGCGGTTTCCTCTTCTTCCTGGCCTTCGCGCAGGCGACGGCGCACCACCAGAGCAAGCTCGACCTCAAGCCGGCGATGCTCGTCGGTTTCTTCCTGGCCGGTCTCGTGATCCATGGCGGCCTGCAAGGCTGGTGGATCGCGCCGGTGCTCAAGAGCCTGGGCGAGTTTGAACTGTTCCTGGGCGCGACGGTGCTGACGGCTTTCAACGACAACGCCGCGATCACCTATCTGGCGACGCTGGTTCCCGGATTCACCGATGAGCTCAAGTACGCCGTCGTGGCGGGAGCGGTCACCGGCGGCGGCCTTACGGTCATCGCCAACGCGCCCAACCCGGCCGGCCAGTCTATCCTCAACCGTTTCTTCCCCGAGGGCATCGCGCCCGGCGGCCTGTTCCTCGGCGCGATCCTGCCCACGGTGATCATGGGCCTGTGCTTCATGCTGCTTTAGGCCGTCCGCAATTGGCGTCGCAGTTCCGCGGACGCCAGCAGGCAGTCGAGCACGTAGGCGCGGGAGGCGCCCCGGGCGAGTTCCGCGGTGTAAAAGGCCAGGCCCGCGGTGTCGGCTGAGCGCCCGAGGAGGGCGGCAAATGCCGCGGTCGCAAAAGCGGCGTCCGCGGCATTGCGGTGCTGGTGCAGAAAACGGCGGGTCTGCTCGCGCAGGTTGGCGCGGCCGGCGACAATATCGGGCAATGCCGTCACGGGCGATTGTCCGAGGCGCGTGAGCAGGGCGGCAAGGGCGGTCTCGTTCCACTGCACCGGACGCACCCGTACCGCATCCGTCGCGGTGCGGCCGGCCGCGGGGCGACGCACCGCGGTGATCCAGAAGTACTGCGTGCCTTCGCCCCACGTGTCGGCGACGGCAAATCCACGGTTGCCCAGCACGGTCCGAATTTCAGCTGGCGTATACCAAGCGCCCAGCCACGTATCGGATCCCCGCCAGAATGGCCGGCGGCGACCGTCGACCTGGATTTTCAGAATGCCGCCGCTCCGCAGCACCCGTGCGGCTTCGTCCACGTAGCCGGCGATCACGCTTTTGGCCGGGATGTGTTGGAAGACGGCAAACGAATAGACGAGGTCGAGCGAGGCGTCGGCAATGCCGTCGAAGCGGCCTTGGGTGACTTGCAGGGAAACATTGGGCAGGTCGGCGAGGAGAGTCCGGCCCTGTTCGACCATGGCCGGGGCGATGTCGACACCGATGACCCGGGCGGCCCGGGCGGCGAGGGGGCGGAGGAGCCGCCCGACGCCGCAGCCGATCTCAAGCACCGCGGCCCGGGGGTCGAGTTCGAGGCCGTCGAGGATCAGACCGTCGAGGTCGGGTGCACCCGATGCCCAGAATTGCGCGTCGGAGGTGGCGTAACCGCGCCCGATGTATCCCTGCGGATCGGTCTCCGCCCGCTGGTTCCATTCGGTCTGCATGCGATCGACGGGCCGCCACCACCGGCTGACAAGCCGGCGCCAGAAACGGGGACCGCCGATGGGAGACTGCATGGGGAAGCGAGACAGGCAGCCATTTGGCTGCCTGTCTATTGGTAATTCACCTCGGAACCGGCTTACGGGAACAGCCCGCGGGCCATCTTGGCGTCGGCGACGCGTTGGATGCCCAGGGTGAGGGCGGCGAGGCGGCGGCTGAACTTGAACTTGCGCTTCTGGAACTCGACCGAGTCCTTGGCCCGATCGAGGATGGCGAACAGCTTTGAGAGCACCTCGTCGCGGGTCCAATAGAAGTTCTGCAGGTTCTGGCACCACTCGAAGTAGGACACGATCACGCCGCCCGAATTGCAGAGCACATCGGGGATGAGCTCGATGTCCTCGCGGGCGTCGATGATCTTGTCGGCCTGGTTGGTCGTCGGACCGTTGGCGCCTTCGGCCAGGATGCGGCACTTCAGGCGGGGTGCGTTCACCTCGGTGATCACGCGCTCGAGGGCGCAGGGCGCGAGCACGGTGCACTTCAGCTCGAGCAGCTCGGCGGGGGTGATTTCCTCGCCGCCGTCGAAGTCCTTGAGCACGCGCTGCGAGCGGACGTAGGCGAGGGCTTTCTTGATGTTGATGCCCTTGGGATTGTAGAGGGAGACCGTATGGTCACCGAGACCGATGACCTTGGCCCCGTAGTTCTCGAGGGCGGCGGCGGTCTCGCTGCCGACGTTGCCGAAGCCCTGGACGACGACCGAGGCCTTGCGGACCGGGATCTTCAGGTCGGCCAGGTACTTGGTGACGAGGTAGGCGACGCCGGCGCCGGTGGCCTCGCGGCGGCCTTGGGAGCCGCCGATCGAGATGGGCTTGCCGGTGACGATGCCGGGCTCGATGTGGCCGACGTGGTTGGAGTAGGTGTCCATCATCCACGCCATCACGCGCTCGTTGGTGCCGACGTCCGGAGCGGGCACGTCCACGTGGGGCCCGATGAAGGGAATCAGCTCCTGCATGTACCGGCGGGAGAGGCGCTCCAACTCGCCGAGGGACAACTGGTTGGGATCCACGATCACGCCGCCCTTGGCGCCGCCGTAGGGCAGGCCGACGAGCGAGGTCTTCCAGCTCATCCACATCGCCAGCGCGGCGACTTCGCCGAGGGTGACGTTCTGGTGGAAGCGGATGCCGCCCTTTGCGGGACCGGTCGTGAGGTTGTGCTGGACCCGGTAGCCTTCGAAGACCGTGATGCTGCCGTCGTCGCGCTTGATAGGCAGGGCCACCGCGAACGTCCGCCGGGGGTATTTCGTGCGGTCCCGGATGTGCTCCGGGAGATTGATCGCGTCGGCGGCCTTGTCGAACTGGCGGCAAGCCATCTTGAAGACGTCCGAATCGTATAAGGAAGAAACGATAACTTTGGACATGGAACGAGGTTTTAGGGTGAGGTTGTGGGGTATCCCCTTGTCTTTTGTTGGTCGGAGCTTGGGTGAACGCGGTGGCATTAGCAATTGGCTTCCGGCCGCGGAGAACCTTGAATCAAGCCGTCTAATCCTCTCGCCGTCCCGTATTCATACATGGCTGTCCTGCTTCAATTTGCCCGTTGGCTGCTCACCAAGACCGCGATGGTCGCCGTCATCGTGGCCGGGGGTCTGGCGGTTTATGGATTGTGGCAGTTCTTGCGCGACAACGTGGACCTCGATTTCCGCCACAGCGAACTCGTCCGCGCCATCACCGGCGAACGGGCGCAGGTCAAGGCGGCGCTGGGCGACGTCGAGGTCCGCCTCGCGCAGAACCGGGCCGACATCGCCGCGGCGCAGGAACGAATCCGGCAGGTCGACAGCATCATCGAGCGGCTCAAGGAACTGGAAAGCACCTGGGACAAGGTCGTCGGCAACCGCGAGCAGCAGGAGGCGAACGCCGCGCAGTTGCAGCGCATGGGGGAACTGCGGCGTGACGCCGTGGCGGAGCTGACACGGCTGCAGACCCAATTGACACGGACAACGTGGGAGCGCGATGGCCTGCAGGTCGCGCTGGGTCGGCTCGAGGTTCGCCTCCAGGAGGTGAATACCCAGCGCTCTCGGTTTGTGCATTACGTGCAGGACCTTTGGGAGCGCACGCGGTTTTGGATCCTGCTGACGCTAGCGGTCTATTTTCTCGGTCCGACCACCGGCAAGCTGCTGCTCTACTACGGTGTTGCGCCGCTCATCACGCGCGGCCGGCCCGTGCGGCTCGTGTCGGAACTGCCGGCGCTGCCGGAAATTGCCGAGAGTCGGGTCGCGCTCAACCTGAGTCTCCCGCCCGGCACGAAACTGTGGCTGAAGGAACGTTTCCTGCAGACCGCCGACGAGGGCCTCGAGCGGAAGACCCGCTTTCTCCTGGATTGGCGGATCCCGTTCACCTGTCTCGCCAGCGGGCTGATCGAACTGGTCGAGATGCACCAGCCGGCCGCGGCGGCGGCGTCGCGGCAGGTGACGTTGTCCAATGAAGCCGACCCCAGCGTCGAGCTGGCTCTTGTCACGCTCCCGGCCGGCAGCGCGCTGGTCCTGCGGCCGAGCTACCTGATCGGCGTCAGCGCCGGGGCGGGGGAGCGGCTCGTGATCCGCCGGCGCTGGCAGCTCTTCCGCTGGCAGTCGTGGATCACCCTGCAGTTCCGTTTCTTCGAATTCGCGGGTCCCTGCCGGCTGGTCGTCGCCGGCAGCCGCGGCGTGCGCGCGGAGCGGCTCGACGATCCCGCGGCGGCCCGCCGCACGAACCAGGACTCGACGATCGGCTTCACGCCGAACCTCGATTACCTGCCGGCGCGCGCGGAAACCTTCTGGGGTTACTACCGCGGCATGAATCCATTGTTCGACGATCTGTTCGCCGGTCGCGGCTTCTTCCTCTGCCAGCAGGTGTCCGCGGTCGGCGACGCCGCCCGCGCCCGGAAATTCTGGGCTGGCCTGTGGGGCGGCACGCTCAAAGCCTTCGGGCTTTGACCATGGCTCACGACACGTTGGGAATCATCTTCGACTGGGACGGCGTCATCATCGATTCGGCCGCGCAGCATGAGGAGAGCTGGCTGCGGCTCGCCGCCGAGGAGCGAAAGGCGCTGCCGGCCGATCACTTCAAGTTGGGCTTCGGCCGCAAGAACGAGTGGATCATCCCGGAACTGCTCCGCTGGACGCGCGACCCGACGGAGATCCGGCGGCTGTCGCTGCGGAAGGAGGCGCTGTACCGCGACATCGTGGTCGAACGCGGACTCGAGGCGCTGCCCGGCGTGCACACCTTCCTCGATCGCCTGAAGGCCGCGCGGATCCCGTGCTGCATCGGGTCGTCCACGCACCGCGAGAACATCCTGACCATCCTCGGCGTGCTGCGTTTTGAGGGCTATTTCGCCGACATGGTCACCGCCGAGGACGTGAGCCACGGCAAGCCCGACCCGGAGGTGTTTCTCAAGGCCGCGGCGAAGATCCAGCGGCAGCCGGCAAACTGCATCGTCTTCGAGGATGCCCACGCCGGCATCGAGGCCGCCCGCGCCGGCGGCATGAAGGTCGTCGGCGTCGCCACCACGCACCCGCTCAGCGCGCTCGAGGAGAACGTGGACCGCGTCGTGCACCAGCTGGACGAGCTGCGGGTGGAGGATTTGGTGAGGATAATTGAAGGAGCCGCGGTTTGATTCTTCCTGGTTTCCGGGCTTCCTCCTTCAATCCCGATGCTCTTCACCCTCAAGGCCGACTACGAACCCACTGGCGATCAGCCGCAGGCGATCACGCAGCTCGTGGCTTCGATCAAGGCGGGGAACCGGCATCAGACGCTGCTGGGCGTCACCGGCTCGGGGA
>CAZGJB010000237.1:0-5860 GCA_964526145.1 uncultured Opitutaceae bacterium
TCGGTGCGATCGGCTTCGACGCGGTCAAGCTGATCGCGCTGGCCCGGCTCGAACTCGCCCTTCTGCGCGTGCTGCAGGTGGCCGGGCTGGGCCTCGATGAAGAGGCGGTCGACGACGGGGCGGCTGGCCTCGGGGAGGAGCTTGAGGTCGATGCCGAGGCGGATCAGCGAGAGGAGGTTCATCGCCTCGGTGGAGCTGAGCACGTGGCAGTTCTGGAGGATGCCGTAGGCGCGGCCGATCTTGTCGAAGAGCTTGCCGGCGTCGGCCTCGAGGAGCTTCTCGCGGGCGTTGAGCTCGTGCTCGATGATCGAGGCGAGGACGCTGCCAAGGCGCTTGATGATCTCCTCCTCGGATTCACCGAGGGTGGTCTGGTTGGAGATCTGGAAGATGCTGCCGCTCGCGTCGGAGCCCTCGCCGAAGAGGCCGCGGACGACCATCCCGAGCTGGTTCACGGCGCGGACAACCTTCTCCATCTGGTTGGCGATGACCAGGGCCGGCAGGTGCATCATGGCCGAGGCGCGCATGGCGGTGCCGAGGTTGGTCGGGCAGGCCGTCATGTAGCCGAGGGTCGGCGAGAAGGCGTAGTCGAGCTGGTCCTCGAGGGCGGTGTCGAGTTCGTTGATGGCGTTCCACGCCTTCTTGAGCTGGAAACCGGCCCGGAGGACCTGGATGCGCAGGTGATCCTCCTCGTTGATCATGACGGAAAGCGCCTGGTCGCGGCTGATGACGACGCCGGCGCCGGCCTTGGTGCCGCAGAGTTCGCGGCTGATGAGGTGGCGCTCGACGAGGATCTGCTTCTCGAGCTCGCTGAGGTCGCTGACGGAGACATTGAGGCCGCGGCGCATGGGCGCGGTGGCGGCGACGGCGTTGCGGCAGGTCGCGAGGATCTCCTCACGCTGGGCGGGCTTGGCCCAGCCGGGAAAGACGTTGTTCGACAGATTGCGCGCGAGGCGGATCCGCGTCATCAGGACGATCGCCGTCTTGCTGTTCGACGAATCGGTCAGCTCGGACGGAGTCGCGATGAGCGAGTCGATCGTCATGGGTTCAGCGCGCGGGCTTCGGCGCGACGGTCTGCTTGACTTGGTTGATTTCATCGCGGCAGCGGGCGGCGTCTTCGTAGCGTTCGGTGCGAATGGCCTCGGTGAGGTCGAGTTCCAGCTTGGCCAGCCGGTCGTGGAGCGATTTCCGTGCCAGCGCCTGCTGGGGAACCTTGCCCCGGTGGATGGGCCCCTTGTGCATGCCGTCCAGCATCGGATCGACCAGGGAGCGGAAGGCCTCGTAGCACTGCGGGCAGCCGAAGCGCCCGTGTTTCTTGAAATCTGCCTGGGTGAACCCGCACTGTTCGCAGCGCACGGTGCCGGCGACCGGCGCGGGATTCAGCGACGCCTTGAGGAGGAGGTCAGCCAGCGAGAATCCGCTCGGGTCAGTCACTCCCTTGGCCTGGGCACAATCCTCGCACAGATCGACCTTGTGCACCTTGTTGTTGACGATTTGCGTCAGGTGCACGGTCGCCGGCTTTGAGCAGAGGTCGCATTTGAGCGGGTTGGCCATGTGTGGGTGGGTGTTGTTACCCAGACATCATGCCATACCGCGGCACTCTGGCAAGTGCGGCCAACAAAAGGCTGCCGCGGACGCGGGTCCGGCGGGTTTTCGGAGCGGAAATTCGCGGGCGGGGGCCGTTCCGCATCAGATCCGGGTGCCTTCGACCAGCACGCGGCGGCGGAACGAGGCGAGAACCTTCTGGGTGATCGGGCCGGGCTTGCCGGTGCCGATGACGCGGCCGTCGAGCTTGGTGACGGGGATCACTTCGGCGCCCGAGCCGGTGAGGAAGCACTCGTCCGAGACCCAGACGTCGTAGCGGGTCATGTCGGCCTCGCGGATCGGGATGTTCAGTTCCTTCGCGATGTCGAAGATCGTGCCGCGGGTGATGCCCTTGAGGGCGCCCTGGGAGGCCGCCGGGGTGATGATCTCGCCCTTGTGGACGATGAAGATGTTGTCCGCGGTGCACTCGGCGATGTAGCCCTGGTCGTTGAGCATGATCGCCTCGAGGGCGCCGAACTGCTTGGCCTCGATCTTGCCGAGGATGTTGTTGAGATAGTTCAGGGACTTGACGGTGGGCGGCAGCGCGGCGGGGTTGATGCGGCGCGTCGGCACGGTGACGATGGCGAGGCCGTTGTCGTAGTGCTCCTGCGGGTAAAGCGAGATCTTGCTCGCGATGATGAAGAGCGAGGGCTTGGCGCAGAGCCACGGCGCGAGGCCGAGGTCGCCCACGCCGCGGGTGATGACGAGGCGGATGTAACCATCCTTGAGGCCATTCTGGCGGCAGGTCTCGCAGGTGGCGTCGCTCAGTTCCTTCCGGGTGAGCGGCATCTGCAGCATGATGGCCTTGGCCGAATACTCGAGGCGCTCGAGGTGCTCCTCGAGGCGGAAGATGTTGCCGCTGTAAAGGCGGATGCCCTCGAAAACTCCGTCGCCGTAGAGCAGGCCGTGATCGAACACGGACACCTTCGCGTCAGCTTCATCCACAAACTTGCCATCGAGGTAGATTTTCATGAGGGGCCAAACTACAAGGGTGCTTCGGCCGTTGTCCAGTCCGGGCGCGCTTCGGCGGAGCTTACAATTATCGGCGTAATCTGCGGGCCGGCCGCAGATTCGCATCGCCCGGCTGGCACGCGTTTCCGCCAATGCCCGCCATGCCTGACCCTACCGCTCGCGCGCGGCGCGGCTTCACCCTGATCGAACTGCTGACCGTGATCGCCATCATCGGCATCCTGGCGGCGATCGTCATCCCGACAGTCGGCACGGTTCGCGAAAAGGCCCAGCGGGCGGTCGACGCGAGCAACCTGCGCGAGATCGTGAAGGCCGCCATGATCTACGCCGGCGACAACCAGGACCGCCTGCCCGATCCCGCGGGCATTTCCGCCAACGTCCTCTCCGCCTCGTCGCCGCCTTTTCTCTGGCCTGGGATCCTCGCGCGCCAGGGGATGCTGACTGACCCGAGCTTCTATTACTCCAAGAACGACCCCCTGTTCTCGGGCCAATATCCCACCGCGATCCTGAGTCCCGGCTCCCGCACGATCCTCGATCCGAGCTTCACCACCGATCGCACGCTGAGCTTCGAGTTCGTCAGCGGCGTACGCCTGGGCGATCCCGCGACCACCCCCGTCGCCTTCAGCCGCGGCCTCCGGCCAGACGGCACCTGGGATCCGGTCAACGGGGTCTACGGCGACGCCGGCGGCTTTGTCGCCTACCTCGGCGGCAGCGTGGTGTTTTACCCGAACACGGCCACCGGCAAGTTCCGCTCCTTCCGCACCGGGCGACCGACCGACAACATCCTCCACGCCATCCCCTACAACCCCGCCGCCCCCGAGCAATCCGCCCGCGTCTGGGGCACCGCCGGGGCCGGTACCGGCACCCCCACCGGCACTCCGGCCGTCCAAGGTCCCTGACGGGCCCATCCGGAGGCGTGAGGTCCATTTTCCCGCTTCCCTCGCCCCGTTGCCTCCTGCAAGATGACCCGCTTTCCATGACGTCAGCCCCTGTCGCGCCCGCCAGCAACACCACCTACATCGTCGGCCACCGCAACCCCGATGCCGATGCCATCTGCTCGGCCATCGCGTATGCCGCCTTCAAGGAGCAACGCGGCGAAAAGGGCTACGCCCCCGCGCGTTGCGGCAACACCAATGCCCGCATCGACACGATCCTGCAGCGCTTCGGCCAGCCCCTGCCCCACTACCTGAGCGATGTCAGCCCGCGCGTGCGCGACCTCATGGTCGCCGATGTGATCTCGGTCGGCGACAACGCCACCTGCGCCGAGGCCCTCGAACTCATCGACCGCCACAGCGTCAGCGTCGTGCCCGTGCTGAACTCCGACCGCAAGGTGGTCGGCACCGTCTCCCTCGCCAACATGGGCGGGTTCTTCATCCCGCGCCTCAAGGAGTCCCGCAACTCCCGGCAGGTCCGCACCAGCCTCTCCCGTATCGTGCGCGCGCTCGACGCCAAGGTTTACCACGCCGTGGACGAGCACCGGCTCGAGGAGCTCTATATCCGCATCGGGGCGATGGACATCGGCACGTTCTGGAAGATTTCCACCCGCGAGAACATCCCGCCCGAGCAGTCCATCATCATCGTGGGTGATCGCCGCGACGTGCAGTTGCGCTGCATCGAGCTCGGCATCCGCGGCCTCGTCATCAGCGGCAACCTGCCGGTGGCCGAGGACATCCTCGCCAAGGCCCGCGAGCGCGGCGTGAGCATCCTCGGTTGCGCCCACGACACGGCCACCACCGCCTGGGCCGTGCGCACCGCGGCCACCCTCGACCGCGTCATCGAGCGCGAGTTCGGCACGGTCAACCCCGACACCCGCGTCGCCGACATGCGCAAGCGGTTCGGCCCCGCCTCCCCGCATGCGATGCTCGTGACCAGCGAGGACGGCATCCTCCAGGGCATCGTCACCAAGAGCGATCTCCTCAAGCCCGTGAACACGCGGCTCGTCCTCGTCGACCACAACGAGATGACCCAGGCCGTGAGCGGGGCCGACGAAGTCACGATCACCGAGATCATCGACCACCACCGCCTCGGCTCGCTCAACACCCAGCAGCCCATCCTCTTCATCAACGAACCGGTCGGCTCCACCTGCACGATCGTCGCCGACCTCTTCCGCCGCGAAGGCCTCACGCCCAGCTCCGAGATCGCCGGCATCATGATGTCGGGCCTCATCTCCGACACGCTCCTGCTCAACAGCCCCACCACCACGCCCAAGGACGGCGCCATCCTCAACTGGCTTTCAAAGCTCGCCGGCGTCGACCCCCGCAAACTCGCCGACGAGATTTTCAGCTCAGGCTCGGTCATCCTCGCCAATCCACCGGAAAAGGTCGTCCGCTCTGACTTCAAGATCTACGAGGAGGAGGGCGTCCGCTTCGCCGTCTCCCAGGTCGAGGAACTCGGCTTCGGCAATTTCTGGCAGCACGCCAAGGCGATCGCCGCCGCCCTCCAGGATCTCCGCGACACCGAGCACCTCGCCTTCGCCTGCCTGCTGGTGACCGACATCAACACGCAGAACTCCCTCCTCATCGCCAAGGGCGATCCCGGCCTGATCCAGCGAATCTCCTACGCCCATGTGGAACAGGACGAGATCTTCGACCTACCCGGCATAGTCAGCCGCAAGAAGCAGCTGATCCCGTACCTCTCCAGCCTCCTCCGCGAAATGGCCGCCGACGGCTCCCCCGCCCGCCCCGGCACCGTCCCGCCCTTCACCAAGCGCGGGTGATCGAGCCGGAGATCACGCCGAGGCGCGGAGGCCGCGGAACATGAGACCCGCCGGCAATTGCGCCATTGCCTCCCGTAGCCTCGCTCCGCAATTTGCCTCTTTATGACCGACGAAAAGAACACCGCCGCCGCTCCGGCCCCCAGCGATTTCATCCGCGACATCGTCACGCAGCACGTCGCCGAGCAGCGGTACGCCAAGATCGTCACCCGCTTCCCGCCCGAGCCGAACGGCTACCTGCACATCGGCCACGCGAAGTCCATCTGCCTCAATTTCGGCATCGCCCGCGAGCACAACGGCCAGTGCAACCTGCGCTTCGACGACACCAACCCCGCCAAGGAGGAAGTGGAGTTCGTCGACTCCATCACGACCGACGTCCGCTGGCTCATCGCCGGCTGGGCCGACCACTGCCTCGCCTTCAAGCCCAAGGGCGCCCACCCCGCCGCCGTCACCAGCAACGGCAAGCCCGACCGCTACATCGCCCCGGTCGCGCCGGGCGAAAACACGGAGGCGTTCTTTGCGTCCGACTACTTCGACGCGCTCTACGAGTACGCCCTCGAGCTCATCCGCCGCGGCAAGGCCTACGTCTGCGACCTG
>CAZGJB010000238.1:0-5845 GCA_964526145.1 uncultured Opitutaceae bacterium
CGCTTCGCCGGTTTCGACGTCGAGCATGACGTTGTTGATCTTGGTGTCGTTGTGCGTGACGCGCTCGGACACTTGACCCTTGGCCAGCAGGCTCAGGAGCACGTCGGCGTCGGCCTCGCGCGAGAAGGCGAAGTCGATCTCCGGCTTCACCTCCCGGGCGCGGCCGACCTTGTCCTCGGCGAGGGCGCGGCGGAAATTCTCGAAGCGGCTGCGGGTGTGGTGAAAGTTGGGAATGGTCTCCTGCAGGCGGCCGCCGGGGAGGTCGGCGAGCTGGGCCTGGAAGTCGCCGAACGCGCGCGCGGCCTCGCGGGCCTCGGCTTCGCTGGTGACGCGGTCGACGGTGTGGGCGCCCTCGACGAAGTGGTAGAGGCGCCACCAGCCGCCGAATGCGTCCTGCACGACGGCGCGGCCATCCGTGGCGGACACGAGGGCGAGGGCGCGGGAGCGCGGTCCCGTCTTGGCGCCGAGATGCGCGGTGACGCGCTGCACGTTTTCCATCAGCGCGGGCACATTCTTGAAGATGTTGTGGTTGATGCGCTGGGCGATGTAGCGCTTCGGGGCGGATCGCCCCTCGTCGCAGTGCACCACGTAGGTGTCGTTGATGTGGCCACTGCCGTAGGGCGCGGTGGAAGCATAACGGCCGGCCAGGGTGAACTGGCGCAGCACTTCTGGGAAGTGGGCGGGGACCGGGGTGGCGCTCATGCGGGCAGGGAAAGGGAAAACGCCAGGTCCTGCCCGGCGGCGAGGGTTTTCGCGCGCGGCCAGCTCGCGGTGGAGGCGCCGGCGAGCTCGAATCGACGCAGCGCGAGGCGGCCGCCGTGCACTTGGAGGGTGACCTTCACCTGCCGTCGGGTCGGCACCAGCGTGACTGTGCCCCACGCGGCGCCGGCGGTCCAGGGCCAGGTGACGCGGCGTTTGGGCGCGGCGAACTGCAGCGTTCCGGTGAGAGCCGACCAGTGGCCGCCGGTGAGGGCGGGGATCAGGCCCCAGCTCGCGAGGGCGCGGGCGTAGTGGTGGCCGCACTCGGCCTCGTCGAAGGGGTTGCGCTTGCGGCCGTCGTAGCGGGCGCGGATATCGCGGACGACCCGGAGGCCGTCGCGGAGCATGCCCTCCTGCAGCAGGTGCACGGCGACGCAGTACTCAAAGCCGGTCATGACCTCGGTGTAATACGGGAACGGCCGCGCGGGACGGTGCCCGCGCGGGTACGAGGCCATCAGCAGCGCGGTCTCGCCGCCGAGCACGTAGCTGCGCATGTGGTTGAAATGGCCGTCGAAGCCACGGCGGCGGTTGTGCGTGAGGACGGCGCGCAGGGCCTCGCGTTCATGTTCGGGGTCGAGCAGGTGGCCGAGATTCTCGAAGTGCGCGTTCACCTGCCCGGCGAGCTGGTCCACGAGGCAGCCGGCGCCGAGCTGGTAGTCGGGATTGGCCGGATCCTTGGCGCCCATGCCGGCGGCGAGACCCTTCCGCACCTGGTCCATGCTGCCGGGCGGGCGGATCTGGTGCTCGTAGTAGTCGCCGTTGAACAGGTCGGCATCCACCCAGGTGCGGCCGCGGGCAAAGAGGTCCTCGCACTTGGCGGCGAACTCCGGCTCGTCCACCGCGCGCGCCATCGCGGCAGTGGCGCGCAGGGCGCCGAGGTACCACGAGGCCATCTGGGGATTGGGGCCGTAGTACTCGACGTCCATCGTGTTGTGCTGGCAGCCCTCCATCACGCCGTCCTGGTCGGCGTCCCAGCCACCCGGTTGCCAGGCGAACTCCAGCGCGCGGCGCGCGTGCGGCCACAGCGAGCGCAGCCAGGCGGTGTCGCCGGAGAGGCGCCACTCGCGGTGCAGCTTGAGGAGGCAGCCCATCTGGCCGTCGGCGGCGGCGAGCTTCCAACTCGTGCCCGCCGCGAGGGGCAGGGCGACGCGGAAGGCCATGAGGCCGTCGGCATCCATCGTATGGTCGGAGAACTCCACCTCGCGCATCGAGCGCGCGAGATCCGGGAAAAGGTGGGCCGTCGCGTGCTCGTAGTTCCAGACGTGCGTGCAGCTCCCATGGCAACTGCCCTTGCGGTCGAAGCAGCCTTCCCAGCCGTAGAAGCGGCCGTCGGCGGTGCGGAAGCAGGTTTGCGAGCGCAGCGTGGACAGATTGCTGAGCGCCGCCTCGCTCACCTCGGGCGGGAGGCTGCTCTCGGCCACGCTGCGGACGAACGCGACCGTGGCGGCCTCAAGTTCCGGCCACTGCGCGGCGGCGCGGGCGGCGGCGGCCCAGGCGTCGGCGAAGCGAGTGCAATAGTGATTGCCCACGATCGCGGGGGACTGCCCCTCGGGGGCGCTCCACGAACGGCGGTTCGGAAAATGCCAGGCGAGAACGAACTCGACCGTGCGCTCGCCCGCGGGCGGCACCTCGACGGCGACAGCGAGCGAGGCGTTGGGGGTGTCGGACGAGGCGGTGCGTTCCTCGAGTTTGCCGTCGGCGGAGAAATCGTCCCAGAACTCCAGCAGCGCGTCGCTCCAGCCGTGGTCGAGCCAGGCCGTGCGGTGGGTCACGCCGCGGGTCGCGGTCGTCGCGAGGGCCAGCGTGCCGCGGGCGGGGTGGTCGGCGGCGACGCCGCGCGAGTCGAGCACGACGCCGCGGAGGCCGTCGGCCTCGCGCCAGGTGTTGAAATTGCCCTTGGCGCCGGCGGGGTTGAGCTTGCCACGGAAGTCGTCGAGCTGGAGCTCGAAGCCGTCCATGCCGATGAAGTTGGGCAGCGCGGCGGCGACGGCGGCGCGGACCGGCACGCGGGAGGCGTTGCGGAGGACGACGCGAACGAGGGCGACGGGCAGGCCGCTGCGGTCACTGTCACCGGGCACGAGCGGATTGAGGACCTGCAGCGTCGCGCGGAGGGGCACGTTGGGATCGGCGAGCTCGACCTGGCCAAGCGGGTAGGCGGCGTGGAACTTGCAGCGGCGAAAGCGCGGCAGGCCGGCGTTGGGCAGGGGCGCGCCCTCCGGGCCCTCCCATTCGCCGACGGGCAGCGGGCCCTCGAGCAGGCGCGTGACCGGGGCTTCGCCACGACGGGCGGCATGGAGCGCAAAGAGCGGGCCGGCGCGACCCTGGCCGACGGGGATGAAACCCTTGGCGGGGCGGTTCGCGACCTCCCAATGCCGCCACGCACCCCAGCCGGTGAGGGAAACGGTGCCGGTGCCGATGCCCCCGACGGGCAGGGCTACGCGTGCGAGCTTCTCACCGGTGTAGGTCTTGAGGATCGGCCAGGGAGTCATGGGGAGAGGGGTCAAAACAGCCGCGCGGGGTACTGGCCGGACTGGACGAGGGTGGCGATGGAGGCGACGACACGGGGTTTGTCCTCGCGGTAGGTGACGCCGAACCACGAGCTGTCCGTCGGCAGCACCTGCACGGTGGCCGAGCCCTGCTGGATCATGGCGGAGACGGCGGCGGGCAGGTAGAACTCGGCCTTGGGCTCGCGGCCGCGCTCGGTGAGGAACGTGCGCAACTGGGCGTCGAGGCCGGCGAAGAGCGCGGGGGTGAAGGCCCAGCAGTTGAGCGAGGCGATCTCGGCGCCGGAGTATTTTTTCCCGGGACCGATCTCCTCGGGCAAGATGCCGGTGTGTTCGACGATCGAGACGAGTTTCCCGTCGGGCCCGGCGGTGCAGATGCCGCGGGCGACGGAGCCGTGCTCGGAGAGGGTGTTGGCGAGCTTGAAGCCCACCATGGCGAACGGGGCGGCCAGCGAGCGCGGCACGCGGTGGCCGGACATGGGATCGAAGCCGCGGGCGCTGGCGGCGGGACCAGTCAGGAACCGCCCAAGCCGGGCGAAGGAGTCGGCGCCGTAGAAATCGTCGGCATTGATCACGGCGAACGGCTCGCGGATCGCGTCGCGCGCGCACCAGACGGCGTGGCCGGTGCCCCAGGGCTTTTCGCGGCCGGGCGGGGGCGTGAAACCCTCGGGCAGCGCGTCGAGCGCCTGGAAGACGTAGTCCACGGCGATGCGGCCGGCATACTTGGTGCCGATCTGCGTGCGGAATACCTCCTCGAAGTCGCGTCGGATGATGAAGACGACGCGGCCAAAACCGGCCCGCAGGGCGTCGAACACCGCGTAGTCGAGCACGGTCTCGCCCGAGGGTCCGACGGGGTCGATCTGCTTGAGGCCACCATAGCGCGAGCCCATGCCGGCGGCGAGGACGAGGAGCGTGGGATGCATCGCAGCGAGCAGAGGCCAACCGGAACGGCCGGTCAATGATGCAGGGGCGGACGCGGCCACTGATCGGCGCTTTACGTTGCCGGGGTGGGCGCGCTTGATCGGCCCTGTCGTGAAAACCCCGCACTTCGTTTCGATACTCGCATTGATTCTGGCTGTGTTTTGTCCGCGGGCCTGGGGCGATGCCGATCGCCGTCGCGCCGACCTGATCAACTCCTCGCTGGAATACGCCGAGCGCCTGTGGGACGAGCGTGCCGGCCTGCTATGGAATTCGCTGACCGATCCCGCGCGCCGGCATGACATCCGTGGGAGCTCCAATTACGTGGTCGGCCTGATGCAGCGGGACGGCCCGGGGGACCGCGAACGGGCCCTGCGGGTGATCGATCGCGTGCTCGGCCAGCAGATCCGCGATCCGGGCCAGCCTTGGGACGGCACGTTCTACCGCAGTGCCGAGGAGTTGCAGCCGACGCAGTTCTCCGAGCGCTGGACGCACTACGATCCGAACTGGCGGCATTTCATCGGCACCGATCTGGCCGTGCTGCTGATGGAGTATCCCGACCGGCTCACGCCCGCGCTCACGGCGCGCCTCGAGGATGCGATCCGCCGGGCGGTCGAGGGTGAACTGCAGGAGAAACGGCTCGTGCCCAGCTACACCAACATCGCGCTCCTGCACGGGTTCCTGTGGACCTATGCCGGGCAGCGGTTGAACCGACCCGAGTGGGTGCAGGCGGGGGAGGCGTGGGCGGAGGCCGTGCACACGGGCTTTCGGCGGCACGGCGCCTTTGAGGAATACAACTCGCCGACCTACTACGGCGTGGATTTCTACGGGCTGGCGTTGTGGCGGAAGTACGGTCCCACGGACCGGCTGCGGGAGCTGGGCGCGGCCATGGAGGCCGAGCTGTGGCGCGACACGGCGCGTTTCTATCATGCCGGGCTGCGCAACCTGTGTGGTCCCTTTGATCGCGCGTACGGCATGGACATGCGCCGCTACGTGTCGCTCACGGGGGTCTGGTTGGCCTTGGTGCTCGATCCACCGCTGGTGCCGCTGCCCGATCCCAAGGGTCCGATGGGGCACGCGCACGATTTCCTCTTCGGCGTACTGGCGGCGAAGGTGGGGGCGGCGGTGCCGGCGGAGGCGCTGGCGCATTTCCAGCGTTTCCACGGCGAGCGTCTGGTGGAGCGCGAGTTGCCGGGCGGACGCCTGGCAACGGCCTGGCTGGGCGAGCGCCTCATGCTCGGCGGCGAGGTGACGGGCCTGGCGCTCGCGGCCGGGCCGGCCAGCCGCACGATCTTCCATCCGGCCACGGTGCATTGGGAGATGCCGGGCGGCGACATCGGCTGGATCCTGCTCCGGGAGGCGCCGCGCGTGGACGCCCGGGCGGCGTAGGGCACGCTGACGGTGACGGCCATCGGCAACTCCAAGTGGCAGATCTTCGCGCCGGGCTTGAAGGCGGAGGATGTCACCCGCGATCGCTGGGTTTTACCGGGGCTGACGGTGACGGTGGAGACCGATGCGTTGGGTTTTGCGGTGATCGTCCGTGAGGGCGGCTGCGAGGTGCAGTACCGCGAGGCGACCACGATGGTGTTGCGGACGGCGATGGCGCGGTGAATTCGCGGAAAAAAAGGGCGGCACCCTTGTGAGGTGCCGCCCTTGAGAGCAGT
>CAZGJB010000239.1:0-5739 GCA_964526145.1 uncultured Opitutaceae bacterium
ATCACCGACATCCTCGGTGAGGAAGACCACTTCGGCGACATGGACTTCAAGCTCGCCGGCACGACCAAGGGCATCACGGGCTTCCAGCTCGACCTCAAGATCAACGGCCTGCCCTTCGAGATCGCCAAGACCGCGATCTTCCAGGCCCGCGACGCCCGTATCGAGATCCTCAAGGTCATGCTCGCCTCGCTCCCCGCGCCGCGCGCCGACCTCTCGAAGTACGCCCCGCGCATCCAGACGATCCAGATCGACCCCGAGAAGATCGGCCTCCTCATCGGCCCCGGCGGCAAGACCATCCGCCGCATCACCGAGACGACGGGTGCCCAGATCGACATCGCCGAGGACGACTCCGGCAAGGTCTTCATCTACTCGAACAACGGCGAGGCCATGGCCCGCGCCATCCAGGAGATCGACGGTCTCTGCGGTGGCGGCAGCGGCGGTGGCGGCGGCGTCCCGATCGAGGTCGGCAAGATCTACACCGGCCGCGTCACCGGCGTGAAGGAATTCGGCTGCTTCGTCGAGTGCACCCCCGGCAAGGAGGGTCTCTGCCACATCAGCGAGCTCGCCGACTTCCGCGTGCGCCGCACCGAGGACGTCGTCAAGGAAGGCGACTCCATCACGGTCAAGTGCATCGGCATCGACGAGCGCTCCGGCAAGGTCCGCCTCAGCCGCAAGGCCGCGATGAAGGAACTCGAGGCGCAGAAGCAGCAGGGCGGCGAACCCGCCCCCGCCGCCCCCGCGCAGTCGTAATCCGACAGCCAGGATCAATCACCCAGCCGCGACCGCAAGGTCGCGGCTTTTTTGTGCCCGCCATTGGCTGCGGGAGAACAACAGGGCTCCCGCGGAGACGCGAAGTTCGCGGAGTCATCAAACACGGACCACACCGATCAGGCGTATGAGAGGTGGTGTGATGGCCACAAAATGCACAGAAGGCACAAGATCCCGATCCCGATTCTGTGCCTCTTGTGCCTTCTGTGGCCATTGTTACTGGCCCCATCCGCCGGATCCGTACAATCCGAGGTATTGACCTCCGCGCCCTCCGCGCCTCCGCGAGAGACTCGTTGCACATCCTTCGCGCCTTCGCGCTCAACCTACTTCCCGCAGCCGACCGACATGATGCGCCGGCACGGCCACGATCGCTCCCGTCGCGGTCTTCAGCTTCACCGCTCCCTCCGCATCGATGCCCAAAAACCACCCGCGCGCCACCGCCAGCGCTACACCGCGCGCCGGCTCCAATTCGACCTCCCGCGGCTCGCCCCAGCAACGCGCCAGGAGCGGCACAAATTCCGCCAACCGCCGCCGTGCGAATTCCCGGTGCGCGAAACCAATCGCGCCCAGCAGCTGCCGCACGAGGCTCACCCGCTCCGGCAGCGGCCGGCCCTTGTTCGCGTCGGCCAGACGGCCGGCGATGCCCTGCAGCCCCGCCTCGTGCGCCCACGGCGCGTTCGTCAGGTTCAGCCCCAAGCCCACCAGCAGCGTGTCGGGCGCGCCCTGCTCGACCAAGATCCCGCCCACCTTGGCCGCACCCACCATCAGGTCGTTCGGCCAGCGGAGGCGCACGTCGCGGAAGCCCGCGCGGCGCAGCACGCGCCGCACCGCCCAGCCCACCGCCAACGCGAAGCCGCGGGTCGCGGCGACGTCGCCGGAGAACGGCAGCACGACCGTGAGGTAAATGCCGCCGGCATCCGACACGAAGGTCCGCTCCGCCTGCCCGCGCCCCGCCGTCTGCACGTCGGCCCACACCGCGGCCCACGCCGGCAGCTCGCGGGCGAGCCGCTGCGTGGAGACCACCTCGGCGTGGTGCTCGAGGCGCCAGCGCGGGCGCCGGGCGGTCTCAGGCTGCGCCGACATGGGCTGGCCTCAATGCCCCAGTGTCGACAGGAAGTATCCCGCCGCCACCGCGGTGCCGATCACGCCGGCCACGTTTGGCCCCATGGCGTGCATGAGCAGGTAATTGTCCTTGTCGTACTTCTGGCCCTCGACGTGCGACACGCGCGCCGCCATCGGCACGGCCGAGACGCCAGCGGAACCGATCAGCGGGTTCACCGGGTTGTGCGGCGACATCACGTTCATCAGCTTGGCCACCAGCACGCCGCCCGCGGTCGAGAAGCCAAAGGCAATGACTCCGAGGACGATGATCTTGAGCGTCTCGGGGGCGAGGAAGCTCTCCGCCGCCATCGTGATGCCCACGCTCGTGCCGAGGAAGATCGTCAGCACGTTGATGATCTCGTTCTGCGCCGCCTTGACCAGGCGCTCGGTCACCGCGCACTCGCGCAGGAAATTGCCCAGCATGAGCATGGCGATCAGCGCCGAGGCGTCCGGCACGAGGAGAATGCAGATGACCATCACCACGAGGGCGAAGATCATCTTTTCCAACTTCGAGACCGGCCGCAGCGACTTCATGCGGATGCGCCGTTCCTTGTGCGTCGTCAGCAGCCGCATGATCGGCGGCTGGATGAGCGGCACGAGCGACATGTACGAGTACGCCGCCACCGCCACCGCGCCGAGCAGCTCGGGCGCCAGCTTGTTGGTGAGGAAGATCGCCGTCGGGCCGTCGGCGCCGCCGATGATGCCGATGGACGCCGCCTGCTTCGACGTGAAGCCGAGGAAGCCCGCCCCCATGAAGGTGACGAACAACCCCAGCTGCGCCGCCGCCCCCAGAAAGAGCGTGCGCGGCATGGCGATCAACGGACCGAAGTCCGTCAGCGCACCGACGCCGAGGAAGATCAGCGGCGGGAAGAGCTCGAGCTTGATGCCCTGCTCAATGAAGTCGTAGAGCCCGCCCTCGATCCGGGTGACCTTGACCGCCTGCGTGGCCGGCTGACCGGGCACCGCCGAGGTCCCGTGGTCGAGAATCTCGCCCTCGATCTTGAACGTCGCCGACTCATAGACGCCGTTGGGCTGCATCTCCGCGGTGATGACACCGCGGGTCGGCAGGTTGGCAATCAGCGCGCCGAACGCGATGGGCACGAGCAGGAGCGGCTCGAAGCCTTTCGCGACCGCCAGGTACAGCAGGACGCCGGCGATGGCCCACATCACCAGCATTTTCCAGGTGATGAGGGCGAAGCCCGTGGTGGTGAAGAAATCCAAAAGTCCTTGGAGCATGGCAGTGGCGGGTCAGCGGATTTGATGGGAGGCGAAGATCTGGCGGCGCCCTTCATGCGCCCAGTCCTGGCCAGGGTTGACGGGCACGATCGCCTGGATGCGATACGGACCTTCGAGCGAGACCTGCACGGTCGCGGCGATGACCGCGACGAGTTCGGGCGGCAGGCCCGCCGGCACGGCCGGCGTGACCGGCGCGGGGGCGACCGGGGTCGCGGACACCGGCGCTACCACCGGCGCCGCGGCGCGGCGTTTGAAGTACAGGCCCATGACCTCCAGGGCCACCCAGATGAGACCGAGGGCGATGAAGACCACGGCGAGCCCCGTGAGCTGAAACGGGATGGATTCGCTCAGGCTCGGATGATCCGGCAGCACCCCCAGCAGGCGGGGTGCCGCGATGGCGGTTAACGAGTGCATGGCCAGAGGGATGCGGACACGCGGGCGGCCCGGGGGCTCAGCCGAGCGTGACCAGCGCGGCCCCCTCCTCGACCGCATCGCCGGCGTTTACGTGCACCGCCGACACCGTGCCGGCCTTGGGCGCGTAAACGAAGGTGTTCATCTTCATGGCCTCGAGCGTCAGGAGCTGCGCCCCCTCGGCCACGGCCTGTCCGACCTTGACGTCGATGGACACGACCTTGCCCGCGAGCGGGCTCGGGACCGCGCCAGCCGGCGCGGCGGCGGCCGCCGGACGGGCGGGTGCCACCGCCACGGGGGCGGAGACGGAGGCCGAGGCGACCGTCGCCACGGGCGCCGGTGCCGCCACAGGGGCGGCCGCCGGCGCGTCGAGCATCTCGACGGTCACGTCGAAGGTTTTTCCATCCACGGTAATACGGAGCTTTTTCATGTGATGAGAGCTGGGATTGGGTCGGGGGGCGGTTTACAGCGGCATGTTGCCGTGCTTCTTCGGCGGGCGGGTCTCGCGCTTGTTGAGCGTGTTGCGCAACGCCATCGCGATGGTGGCGCGGGTCTGCGCCGGCTCGATGACGTCGGTGATCATGCCCTTGCGGGCCGCCTGGAACGGCGACGAGAACTTCGCCCGGTACTCCGCGGCGAGCTCGGCCTCCTTGGCCTTCGGATCCTTGGCCGCGGCGATCTCGCGCTTGTAGAGCACGCGCACCGCGCCCTCGGCGCCCATGACGGCGATCTCCGCCGTGGGCCAGGCGTACACCGCGTCGGCGCCCATGTCGGCGCTGCACATCGCGAGGTAGGCGCCGCCGTAGGCCTTGCGTAGGATGACCGTGAGCTTCGGCACCGTGGCCGCCGCATACGCGAAGAGCATCTTCGCACCGTGGCGGATGATGCCGCCGCGCTCCTGCTGCAGGCCGGGCATGAAGCCGGGGATGTCCACCAGCGTCACGAGCGGGATGCTGTAGACGTTGCACGTGCGGATGAACCGCGCGGCCTTGTCGGAGGAATCGATGTCGAGCGTGCCGGCCTTGACCGCGGGCTGGTTGGCCACGATGCCGCAGACGACGCCCTGGATGCGGCCGAAGCCGATCACGATGTTCTTGGCCCAGTCGCGCTGGACCTCGAAGAAGTCACCGTCGTCCACGAGGCGGCCGATGACCTTGAGGATGTCGATCGCGGCCTTGGGATCGGCCGGCACGAGGTCGTTGATCGCGGGGTCCGGCGAGAGGTCGAGGTGCGGCGTGAGCTTGTGCAGCGGGTCGCCGGCGTTGTTGTTGGGCAGGAACGAGAGGAGCTTGCGCGCGAGCTGCAGGGCGTGCGCGTCGTCCTCGGCCACGAAGTGGATGTTGCCGTTGACGCTCGCGTGCACCGCGGCGCTGCCGACCTCGTCCATCGTCACCGTCTGGCCGGTGGCGGCCTTGATGACATCGGGGCCGCAGATGAACATGTTGGCGTTGGTCTTCGTCATGATGACGAAGTCGGTGAGCGCCGGGCTGTAGGCCGCGCCGCCGGCGCACGGGCCGGCGATGATCGAGATCTGCGGCACGAGGCCCGAGGCCTGCACGTTGCGGAAGAAGACCTGGCCGTAGCCGGAGAGCGAGTCGTCGCCCTCCTGGATGCGCGCGCCGCCGGAGTCGTTGATGCCGAGGATCGGCATGCCGACCTTCATGGCGTACTCCATCAGGTCGCAGATCTTCTTGGAGTGGATGCGGCCGAGCGAGCCGCCGCAGACGGTGAAATCCTGGCTGAAGGCCGCGACCGGGCGGCCGGCGACGTAGCCGACGCCGGTGACGACGCCGTCGCCGGGGAAGGACTTGTCGCCGAGGCCGAAGTCATGGCAGTCGTGGTCGGCATGCATGCCCCACTCCATGAAGGTGTGGGGATCGAAGAGCGTGGTGAGGCGCTCGCGGGCGCCCATCTGGCCCTTGGCGTGGCGGGCGGCGAGCTTGTCCTCACCGCCGGCGGCGAGGGCGACGCGGCGCTTCTCGGCGAGTTGCTTGAGAAATTCAGGAGCGATGGTCATGGAAGGGTCCTCCGGCGGTTAGTGGGCGGCGGTGGCGCCGGGCTTGACGGCGCAGAGTTCCGTGAGGACGCCGCGCGTGGACTTCGGGTGGAGGAACGCGACCAGCTTGCCGGCCGCGCCTTCGAAGGGCTGCTCGTGGATGAGGCGCACGCCCGCGGCGGCGGCCTGCTTGAGCTGGCCCTGGATGTCGTCCGTGCGGAAGGCGA
>CAZGJB010000240.1:0-5718 GCA_964526145.1 uncultured Opitutaceae bacterium
GTTCTTCCACTCGGTGCAGCTCACGTGCAACCAGGCGGTCTGGCCGGCCGCGGTGCGGAGGGAGAGGAAGGCGTTGTCGTCCACCTTCATGTCCCAGAAATACGTGGCCGCGTGGCCCTCGACCGTGGGAAAGGCGCCGAGGAACCAGCTGGCGAGGTCGATCAGGTGGACGCCCTGGTCGATGAGTTCGCCGCCGCCGGACAGCTTGGGGTCGGCCCGCCATTCGCGGTCGTAGCCCTTGCGACCTCCGTGGCCGTAGCGGCCGCGGAGGAACATCAGCGGGCCGAGGACGCCCGAGTCGACGATCTCGCGGGCTTTGCGGAGCGCGGGATGAAAGCGATGGTTGTAGCCGAGGCGCACGCGGGCGCCTCTCGCCTCCGCGGCGGCCTGGACTTCGCGCAGCTCGGCGGCAGCGAGGGCGCCGGGTTTTTCGACGAGGACATGCTTGCCTTGACGGGCGGCGTCGCGGGCGAGGGGAGCGAGGGCGCCGTTGAGGGTCGAGATGATGACGGCGTCGAGGTCGCGGCGGGCGAGAAGGGCGGCTGCATCGGTCGTGGACTCGCAGCCCGGGTGGACCTTGGCCAGGCTGGCGGCGCGGCCGGCGTCGAGGTCGCAGGCGGCGACGAGGACGGTGCCCGGGACCTTGGCGAGGGCGGCGGCCCGCTTGTGCCCGATGAGGCCGCAGCCGATGATGGCGAGGCGAACGGGCGTTTGCAGCTTGTCAGACATGGGAGCTCAGCCTTTGCCTTGGGCCCATGACCCTCAAGCCAGAACTCGTGCGTCGGCTCGCGCGCTTTGCCGTTGTCGGCGTTGCCGTGATGATTGTTTTCATGGTGCTCAACTGGCTTTTCGGCCGCTGGGTGGCGCCGACCGCGGCCTTCCTGCTGGCGTACCCGCCGGCGCTGGCGCTGCATTATTCATTGAACAAGTGGTGGACCTTTGGCTGTGAGCGGACGGACACGGCGAAGCAGGTTTCCGAATACCTGGTGATGGTCGCGATCACGTTCGTGGTGCAGTACGCGTTTTTCTGGCTGGCAAACGCGGTGCTTGGACTCGACGGTTGGCTGGCGGCCGGCATCGCGAACGCGGCGCAGATGGTGCTGACCTTCCTGCTCATGCAGCGGCGGGTATTCGGCCGTGCAGCTCTGGCGACCGGCGAGTCCGCGCTTCCGACCCACCGATAACATGCATACTGAAGGCAATAGGATTGCGGCTGGCAAGGCACGCACGGTTGGGCTGGTGGCCATGGACCTGCTTGTCGTTGCCGGAGTCTGGGCCGCGGCTGACCGTTTGAGCGATTGGGGTTGGTCGGTTCGTGGACTCGCGGTGCTGGCGGCCGGTTGGGGCTTGGTGCTGGCCGTTGCAGCGTGGCTGCATTGCCGACAGCCGAGAAGGGCGTTGTTTTTTGAGGTGACGGCGGGTCTGGCGGTCTTGGCGCTGGTTGGGTGGCAGTATCCCCCGCTGAAGGCGGGGTGGGGGTCGACAGCCTATGGATTTGCAGCGGTGGCGGTGGCTCTCGGCGGCTGGCGTTGTTGGCGGCGAAAATGGCGTGGTGCGGAACAGGATGACTTGGCCGAGCCGTTGCGCGTGCTCCTGTTGGCGGGCGTGGCGGCCTACGTCATGTTGCCGCTGTTCACGCATCGTCATCTTGGGGGGATTGATGCCCGGTGGTATGCCTTCATGCTCCATGATTTCATCGAGCAGTGGCGGAGCCACGGACCGCCGGTGTTCGTTGGGCAGGGGGAGTATGTTTGGAACGGCGCCATCCATCTGTTCCGCAGCGCGCCGGTGTACATGCACGTTGCGGGCCTGTGGGATTGGCTGACCTGGGGAGGCCTGACCACGCCGGCGCTCCAACACCTAACGGCGATCACCGCGACGTTTGCCGCGTCTTGGGGCGCTTATGCGGCGAGTGTCAAGATCGCACCGAAACGCCGATGGGAGGGTGCTGCGCTGGCGGCATTGTACGTCATGTCTCCGGCGATCCTGATGCCCCTTTATGCCAGCGATGCCTATATGACTTATGTGGCGTCGGCGGCCTTCGTCTGGGTGGCATTCGGAAACATTCGAATCCTTACGGAAGGACGCGGTTGGACTGTGTTGGCTGCCAGTCTGAGCCTGGCCTGGATGTGCCATCCGCCCACGGCCATGCAGGTCACGTTGATCAGTGCCGTGCTGCAGACGGGTGGCTTGGCCTTTGGAGAGGGTGGATGGACGGGATGGCGCAAGGCCATCGGGGCGGCGGTCCTGTTCGGTCTGTTATCGTTGTTCTATTTCGTTGGAATGAGCGAATTGCCTGATTCGGCCGGTGAAGGCATCCCTGTGAGTGTGCTGCAGATCGTGGCGTTCGCGGCGGGGTGCTTCTTTGGCGGGCGCGCAGTGGTGGCGCGCCGAATAGATGGCGGCGTGTTTTGGCTTCTCCCGGCGGGGGCGGTCCTTTGGCTGACCTGCCGGCCCTGGGTCGCTTGGTTGGTGGTGACGTTGGTGCTCGCATGGGCGATTTCTGCCATCGCCAGTCATTTCTGGCGCAGGGATCCCCTGACTTTAGGGCCCCTCTGGGTGCTGATCGCCGCCTTGGCTGGAGCGGCGGGCATGGATTTTGCGTTGCGCGCCGGCTGGTTCCACGGGGTGGCGTATCCGGATCACAGCCATCAGTTGTGGAGCGTAGCATGGTCGAACAACATTCTCAGTCCGTTGAGCCCCACCCTGTCGGTTGCGGGCGATTTCCAGCCCGGCTGGGGGTTGTGGCTGGCCGGCCTCGCGGCCGGCCTTGTGGCGTTCAGGCGGGAGGCCCGTGCGGCACAACTGGTATTCGGCGCCACGGTGCTGATGTCCTGCCTGGTGCTGCCCTGGCCGCGCGTGGCGGAGTTCGCGCTTGATTTCCTGCCGATGAAGCTGGTCGAACTCACTGGCATCACGATGGACTTGAGGGTTCATCCGGTGTTCGCCGGATTGCTTCTTGGCGGAGGTTGGCTGGCGATCCGCGCCGGCCAAGTCTGTGATTGCCGCCGGTTCCGCTGGGCCGTTGGCTCCCTGCTGGTGCTTGCCGTTGGTTGGGCTGCTTGGCAGGCGCAGTACTTCGTCCAACGTGGGTATGCCATCACGGCGTCGGTGGCGTTGGAGACCAAGGACTGGCGCACCGAGAACGCTCCGATGGATCGGTACGTTTTCGATCTTCTCCCGCTGCCAAGCTATTTCAGCCATGGGAAAATGGATCCGAATCTTGAGGTCCGCCTGCTCGATGACCACGGCGGGCTGTTATACGGTCCGGCGCAAATGGTTGCGGCCATGGAAGCGGCCGGCAGCGAGACCCATCACCTCGTTACCCGGGCAATTCCGGGGCACCCGCGCTGGCACCAGTTGGAGCCAGGATTTGTGCTGCAGCCTGGGGAACGTCGGCTGCTGCGTTTCGAATTCGATCCGGCCAGCCGTTATGACGGATACATTGTGTTTGTCAGCACCTATGGATATCGCGAATACATCCTGCCGGAATCCGGCATGACCCGGTCCTTCGGCACGGGACCGAACCATTCCCGCGTGCTTTCGTTCTGGAACAGCGGCAGCGAGGCCGAACACTACCAGATCCAGTTCAAGCTCGGGCCTGGTCACGCGTTGGAACCGGACATGAGGTTTGCCCAGCTGACCACTTCGGAATGGCGACCGGAATTGTCTCGAATCCGACTCGTCTCGCTGAATCCCTGGAAGGTGGAGACCGATCTCCCATCGGGCGGGAAGCTGGAGACGCCGCGCGTGTATCTGCCGGGATACGAGGTGAAGGTGGATGGATGCCGGATCGATCCAGAGTGGATCAGCCCCTCGCCGGACCGTTTGCTGCAGATTGTCCTGCCGCCCGGCGAGCACCAGGTGGAGGTGCGATACGTGGGGACATGGAAGGTCAAGGTGGCGGGCCTGATTTCGCTTATCGCCTGGGTTGTGGTGCTTGGGCATTTTGCGCTTGGCGGGCGCCGGCGGGCGATTTGACGGTGTTTTTTGAATCTTGTCAGGACCTTCAACCCAACTTTCAACCAACCCGTGCCATCATCGAACGTCGTTCCGCCCGCGGTCGCATCAACAACCGGACGAAAATGGGTGGAACGGTTTCTGACCACGCTGTCGCTCCTGCTGGTTACGTGTTTTCTTGTCTGGACCGCGGCGCCGGACGGGGTCGGATCGTTTGTGGATCGGCAGGATGAAGGCTACAACAACCTGCTCGTGCGGGGATTGCTCAAGGGGCAGCTATCCCTCGACCGGGAGGCACCACCAGAACTGGCGGAAGTGGAGGATCCCTACGATCCGCAGAAGCGGCGCGGCATGGGCCTGCATGATGCCTCCTACTACAAGGGGAAATACTATATCTATTTTGGCATCACCCCCATTCTCCTGCTCTTCCTGCCGTTTCATTGGCTGACGGGGCAGTTCATGGTCGATCACGGCGCCGTGGCGATATTTGCGGTGGGCGGCTTCCTCGTAGCGTGGATGCTGGTACGGTCGATCGCCCGGACGTATTTTCCCCGAACCCCATTCTGGGTCATGCTGGCCTGTCTTTGGGCGGTCGGGCTGGCCAACATGGTCGCGCCAATGCTGCGCCGGGCGGCCATGTGGGAGGTTCCCATTGCCTGCGCCTACGCGCTTTTCATGGTCGTGCTGTTCTGTGTTTGGAAGGCGCTGAGCGGAGGGCGGCGTGCACCCTGGGTGGTGCTGGCCAGCCTGATGATGGGTTTGTGCGTGGGGGCCCGCCCGACCTATCTGCTGGGCTCGGTGGTGCTGCTGGCGCCCCTCGCCCAAATGACGGGAGGCGGCCGGATGTTTTGGCAACGCAGGGAGTGGTGGAGGCTTGCTGTCCTCACCGTGCTGCCCATCGCCATGGTTGGGGCAGGCCTGGCGCTCTACAACTTCCTGCGTTTCGACAACCCGCTGGAGTTCGGGCAGACCTATCAGATGGCAGGCGACAACGTGTCAAAGCTCACGGTTCTGAGCGCGTCTTACATTCCCTTTAATCTGCACGTTTACCTGTTTTCGCTTCCGGGCTTTAGTCCGTATTTCCCCTTTTTGACGGTGATCGATCCGCCGTCCGTTCCGGCGGGCCAGTTTGGCATCGAAAATCCTTACGGCGTCATTCCGGGCATGCCTTGGGTCTTGCTTGCCGGATGGGCGCTCTGGCGTGCCGTCCGGGGTCGCGATGCCCTGGCGTGGTGGATCCGCATGACGTTTGCGGGCGTGGCGCTCGTGTTCGGGTTGGTCTGCTGCTTCGGCGGCAACACGAACCGCTATCAGGTGGATTTCGTTCCCGGCTTGACCCTGCTGGCGGCCGTCGGCGCCCTCGTTTTGGCGGAGACATGCCGCGGAATCGGGTTCCGACGCCGGGTCTGGGCAATTGGTGTGGTCGGGCTGGTCCTCTGGTCGGGCGTCTTCAATGTATTCATCAGCCTCCAGCACAACGGACTGCTCGAGGCAAATCATCCGGCGCGTTACGCGCGCATCGCTCATTTCTTCAACCATGGGTCGCACTGGCTGGCGAAGATTCGGGAGCACCGCGATGGACCCGTGGAACTCCGGCTCGTCTTCCCCCAACACCTGAAGGACAAGGTCGAGCCGCTTGTCGTGACCGGACACCAGTTTCTGTCCGATTACCTGTTTGTACATTACCTCGACCAGGGGCTGATCCGGTTCGGCTTGGATCATACCAGTCGCGGCACGAAGATCGGCCCGGTCACGCGG
>CAZGJB010000241.1:0-5654 GCA_964526145.1 uncultured Opitutaceae bacterium
GGGTCGCGGCTTTCGCGCCGCGTTTCCACAGGTAGGCGCGGAAGCGCGGTTCGGCCGCCGCGTGGTCTTCGTGATCGCTGACGAATGCGATCTGGGTCTGGGCGCGGTCCCAGGCGAGCTTAAGGAAACGCCCGGGGCCGGCGAGCAGGGGGACGGGCCGCGACGAGCCCGGGGTGAAGGCGAAGACGCCGTTGTCGGCAGGGTGCTGCTTCGAGCACACGGCATAGACGAGGGTGTTGCCGTCGCGGCTGAAGCTGTACTCGACCACCGCGGGGAAGGTGCGTTCGGCGCCGGTGACGAGGTTGCGCAGCACCAGATCGGTGCCATACACGGGCGGTTTTTTCTTCTTGGCGGCTTTGGCGGCGGAGAGGGTTTGGTTGGTCGCGGCGGGCTTCTTGGTCTTCGCCTTGGCCTTTTTCGCCGCGGCGGCCTTTTCGGCCTCGGTCTCGGGCACGGCCTCCTTGAGATACGCGACCCAGGCGCCGCCGCGGGCCGGGATCTGGAAATTCTTCACGTTCGGCACCCGTACGGCCTCGCCGGTGGTGAGGTTGACCATGATGAGGCCGTTCTTCGGCATCTCGTCGGGCTTCTTCTTCTGCGTCCGCGCCGCGACCATGGCCGCGTGGGTGGGGAAGGTGGAGGCGACGGCGAAGCGGTTGTCGCCGGTCAGCGTGATGCGGATCTCGCGTGGCGGCGGGGGCTCGTCGGGGTTGACCGCCCGCGGTGGCGGGAACTGCGCCGGCGGCCGCGCGCCCACGGCGGCGCGCAACTCGCGGCCGGTCACGAGGTCGCGCAGAACGAGCGAACCGTCGGCAACCTGCGGCATGTCCGCATAGGCCAGCCAGCGCCCGTTGCGCGAGACGATCGGCGTGTCGAGGCTGCGCCAACCGTCAAAGTCGGACGGCGCCAGCGAACGTTTCTCCGCGCTGGTTGCCGTGATGCATACGGCCAACCAGACAAGTAACAGGCGAAAACGGACCATACCGATGAGCGTAGCCTAGGTCTGCCGGTCAGGGGCAAGGAAAAGACATGCCTAAACTAAGGTATAGGAACCATGGCCTTTGGGTAGCGGCCGGCGTCCGGACGGCCGGTTCGGCGTGCGCATGCCAACCGCGGCCCGTCCGGAGGCCAGGCCCTACCCAAAGACTTCGGCCTAAACTCGTATCCGTGAAATCAATGGTTACGCACGGCGAGTTCGATCGCGACGATCGTGATGGGGGTTTCACCGCCGTTTTCCACGGTGATCTCGTTCCAGCCGTCGCGCACGAGATTGCCCGGGAAACGATAGTCGTACCCGCGGTGCTCGGCGGTGTGATGGGTAAGCGGGCCGCAGGGAAATAGCAGCCGGTCGGTGGCCGTGTGATCCAGGCGCGGCCAGCAGCCGTTGAAGGCGACAGGCAGGCACGTGACGGTGTCGCCGGCCTTGAGGACGATCTGGATGCACAACTCCAGGCTTTTCCCGGCCGGCTCGGCGGCCATCGGCAGCCGGAAGAGATGATTCCAGCCTTTCTCCAATATCACCGGAAGTTGCGGCGTAACCTCAAACGGCGGCAGCACAAGACCGTAGCCGCTCAGGGAAAACGTGTAGTGCTTCGGCTGGCCGCGCAGGAGGTCGAGGCGATGAATGTCACGCAGTGAGGTGTAGTCCGAAATCAGACCCGGGACGCGCGCCTGGTCGGTGCAGTAGAAGTTGAACCACTCGATGCCGTCGGCCCCGAGGACGAGTTTGCCGGCGGCGTTCGCGTGCAGCATCTCGCGACTGGAGGAGATGTAGCGGATGTGCTGGCGGTGCTTGATCGCGGGGGCGTACGTGGGCAGGGGATTGGCGCCGTCCTCGATCACGCCGTAGATGGCGACCTGCTCGCCCAGTCGCCGCCGCAGGTCGTCGTGCGGCATCTCCCAGCTCGTGCACCAGAATCCCGAGGGCGCCACGAAATCGAGCGTGCCCTCGCGGCAGAGCGTCTCGACGTCGAGGCCGATGCTCTTGAGCGTGTCCAGCTGACCCGGGATGCGCATGCCCAGCGGATAGGGCCGGCCGGTCTTTTTCGCCTGGGCCTCGGTCAGGGCCCGGATGCTCCGGAACCAGTCGCTCATCATGGCGACCGTCTCGGGCGTGGCATTGGGTTCGCAGCAGAGCGGCTGCCGCCACCAGTCGAGTTCGAGTCCCTCGAAGTCGTAGTCCTCCACGACCTCCTTGATCTGGGCGAACATCAACGCGCGCACCTCCGCCTTTTCGTAATTGAGACCCTCGCGGTAACCCGGCTCGAACATCGTGGGGGAGTAACCGCTGCGCTTCAGCCGCATCTCCGGCTGCTTGAGCAGGGGCACGTTGAAGAAACTGCCCTGGATGTTCTTGTGCCCGTGAAAGTCATTCATCCGCACGCTCACCCAGGGCGCCACTCTGCGGCGGCGGCAGGCCTTGGCGGTCTCGGCCAGCCAGTCCACGCCCGCGTCGAGCAGGTCCTGGTACAAGTTCATGAACGCCATGATGCGGTCGATGAACAGCTCCACGTCCTCGGGCTCGGTTGCGCCCTGGCAGATCGCATGGCCGCGAAAATACTCGCGGTCGCCGCGCTGGTAGCCTTCGAGGATGGTGGGAATGACCTTGCTCGGGTACCAGGCGCGGCAGGCGTTGGCGTTGATGATGAAGGTGTCGATGCCGCTGTCGGCGAGCAGGTCCACGTAGCGGTGGATGGCCACGGGCTTGAACGGCCCGCCGATGGGGCGCGGGGAGGGCTCGGGCTTGCCCGTGCGCGGATTAATCGGTGTCTGCAGCGCGAAATCCTCCGGCTGCCATTTTTCCGGATTGTAGAAGAAGACGCAGGTGTCGCCGTTGAACAGGTTGCGGTGCTGGGTGCGGAGAGGGTGGGGCATGGGGTGGGGATGTGATTCAGCTTCGCCAGCCGGCCGGCATGGCGGCCAAAAACTGCGCGAAGTCCTCCTCGGTGGCGGCGACATACGGCGGCAGCAGGCGCAGGGGAAAATCGCGGTCGCTGACGCGGAAGAGCATCTTGTCGTACGCCCCGTCGATGTGGAAGCGGTTGGCCGACAGTTTCATCAGCGTGGCGACCATGGCGCGCATCTCCGGCACGTCGGCGGCGCGGCGGGCGTCGTCGCCGGCGACGTAGGCCTTGGCCCGGGCGTAGTTGACCGTGGAGATGGACGCCAGCAGGCCGACATCATGGGTGCGCCGGGCGATGGCGTGGCCGAACTCCGTGAAATAAAAACGCAGGCGCGGCGTGGCCGTCAGCAGGTCGGCGACGAGGGCCGGGTCGTCCGCGCTGGATTTGACGCCGATGAGATTCAGATGCGCCGCCGCCAGCCGGCGGTATTCGACCGAGGTCAGCAGGCGCTTCGTGCGCAGCAGGTTGTAATGATGAAACTGACAGTCGGGGAAACGTCCGCAGGTCTCGGCGAAAAACGTGTCCAGCTCGCGGTCGTTGAGCGCCCCCCAGGCCGGCAGCGAAAGCTGGAAGGTGCGGAACCCGAGGGCGTGGCCGCGACCGATGCGCTCGATGATCGCGGGCAGGGAAAGCGAGATGATCCCGAGCATGGGCGAGACCTCGTTCTCCCGGGCCGAGCGCCAGAAGGCCGCGGCGATCCGATCGAATTGCGTATCGGTCACGGCATAGCCCTCACCCGCTGTGCCGAAGATGTAGATGTGCCGCGTCAGCCCGCGGGCGATGGTCTGCACCTGCCGGTAGAATCGCTCCTCATCGAATTCAAGGCGCTCGGTCCAGGGGACCACAGCAGTGGCAAGAATCGCGGCGGAGGGAGGGTTTGGCTTCAAAGTCGAGGCAGGGACAGCGCATGCTTGGGCAACCACGCCCAATTGTCATCACCGGAGGTGGAGTGGGAGGGAAACGCCTATCTTTGCCGAAATTGAACCACGGATTACACGGATTTCACGGATCCGATGACGGCCCTCGTGTAAAAACGTCTGGGTCCTTATGTGCTTTTTTGTGCCTCTTGTGGCCATGGTTTGGATCCGTGCTATCCGTGTAATCCGTGGTTAATTTCTGCATTTTCCTTTCAGTTCTCCTTGGCGACTGCCGCCTGCGCACCTACAGATGACCGCCGCTAACGCCCCCACCGTGACATCCTCCCACACCGTTTCCACCGGCCCTGACATCCGGCCCATCCGCAAGGTCATGGCCGCCAACCGCAGTGAGATCGCCGTCCGCATCTTCCGCGCCGGCACCGAGCTCGGCCTGCGCACCGTCGCCGTCTTCGCGCAGGAGGACCGCTTCTGCATTCACCGTTACAAGGCCGACGAGTCCTACCAGATCGGCCACGGCCACGGTCCCGTCGCCGCCTACCTCGATATCCCGTCGATCATCGGCGTCGCCAAGGACAAGGGCATCGATGCCATCCACCCCGGCTACGGCTTCCTCTCCGAGAACGCCGACTTCGCCCGCGCCTGCGAGCAGGCCGGCATCATCTTTGTCGGCCCGCGCTCCGAGCTCCTCGACATGATGGGCGACAAGACCGCGGCCCGCGCCCTCGCGCAGAAGGTTGGCGTGCCCGTGCTCCCCGGCACCGAGGAACCCGTGACTGATCGCGCCGAGGCCCTGAAGATCGCGAAGGAGATCGGCTTCCCCCTCATCATCAAGGCGGCCTTCGGCGGCGGCGGCCGCGGCATGCGCGTCGTGCATCAGGCCTCCGATCTCGCCAACCTCCTCGACGAGGCCCAGGGCGAGGCCGGACGCGCGTTCGGCAACCCCGCCGTCTTCCTCGAGAAGTACATCCCGCGCGCCAAGCACATCGAGGTGCAGATCCTCGGCGACAAGCACGGCAACGTCATCCACCTCCACGAGCGCGACTGCTCCGTCCAGCGCCGCCACCAGAAGGTCGTCGAGGTCGCCCCCAGCTTCGGCCTGCCCGACAAGGTCGTCTCCGAACTCTGCGAGGCCGCCGCCAAACTCGCCCGCGCCATCCGCTACGACAACGCCGGGACCGTCGAATTCCTCTACGACCTCGACCGCCACGAGTGGTTCTTCATCGAGATGAACCCGCGCATCCAGGTCGAGCACACCGTCACCGAGGTCATCACCGGCCTCGACCTCGTCCGCGCCCAGATCCTCATCGCCCAGGGCCACGCCCTGCACTCGCCCGAGGTCGGCATGCCGCGCCAGGCCGACGTCCCGCGCCACGGTTACGCCATCCAGTGCCGCATCACGACCGAGGACCCCGAGAACAAGTTCGTCCCCGACTACGGCCGCATCCTCGCCTACCGCTCGCCCGGCGGCTTTGGTGTGCGTCTCGACGGCGGCATGGGCTTCGCCGGCGCCGTCATCACGCCGTTCTACGACTCGCTGCTCGTGAAGAGCATCACCAGCGGCCCGACCTACGAGATCGCGATGAACCGCGCCCGCCGCGTCCTCAGCGAGTTCCGCATCCGCGGCGTGAAGACCAACATCCCGTTCATCGAGAACGTCATCGCCCACCCGCTCTTCCGCGCCGGCGAGGCCACGACCACGCTCATCGACACGTCGCCCGAGCTCTTCGCCTTCAAGCCCCGCCGCGACCGCGCCACCAAGCTCCTCACCTTCCTCGGCAACGTCAGCGTCAACGGCAACCCCCACGCCAAGGGCTACCGCCCCGCCAAGCCCTTCACCGCCGTCGCCGCCCCCGGCCAGGACGACCGCAGCACG
>CAZGJB010000242.1:0-5636 GCA_964526145.1 uncultured Opitutaceae bacterium
CCAAGCGGCTGGCGGCGGCGGCGCGGCGACGCCTGGGCATCGCGGCCAAGGCGGTCACCGTCATGATCTATCCGGCGGTGGTGACGTTCATCGCGGCGGTCTTGTTCTCGGGCATGATGGTGTTCCTCGTACCGCGGATCGCCGAGCAGATGGAGCAGCTCGGCACCACCGTGCCGACGTTCTCGAAACGGCCGCGCACCGACGCCGCATCCCAGAGCCAGGTCGCAGCCTGCTCGGTGTCGGCGAGCGCCACGGTCAGCCGCTCCAGCAGCGTTTGGGCCCGCGCCGCATCGAGTTCCTGCCGGCAGCCGCCCGGCCGGACCAGCCCGCGGCCGAAACGATTGCCGCAGAGCAGGGCCGTGAGATTGAGAAAATCGCCGCGGATCTTGCCGCACGCCGCGGAGGTCGGCAGGAACGCGACGTCGTTGGCCAGCGCGCCAAGATCGCCGGTGTGGTTGGCCAGCCGCTCCAGCTCCAGCGCGATCGCCCGCAGCCACTGCGCGCGCAGCGGCGCCTCGCCGCCGGCCAGGGCCTCCATCACGGTCGCATGCGCGGTCGCGTGGGCGATGGTGGTGTCGCCGGCGACTGTCTCCATCTGGCTCATCGTCGCGCGGTGCGGGCCGCCGGGCAGCGCGGTCTCGACCCCGCGATGCTGGTAACCGAGGGCGATCTCGAGGTGCAGCACCTCCTCGCCGGCACACTGGAAACGGAAATGTCCCGGCTCGATGACACCGGCATGCACCGGGCCGACGGCCACCTCGTGGACCTCCGGACCCTCGACGCGGAAAAACTCGCCATTCACGGGCGCCAGCCCGTCCGTGCGGCGCACCGGCTTCAGCCAGGGATGACCCTCGGGCGCAAGGCCGTGCTGCTCCCAGACCTCGCGCTCGAACAGGTGCGCCTGCGTGTGCGTGACGGTGAGTGCCGGATAACTGCCCGTGCAGGGCGTGCTGCGGCCGACCGCGAGGGTGTTGTCGGCATCGTAAGCCAGGAGCGCGACCAACCGCACCGCCCCACCCTCGGGCACCCCGAACCAGGCGCACAACCGCGCGCCGCGATCCAGCTCCGCTGCCGTCGCCCGCACGAGTTCAGCCGCCGGCCATTCCGGGATATCGGCCCAGGGGAGACTGGTGGCATTCGCCAGCAGGGCAAAAGGTGTCTCGGCACTCATGGCGTGGGATGGAGTTGGCTGACGGCGGCCGTCCAGGCGTCCTGCAGGACCGTCGGAGTGAAGAGGCCCAGCCAGAGGGAGAAGCCCAACAGGACCAACGGGGGCAGGATCACGCCCGCCGATTCGATGAATCGCCGCCCGGTGACCCGCGCCGCCGGCTTCGGCCGGCCGTCCACGATGCCGAAGACCACGCGGGTGATCCCGAAAAAGGCGAAGAGCAGGCAGCCGAGGAACATGAAGGTCGCGGGGCCGTGGCCGGAGGCGAAGCCCACCCGCACCAGCCGCAGCTCGCTGAAGAACGGGCCAAACGGCGGGCAGGCCGTCACGGCGAACATGCCGGTGACGAAGATCGCCACGGAGCGCGGGGTCAGCGCGGCCATGCCGCGCACGTCATCCATCGCAGCGGAACCGGCCGCCCGGCGGATGTTGCCGGCGCTGAGGAAGAGCGCGCCCTTGGTGAGGCTGTTGGCCCACACATGGAACAGCGCGGTCCACACCCCCGCCCCGCCGAACGCGGCGCCGATGCTCAAGATGCCCATGTGCTCGACGCTGGAGTACGCCAGCATGCGCTTGAAGTCCCGGGTCCCGAGCAGGAAGAGCGCCGCCACCAGCATCGAAAACAGCCCGATCACCAGCAGGGTCCGATTGGCCAGCGCGCTCTCCCCCGCCGCCCCGACCACCGCCTGCACGCGCAGGATTGCCGTGAACGCCACGGTGGTCACCCCGCCCGCCAGCAGCGCGCCCACGATGCCGGGCGCCTCGCCGTACGCGTCGGGCTTCCACGTGTGCATGGGCGCCAGGCCCATCTTCGTGCCGTAGCCGACGAGCAGCAGCACCCAGGCGATCAGCACCCAGGGCCGCGACAGGCCGGCCCCCTGCGCCATCAAGGAGACAAAGGTCAGGTTGCCGTCGCCACCGCCGTGGATCGAGGCATAGCCCAGGCAGAACGACCCGAGGAGCGACAGGGCGATGCCAGTGCCGCCGACCAGCAGGTATTTCCACGTCGCCTCGAAGGCGCGCGGCGTGCCGTTGAAGTGCAGCAGCGGCACCGCGGCCAGCGTGACGGCCTCGGTCGCGATCCAGAGCAGGCCAAGGTGCCGCGCTTGGTGACCTGCGCTCAGCAGGCCGAGGATGGTGAGCAGCAGCGCCACGAAAACCCGGTTGGGCCGCTCCTGCCGGATGCGCAGGTAGGCGACGCCGTAGAACGCGCAGACCAGAAACAGCAGCGACACCGCCGGCAGCACCGCCCGGGCGAGCGGGTCGAAGCCCAGCCAGCTCGACGCCTCGACCTCCGGCGGATGCCAGAGCAGCCACAGGCAAAGCGCGGTGTGCAGCCCGCCGAAGACCGGCAGCAACTGGGGCCGGGACTGATTCGACCGCCAGGCCACCGCCACGACGGCGCCCACCAGAGGGAGGAGGATGAGCAGGAGGGAAATCATTCGCGTAGCACGGTGAGTTTGCGCGTATCGAGGGAATCGAAGGCGCGTTGGATGCGGTCCACGATGATGCCGATGACGAAGACGCCCACGGTCAGATCGAGCAGCACGCCCGCCTCCACCAGCAGCGGGGTCGAACGGATGAGCAGGAGGCCGAAGAGGTAGATGCCGTTTTCCAAGATCAGGTAACCGCAGACCTGGGCGATGGCCTTCAACCGCCCGATGAGCAGAATGAACCCCGTGAGGACGGAGGCCAGCGCCCCCGGCACCAGCAGCGAACCGGCGTGCTCCGGCAGCAGCGGCAGCGAGTGCGCCAGCGCCACCGCCGCGATCGTGCCGCCCGCGCCAAGGAGCAGCGAGGGCACGAAGCCGATGAGCGGATCCAGTTCGCGCTCGATGTGCGCGGCCCGCATCGCCCGGCGCAGCATCCACGGAATCAGGAAGCCCTTGCCGGAGATCGTGGCCAGCACCACCAGGTACACCCGCCAGTCGGCCTCGTGCTCCAGCAGCAGCGGCATCAGCCCGAGGATCATGCCCTGCGCCGCCACGGCGCGGATCAGCGACGGCAGGCGGCTGCTGCCGAGCGCGACCAGGTTCATGCCCATTGCGAGGCCGATGAGGAGATTGAGATAACCGCTCATGAGGCGCCTCCCTTCCATGCCACCAGCAGGGCGAACAGACAGAACAGCACCGCGGTCGTCAGCAGCAGCGGCACGCGTCGGAAGGCGAACCGCGCGAGCAGCGACTCGACCAGCCCCACCCCGATCGTCACGACCAGCACGCCGGCCAGCAGCATCCCGGTCGCGGCGTACGCCGAGAGGTCGCCCATCGGCAGCACGGCCTCGGTGAGCAGCACGGCAAACAGCAGGAGCTTCAGGGCGGCGCCATGCAGGATCACCGCCAAGGGCGGACCGCTGTGGTCGAGCACCATCACTTCATGGATCATGGTGAGCTCGAGATGGGTGTTGGGATCGTCGAACGGCACGCGGCAGTTCTCCGCCAGCAGCACGGTGAACAGGCCGACCGCCAGCAGCGCCGCGCCGGCGCCGGCCGACGGCTCCAGCATCGTCGCCAGCGAGATGCTGCCCGTCTGCACGCACAACGTCAGCATCGCCGCGATCATGGCCGCCTCGGCGAGCACCGCATAGCTGACCTCCCGGGCCGCACCCATGCCTTCAAAGGCGGAGCCCGTTTCCATCGCCGCCCACGCGGTGCAGAAGCGCGCCAGCGCGAGCAGGTAGAGCATGAGCAGCACATCACCGCGGAAGCTCAGTGTCGCCCCGGCGGGCCCCAGCGGAACCAGGCAGACCGCGCCGACCAGCGCGACCCACGCCACAGCCGGGCCGAAGATGAACCCGGGCGAGGCCAGCTTGCTGAGCACGACCTGCTTCTGCCACAGCCGCGCAAGGTCGTAGTAGAGCTGGAGGACCGGCGGTCCGCGGCGGCCGGCCACCCAGGCCTTCACCTTGTTGATGATGCCCGGCAGCAGCGGCGCCAGCAGGAGCCACCACGCCAGGCGCAGGATCACATCGAGTACGGAGCTCATCGCAGTCCTCCCATCGCCACCAGACCGGCCATGGCCGCGAGTCCCGCGACCACGTAAAGAATGTAAGCCTGCAACCGGCCGTGCTGCAGGCGGCGCACCGCCGTGGAAATGTTCAAGATCACTTCTCCGATCGGGCCGAGCACGCGCTCCAGCATGGTGTCGGGAACGGTCTCCAGGCGGAAGGCCCCGGACGGGAGCACCCCGCGCGGCCGGCGGACGTTGCGCGCCGGCTGAAGCAGCCATCCAAACCACCCCGCCCCGATGCCGGCGAAGGAGCCGCCGCTGTATTGCATGCGGGCCGTCGGCGTCGCGTAGCCGCAATCCCAGGTCAGCGCGCGTTGCAGGCCGTTGGCCCGCACCTTCCGCCAGAGCACCGCCGCGAGGGCGACGGCCAGCAAGGCCAGCACGACGTTGGCGCGGCCAATGGTGCCCAGGCTCGGCGGGACCGCGGACTCCGCCCAAACGGGCTGCCAGACGCCCACCGCGCGCGCGATCGCCGGCCAGAACAGCAGCGGCGCGAGGCCGATCGCCACGCAGATCGCGGCCAGCGCGAGCATCGGGCGGCGCATGCCCGGACCACACTCATGCGCCCGGACCGCCGCCTGCGTGCGCGGCGCACCGAGGAAGATCATCGCCGCAGCCTTGGCAAAACTCGCCAGGGCCATCGCCCCCGCCAGCGCCAGCAGCAGGATCGCCGGCATGGCCGCCCACGCCTCCCGGCCCTTGCCCGTCACCGCCTCGAAGAGACCCAGGTACACCAGCCACTCGCTGACAAATCCATTGAGCGGCGGCAGCCCCGCCACCGCGAGACAGCCCAAGGCGAACAGCCCCGCCGTCCACGGCATCGCGCGCCAGAGTCCGCCCAGCCGACTCATCTGCCGCGTGCCGGTCGCATGCAGCACCGAGCCCGCGCCGAGGAAGAGCAACGCCTTGAACGCCCCGTGATTCCACACGTGCAGCAGCGCCCCGGCCAGCGCCAGCCGGCCCCAATGGGCGTCACCGGTCGTGACCGCCAGCATGCCGCCGCCGACACCGATCAAGATGATGCCGATGTTCTCGACCGAGCAGTAGGCCAGCAGGCGCTTGAAATCATTCTGCGCGAGGGCAAACGCGATGCCGAGCAACGCGCTCACCGCCCCGAGTCCGATCACCACCCAGCCCGCCGCCGGCGGCGTCGGCAGCCAGCCGCTGAAGCGCACGATGCCGTAGATGCCCATCTTGATCGCGACGCCGGACATGATGGCAGAGACGTGGCTGGGGGCATTGGCATGCGCCGACGGCAGCCAGATGTGCAGCGGGAACAGGCCGGCCTTCACGCCAAAGCCGAACAGCGCGAGCCAGATGAGGGGCGCCAGCGCCGCCTGGTCCCGCATCGGGCCCAGATCCCAGCTGCCCGTCCGATGCGCGAGCAGCGCAAAAAACGCGAAAAGCGCCAGCGTGCCGGCATGCGAAGCCGCGAGATACAGCCAGCCGGCCTGGCGCA
>CAZGJB010000243.1:0-5519 GCA_964526145.1 uncultured Opitutaceae bacterium
AATGAAGACGTTATATAACGGGCCGAAACAGTTGTCCGCGAAGTACCAGATCGCGCCGAAGACGATGAAGATGACGAAAGATTTCGCGCCGCGCAGCACGGCCAGCTGTTCCCGGAACGGCAGCTTCGGCGCCGTGGATTCGCGATGCGGGCGCGTCGGCATCTGCCAGGACCAGCGCAGCGAAAAGAGGCGGAGGATGACCGCGCCGACGATGACGCCCTGGAACGCCGGCATGGCGTAGTCCCACTGGGCGAGCACCCAGCCGGTCGCGAGCAGGAACAGCAGCGTCGACACCTGGAGCAGCCGATTGCGGCGGCCGAAATACTTGCCGCGCAGGCGGACCGGCACCCATTCCTGCACCCACGAGTTCCAGGACACGCCGGCGATCGCGATGCAAACGCTCGAGACCGCGAACCAACCGATGAGCCAGCGGCCGGCAGCGGCCGGGTCATTGACCGGGATCCACGAGAGCATCACGCCCAGCGCGAGCCAGGTGATGAGATGCAGCGCTGCGAACAGCACGGCCAGCGTCTTTGGCGGACGCCAGTGCGAAAGGAACGGCGCGACGAAAATGGGGAGAAAGTTGCCGACGAAGGGGAGGGCGCTGATGAGCCCGATGGATTCCTTGGGCAGGTCGAGGCCGCGCGTCACCAAGGCGGTCAGGAACACATTGACCGGCAACGACATGGTGACGATCGGCATGGCCACAAAACCCTCCAGCGTGCAGAGGCGGAAGCTCTGCCGGAGGTCGGCCTTGATCTGGGCGATCGGCTGCCCGGTTTCCTTGTCGTAGTTTTCCACGTGGTGACGTGGAAAGGGAAGCGCGCCGACAGCGCGAGTCAAAACGCCGGCTTAATTGCGGCCCGTCCGAATCCCGGTGCCCGTGCCCGACGTCCGGTAGAAGACCTGGTTGACGAGGAACGAAAGGCCGAAAATGGAAGCCAGCGTGCGGACATTGCGCATCGCGCCGACCACCTCCGTGACGCGGGCGGAGCGGGCTTCGGCGACCTTCTTCAGGAGGATGCAGTTGAGCATCGTGAAGACCGGCATCACGATGAAGGCGAGGTGATAGACCGTGAGTCCCGGCCAACCCTGGCCGATGGCCCAGCTGATGAGATTGCTGCCCGTGATCGGTCCCAGCGCCGCCGCGAGCGAGGACAGGGAGACGAAGAGCGCCATGCCCATCGTGCGGGCCTCCGGCGGCGTGATCTTGAGCAGGAGACCGAAGACGCCGACGCCGTATCCGGCCGAAAAGACGCCGCCGGTGGTCAGCGGGATGTAGAGGAGCCAGATGTTGTCAGGGGTGACGAAGCACCAGAGAAAGTTGAAGGTCTGCCAGAGAAAGAGCGCGACGATCATCACCGGGATGTTGCCGTAGCGGTCGATCATGAGGCCCCAGGCGGGAAACGCGACGGCCGCTCCGACGATACCGGTGAGGAGCATGAAATTCGTCTGCGCCGCACTCAGGTGCAGCTGCTCGTACATGAACACCGGGTAGAACGGCGCGAACAGGTTCACGCCGAAACCCATGAGCGCCGCGAAGGCGATGAAACGCATGTAGGTCTTGTCCTGCCAGACCCGGCGGACCTGCTCCCGCCAAGGCGTCTCGGCGTGCGCCGGCTTGTTGCCCGAGGTCAGGTGCATCCGATGCTGCGCCAGCACCGACATCGTGCGCATGGCGATCGCGACGGCGAGGAGCATGTGGAAGGCGAGCAGCGAGCCTTCGAACCAGGCGAGGACTCCGGAGGCCGCGAACAGGAACGCCAGGAGCGAGATGTAGAGGAGGCGGTTGCGCCGGCCGAAGAACTTGCCCCGCACCCGGAGCGGCACGGCGCCCTGCATCCAGGTGTTCCACGCGACGCCGTTGATTGCGGTCGAGAGCGCGATGAACGAGAAGATCGCGATGAAGGTCAGTCGCGTCACCGGCTCGTCCCCCATCGGCACGAACGGGAGGACCGCGACAAAGGTCAGCCAGCCCGCGACGTGCATCCAGGCGCTGGCGATGCACAGGGCGCGGGCGGACAGCCGCTGCGCGAAGAGCGGCGTGAGCACTACCTGCAGGAAGTTGAACCAGAAGGGCAGGGACGTGATCAGGCCGTAGGTCCGCGTGGACAATGCGAAGGTGCCCGTGAGGAGCGCCGCGACCACGGCATTGCCGGGCGAGCTGAGGATGGTCAGCGGCACCGCCATGATGCCATCCCAAGTGCACAGGCTCAGGTTGCGTCGTAAGGAAGGCCCGGGTCCGTGATGGGCGGAAGATGCGTCCACAGGGGCTGAGCGTAAATCAGCGCGCATGCCGGAAGTCATGCCTGAAATTCTCGCACCCGGGCGCCGGGATCAGCTGCGAGGTTCGGCCGCGGGCTCGCCCGCCGCGCTCGTGACCGCAGCGGTGGCCTCCGGCGTGGTGGATTCGATCGACGGGATGATCTGGTGATCCACCAGCGTCGCCACGCCGGCGCCGAACTTGAAGTCGACCTGGAACTTGACCGGCAGCCGCCGGCCATCCTGCGAAATCCAGACGTGCACCTCCGACCCGCGCTTGAACATGCCCTTCGGTTCCGTCTTCTCCATCCGCGGGGTCAGGCGCAGGGCGCGAAACTTCCCCAGGGGCGTGCGGACTTCCTCATAGCCGTCGGCGTAAATCGTCAGTTCATAAAAATCATCATCGAAGACCACCAGTGCGTCCTGCTTCTCCCCGGGCTTGAGGTCCCAGGTGCGCGTCTGCACCAGGCTCATGATCAGGTCCATCGGGTCTCCGTTCGGCAGATCCAATTCGGCGTTTCGCTCCGGGCGGATGGCATTGACGTACGCCGCCTTGCCACGGACGTAGTCGAAGGTCAGGGACTGGCGGGTCTGCTTCTTCTTGGAGACGCTTTCCTCGCTCGACCCAAGGATGCGGCCGTCACTCAGGCTGAACCGCGACTCGCCGGTGGCGTCGAACGGGAAGAAGCCCCGCAGGAATCCCCGCGTCGCGGTTGTCGTCGTGACATGCAGCTCGGGCGCGGGCGGGGCATCCTCGCGGCGCGCTGAAATCGTGATCTCGCCGGCGTGGATGAAAAGGCCCCAGCCGACGCGGTAGGTCAGCACCTCGCCGTGGCTCATGGCCAGCGGCGAGGCCTCGAGGAGCGAAGCGGTGAGAAGGAGGGCGGCGACGGTGCGGAAAAGCATGGGAAAGGGAGGCGGCTACGACGGACCGGGCGTATCTCTGGGGGTTCCCAGCGGCAACTCAAGCTGATTGGACCGACCCAAGGCCCAGGCCTCGACGCCGCGCGCGCGAAGTTCGGAGGCGAATTCGCGGGCAAAACCATGGACGGTATAGACCCGGCTTGGCTGCACGAGGTCGACGAGGCGGATGAGGTCGGCGTAGTCGGCGTGATCAGACAAGGCGAACGCGGCATCGCAGCGGTTGCGGTAGATCGCCCCGGCGTCCAGCGCCCAACCGGTGACGACGGCAGTGCGCCGGGCCGGTAGGTGGCGCAGGAACCCGGTGCCTTGGTGGGCCGGCGGACAGATCACGATGTGGCCATTGGCTTCGCGCGCGTCGAACTCGCGGTGGGCCGGAAAGGTCCAGCCGAGCTGCTCGTAGATGCGCGTCAGCTGCCACGCCGCGGCATGCAGCATCACCGGAATCCCGGCCGGAGCGAGGGCGCGCAGGACCTCCTGGCTCTTGCCGAGGCTGTAGCAGTAGAGCACCGGCACGGCCCCGTCGGCGAGAGCCTGGCGGCAGAACGCGATCAGGGCGGCGACCACTTCTTCCTGCGGCGGAAACGCATAACGCGGCAGGCCGAAGGTCGTTTCCATGATGAGCACGTCGGCGCGCGGGGGCTGGCACGGCTCGGCGGCGTAGCCGGGCCGCAATTTGAAGTCTCCCGTGTAGAGAAGCGTGCCCGGCGGACCCTTGAGGTGCACGAGGCTCGATCCGAGGATATGGCCCGCGGGGTGCAGGGTCACCGCGGTGTCGGTCGTGAGGGCCTCGGTGTGTCCGAACGGCAGGATGTGTTCGACCCGCCGGCCCGGCATCCGCGCCCGCAGGAGCCGTGCCGTGGGCGGGGAGCAGACGATCTCGCGATGGCGCGCGATGTGGTCGGAATGGGCGTGCGACACGATCGCGCGATCGACCGACTTCGTCGCATCGAGGCGCCAGCCGAGTTGCGGCAACCAGATGCCGTTGGAGGCGCGGACGTCCCAGGACATGGCAGGCTCAGGCGGCCGGGGCGTCCTCGAGGTACTTGTGCCGGATCAGCCGCCAGGCGGTGACGAAAAACGCGGTGAGCGGAATCGCGAACAGCATGCCGAGGATGCCGTCGAAGGCCGTGCCCCAGAAAAAGATGGCGACGATGATCGTGACCGGATGCAGCCCGGTGCGGTCGCCCATGATCTTCGGCGTGAGGAACCAACCCTCGAGGTTCTGCACGACGACATAGACGAGCAGGACCAGGCCGATGAGGTGCCAGCCGCCGTCGGGTTGGAAAAAGGCAAGCGGCAGGGTGATCACCAGGCCGATGATCGTGCCCAGGTACGGCACGATGTTTAGCACGCCGAGCGCGAGGCCGATCACGAGCCCGAACTTGAGGCCGACCACGGAAAAGCCGAGGGCGAGAAGGATGCCCATGAGCAGGCCGATCAGCAGCTGCCCGCGGAAGAATGAAACGACGATGCCGACGAACTCGCGGACGAGGAACACCACATCATCGCGCGCCCCGGGGCTGAGGAACGGCAGGTGCCGGTCAAGCCGCCAGCCGGAGTTGCCCTGCGAGAGCAGGAAAAAGAACAGGTAGATCGGTATGATCGCGACATGCGCCGCGAAGGCGAAGACGCCGAGCACGCCGACCCCGGCCGCGCGGAGGGACGGCAGGGCCGACGAGAGGAGCGTGTTGAAGTCACCGCTGAGGTTCTCGACAATCCGGCGCACGGCCGGATTCTCCATCTGGCGCTGCACGAGGGCGATCCACTCCGGGTAGTTGCGCTCGACGTAGCCGCTGGCGTTCGACCAGAGCGTCGGCAGGTAGGCGATGAAGGCGACCGCCTGGTCGATGACGGGAGGCAGGATGAGGACCAAGGCCCCCGTGACGGCGAGGCCGAAGACGCCGAACAGGAGAATGACCGCCACGAGACGCCGGATGCGCAGCCGCCGCTCCAGGATCTCGACGACCGGCCGCAGGATGAGGGCGATGACGCCAGCGCAGGCCAGCGGCCAAAGCACACCCGAGAAGTACCCGGCCAGTCGCCCAAGGGCGATGATGCCGAGGACGAACAATGCGGCCGTCGACAGCAGCGCCAGCAAGGTGAGGGCAAAGCCGATGACCCGCCGCTGGCCGGCGGTCAGGAAGCTGCGGTCCGTGGGTTCGGCCATGCGGGAAAAAAAGACCCGGGTTCCGGGGTGTTGCCAGCCTAAAGCGCGGGAGCGAAGTCGGGCAGGTCAGCGCCCCGCCTTGCGTCGCAGCTCTTCGATGTACCGTCGGGCGGCAACCCAGTCGGGTCGCAGACGGAGCGCGGCGGAGAAATGTTCTTCGGCTTCG
>CAZGJB010000244.1:0-3681 GCA_964526145.1 uncultured Opitutaceae bacterium
CCACGCTCGAGACCACGCCGCAGCACCCGCACTCGACCTACGGCCGGGACAAGGTCGCCTGCGAACAGGCCTTCCTCCGCGCCCACGCCGCCGGTGCGATGCCCGTCACGATCTTCCGCCCCTCGCACACCTACGGCGTCGGCGGCAACGTGATCAACAACCTCGGTTGGGCTCCCACCTTCGTCGACCGCCTGCGCCGCGGCCTGCCCATCGTCGTGAGCGGCGACGGCCACGGGCTCTGGCAGAGCGCCTTCGCCGATGACGTCGGCCTCGGCTTCGCCTACGCCGCGGGCCGCAGCGTGTGCTTCGGCGAAGCCTACAACGTCGTCGCCGACGAGGTCGTGACCTGGGACGAGTACACCCGCCGCACCGCGGTCGCCATCGGCGCACCGGAGCCGCGCCTCGTCCATCTGCCGACCGATTTCCTGCTCGCCCTCGACCGCCCGCGCTACACGGCCCTCGAGGAGATCTTCCGCTTCCACGGCGTGTATTCCAACGCGAAGCTCAAGCAGCACGTGCCCGAGTTCCACAACGCCACTCCCTACGCCGAGGGCGTGCGGCGCACGGTGGCGTGGATGGACGCGCACAACAAGATCGTCTCCGCCGAGACCGATCCCTTTGAGGACCGGTTGGTCGCGCTGTGGGACCGGTTCCAGGGCGACTGCGCGCGGGCGATGCAATCCTGAGGCCCTGGCCGAGATCCGTCCCTACCCGTTCGCCGGCGGTTTCACCAGGAACGGCAGGCACGCCAGGCACACGAGCCCGGCAAGGCCGTCGAGCACGAGTGTCGTGGGATAACCCCAGAGCTCGATCGCGTGTCCCTGCCAGGTGGCGGAGTACGAAATCACGAGGTTCATCATTGCCATGTAGGCGGTGAACTGGGTCGCGGCCACCGCTGGCGTCGTGATGTCCATGAACAACGCCGTGCGCGTTCCGTACATGAGACCGTGAAAGACGGCGAAGACGATGCTCGCCGTCCAGAACGCCGTCACCAGCAGATCCGACGGCACCGGCCGGTCCTTCCACTGCGGGTCAACGGGCATGATCCAGCCCTCGCGGTACATGACCCAGGCCAGCGCCAACCCGGGCAAAGCCGTGCACACGTAAAAGATCGCCAGCGAGCGCCGCCGGCCGATGCGGTCCGACATCCAGCCGCCGAACACGCAGCAGGTCGCACTGATGACCGTCGTGATCAATGAAAGCTTGGCGATTTTCTGGTCGGGAAGCCCAAGCTCGACCGCGAGGTTCGACTGCAGCGCCAGGCTCAAGGCATAGGCCCCACCGGGCAGCAGCGCGAAAATCACCCCCACCCAGGCCGCGCGGCTGCCAGTGAAGGCCCGGAAGGCATCATGACCGAACCGGGCCAGGTCGCGACCGATCACGGCGAGCGCCGATCCCTCCCCGCGCACCCGTGGCGGACCCTTGGGCTCGCGCATGGGCAAAGCCACAAAGAGCGTGACCGACAGCAGCACGGCCGCCACGAACACAAAGGTCGCCGGCAGCCCGGTGTACGGAATCAGAAACAACACGCCGGCCCCACCCACCGCCTGGCCAAGGTAGGCACCGCCGAACATGAGACCATTGGCGAGGCCGCGCTCCTGTTCGCTCAACACGTTCACCGCCAAGGCGTCGATCGCGACATCCTGGGTCGCCGCAAAAAAGTTCAGCCCCATGATGACGAAGGTGAACAGTTTCAGCTCGGCCGAAAAATTGATCGGCATCGCCACCATCAGCATCAGCACCATCAGCCCTTGGGTGAGTACGATCCAGGTCCGGCGCCGGCCGAAACGATCGGACGAGATCACGTCCACGAACGGCCCCATCACCCACTTGAACGCCCAGGGCAGGTAAAGTGTGCCGACGAAGGCGCCGATCTCAGCGGGGCTCACGCCTTCGCGTCGCATCTGGGTGGCAATCGCGGTCGCGGTGAAACCGAGCGGAATGCCCTCGGTGAGATACAGGGCGAAGAAAGCAAACAAGCGCCCGGGTTTGGTGGCCAGCAAGTCGGGGAATTTCACGGGGTAGGCCGGCTAAATTGGCGATCAGCCCGCCGGGCGCAAGGATGCTTCCGCAGCGGCGGGCATCCAGAAGGGAGCACGCGGGCGCAGATTCACATGACGTGTCACCCTATGCCCAGCACGCGACTCAGGTGCGCGAGGATGGCGGCGCGTCCGACCTTGGTCGTGGCCGAGCAGAGCAGGATTTCCGGTGGCTCCGCCCGCCACTCGCCCATCGCGGTGGTGAAGGCCTTGATGCTCGCCTGGCTCCGGGTCGCCGACTGCTTGTCCGCCTTGGTGAAAACCAGCGCATACGGGATCTTGCAGCCCTCCAGCCAGCGCAGGAATTCGAGGTCGATGGCCTGCGGCGTCAGCCGCGAGTCGATGAGCACGCACACGCTGCGCAGGTTGCGCCGGCCGGACAGGAAATCCGCCACCGCCTGGTTGAAGGCGTAGCGCTGCTGTTTGCCAATCGACGCGTAGCCGTAGCCCGGTAGGTCCACGAGTCGCCACGAGCCATTGATGAGAAAGAAATTGATGAGCTTCGTCTTGCCCGGCTTGTCGGACACCTTCGCGAGTTCGCGGCGCTCGGTAAGCAGATTGATGAGCGAGGACTTGCCGACATTGGATCGCCCGATGAAGGCAATCTCGGGCTGCGCCCATTCGGGACACGAACGCAGGTCGGGCGCACTGGTTTGAAATTCGGCGGATTTGATCTTCATGGGCTTGAGTGCGGACGGATCAGGTATGGTTCAGACCAGGGCGACCAAACGCCCAAGCACCGCGCGGCGGCAGAGGGCCTCGGCGCGCTTGAATTCGCGGCACACCTGCGGGCGGCGTTCATAGATGGTGCAAAGCCGAGATACAGGATCGAGCGCAACGCAGGCACCGTCACCGTGCTGGTCCATGCAACGCACGCCGTCGTGCTCGACGACATACTCCTCAGGGACGTCATCCACCAGGGGCACCAGCTCCACGAGGAGATGGCAACATTGGCCGCAGCCGGCACAGGCGGGGAGATCGTCGAGGACGGTAAGCATCGGTGGTTGTGCAACCATACAGAGCTGCAGACCAAACGCGACACTTGGTTACGGTGGGGCGAGGGCACACCGGCATGTCGTTCATGTCCCAGCATAAGAATAACAACTGCCCGCCGGACGATCGGCAAAACGAGTCGCAATCCCGGGCAATTTTCGCACCTTCGCGCGCATGGCTTTGAGCCCGTGTACCTACCCCGCACGGATCGGAAGCGTCGGCATTCGCCTGATCCGTTTCATCATTGTCGTCGCCGTCGCCGGAGCGGTGCAGACGGCAGCGATCGCCCAAGTGAGCTACGTTTGGACCAGCGGCAGCTTGGCCGGCGGCGTCATCACCCCGTCGGCCCTTCCGGCCAACACGGTCGCCGTCGGCGATTCGCTGACCATTGCCACGGCCGGGAGCCACGATCTCCAGGGTCTGGCGCTTAACAATCAAGGCACGGTGACTTGGGAGTCCGGCTACATCCGCGGCGGCTCCGGCGCCACCTTCACCAACGCCGCCGGCGCCACCTTCAACGACCTCAACGCCTCCGGCTACACGGTGCACAATCCCGGCTGGGGCGGCTCTTTCGTCTTCACCAACGACGGCTCGTACGTCCGCAATACCACCAACACGACGTACTTCGACGTCCCGTTCAACAACAACG
>CAZGJB010000244.1:3781-5518 GCA_964526145.1 uncultured Opitutaceae bacterium
CCGGCGCCACCTTCAACGACCTCAACGCCTCCGGCTACACCGTGCACAACCCCGGCTGGGGCGGCTCTTTCGTCTTCACCAACAACGGTACCTACGTCCGCAATACCACCAACACGACGACCTTCAATATCCCGTTCGAAAACGCGGGCACCCTATCCCTCCTCCAGGGCCAACTTAATCTGGCGGCCGGTAACTCCTTTCAATCGTCCGGCACGATTTCTTTCACGCTTTCCGGTCCGACCGCCGCCGCCGATTTCGGCGTCCTCAATGTCACCAATACGCTCGTTTTCGCCGGGCTCCTTCAGGTCACGTTCGCCGATGGCTACGATGCCCTCGTCACTCCGGCCAGCACCTTCACGTTGGCCAATGCCGGATCCAACAGCGGCGGCTTTGCCAACGTGGCCAACGGCGGCACGCTGGCCACCAGCGACGGCCTGGGCCTGTTCACCGTGAACTACGGCACCGGCAGCGCCTTTGCGGCCAACAGTCTCGTGCTGTCGAATTTTGTGTCCGTCCCGGAGCCCTCGACCTTCGCGCTCCTCGCGCTCGGTGCTGCTGTCACCCTCCTGTTCCGGCGGCGCCGGTAGAGCCATAGCCACCACGGCTGCTTCCCCGCTCAACAGGCCCGATCTGGGCCCACGCCCCACATTCTGCGCGCTTGCCACTCCTCAACTCACCGCCTAACTCACCGCCCGATGTCAGACGTCACCGATGCCCCCGGTCCTGAATCATCCAACCCCGGCAGCCGCAACGCCAAGGGCGAATGGCGTCCGCCCTACCCGATCCGCTACTCGCCGTTGTTCACCTGGCCGCTGCGCCTCGCCGCGGTCTTCAAGTGGCTCTTCGGCTGGCCTGGTTTCCTCTGGCCGGTGAATCTGTCCCTCCTGCTCATTTCCACGGTCTCCTGGTACCTGACGCAGCCGGCCATGGAGCGCTGTGCCGACTTCGAGTTTTCCTGGATCGCACAGATCTGGCTGCGCAACCAAGTGATGATGTGGCTCTACTACGGCGGATTCCACTACTACCTCTACATCCGCAAGGGCGAGGGCCTGAATAAAAAGTACGACCCCAACTGGCCCGCCACGAACAGCCCGCGCTTCCTGTTCCGCGACCAGGTTTACGACAACGTGTTCTGGACCGCAGGCGTCGCCGGCCTCATCTGGACCGGCTACGAGGTCGTCACGATGTGGCTCTATGCCAATCACCACATCCCGTGGCTTGATTGGTCCCGGCACCCGGTGTGGTTCGCGGCGTGGTTTTTCATCATCCCGGTCTGGCGCGAGTTTCATTTCTATTGGGTGCACCGCCTCATCCACTGGAAGCCGCTCTACCAGCACGTCCACTACCTCCACCACAAGAACGTCAACCCCAACGCGTGGTCCGGCATGGCGATGCATCCCGTCGAGACGATCCTCTACCTCAGCGTCGCCTGCATCCACTGGATCGTGCCGTCACATCCGTTTCACTTCCTCTTCAACCTGCAGCATGCGGCGCTCGGTCCGGCCAACGGTCACCACGGCTACGAGGGCCCGATCGCCCACGGCAAGTGGCCGACGGGCTCCTATTTCCATTACCTGCACCACCGCTACTTCGAGTGCAATTACGGCGAGAGCACGCTCCCGCTCGATCGCTGGTTCGGCACCTTCCGCGACGGCCTGCCCGAGGGCGAGGGCGCCAAGCTCGCCGGCGAGCACAAATACTAAGGCTGCGCCACAGCATGCGCAGGCCGTTGCCGCC
>CAZGJB010000245.1:0-5501 GCA_964526145.1 uncultured Opitutaceae bacterium
CGTGGGCGGGGGCGAGAATGTAGCCGCCGTTGCGGCCGAGCTCCAGCAGGCGCCGTGTCTCGGCGCGGACGTCGGCGACGGTGCCGTAGGGCAGGGTGCGCTGGGTGGAGAGCCCGCCGTGGAAGGCGAGGCGGCCGTGGTAGCGGCGCATGAGGTCGGCGACAGCCATGACCTCGGGCTGGAAGGGATTGAAGCAGTTCACGCCGGCGGCGATGAGGTCGTCGAAGAGCTCATCCACGTCGCCGCAGGAATGGATGAACACGTTCTTGCCCGCGGCGCGCACGGCCCCGTACATGCGCTTCAGCTCGGGGGCGATGAACTCGTGCCACAGGCCCGGGCCCATCTGGAGGCCCTGCTGCTGGCCCCAGTCGTCACCGAAGTAGATGGCATCGATGTCGTAGGTCAGCGCGTGCTCGATCTGGGCGAGGTTGAAGTCGGCGATGGCACGGAGGAGCCGGCGCACGAAGTCCGGGTTCTCGATGAAGTCCATCATCAGATTCTCCATGCCGCGTAGGGTCCAGGCGCGTTCATAGAGCGAGAAACCGATGGGGAAGACCCGGAAGGAGTCGGGGTGCTTCGCCAGCAGGCGCGGGACGTCGCCGAAGAAAATGTCGCCGCGCGGGTCGGGGAAGCGGTAGGCCGACAGGTCGGGCGCGGGGAGCTGCGGGCTCACGACCATGCCGATGTCCTTGTCGACTGAGCGGTCCCAGATCACGCCGAACGCGTCGCGCACCTTGTCGCCGCCGAGGTCGGTGAAGCTGCCGGCGGGGTTGCCGGCCCAGATCAGGTGGTTGTGGAGCACGCCATCGAGGTCGGTGGTGCCGTAGTGGCGCTCGAGCTTTTCGCGCGCCTCCTGCGTGAACGAGAACGACCACGGCACGTACGGCGGTCGCTGATGGGCGAGGACTTGGCGGATGACTTCGCGTTTGGTCATGATCAAGCCAGCACGCCGGCGATGGCCGCGGCCATGAAGCACGCGAGGCTGCCGCCGATGAGGGCCTTCACGCCGAGCTTGGCGAGGTTCTCGCGCTGGGCCGGGGCGATGGCGCCGATGCCGCCGATCTGGATGCCGATGCTCACGATGTTGGCAAAGCCGCACAGGGCGTAGGTCATGATCATGAGGTTGCGGGGATCATTGTAGAGCCCGGCGCTCTTCAGGTCGGCGAGGTTCAGGAAGGCCACGAATTCGTTGAGCACCGTGCGGGTGCCGAGCAGGGCGCCCGACTGGAGGAGGGCGTCGTTGCTGATGCCCATGAGCCAGGCCACCGGGGCGAAGAGGAGGCCGAGCAGGAACTCGAGCGAGAAGGTCTTGAACGTGCCGTTGGTCCATTGGGCGACCAGCGGGTTCAGGCCGAGGGGGTCGCCGAGCCAGGAGCTGAGCACGTAGTTCACCATGGCGATCATGGCGGTGAAGACGATGAGCATGGCGCCGACGTTGACCGCGAGCTTGAGGCCGTCGGTCGTGCCGAGGCAGACGGCGTCGATCAGGTTGGAGCCGATCTTCTCCTTGTTCACCTGCAGGGTCGTGTCGACCGTCTCGGTCTGCGGCAGGAGGATCTTGGCGAACATGAGCGCGGCCGGGGCGGAGATGACGGACTTCGTGATCAGGTGGGTGGCGAAGATCACCTGCTGCTGCGGATCGGTCCCGCCGAGGAAACTGATGTAGGCGATCATCACCGCGCCCGCGACGGTGGCCATGCCGCCGATCATGACGCAGAGGATCTCCGAGCGCGTCATCGTGTTGAGGTAGGGCTTGATGAGGAGCGGGGCCTCGGTCTGGCCGAGGAAGACGTTGGCGGAGGCGCTGAGAGTCTCGGGGCCGGAGAGACGCATCGTCTTGGTCATCACCCAAGCGAGGGCCCAGACGATCTTCTGCAGGATGCCCAGGTAGTAGAGCGCCGAGGTGAAGGCGGAGAAGAAGATGATCGACGGGAGGATGCTCAGGCCGAAGACGACGCCGTGCTTGTTCTGGTCGACGAGCGAGCCGAAGACGAACTTCGTGCCCTCACCGGTGAAGGCGAGGAGCTGGACGAAGAAATTGCCCACGAGCTCGATCGCGTAGCGCACGGGCGGCGCGTGGATGACGAGGGCGGCGAAAACGACCTGCAGGAGGATGCCGACGCCGACGACCCGCCAGTCGATGGCGCGGCGGTTCTCACTCAGCAGGACAGCGATTCCGAGGAAAGCGGCGATTCCGATCAGGCCGCGTACGACGTGCATGAGTGTATCCATGGGGAGGGGCGGAAAGCCCGTGAGCATGCCGATTACAATTGGGGGCGCGAGCAACTTCTGGGCGGGCAGTCGGGGAATAAGGGACAAGGTTCAGGGGATAAGGAAGCGTGCAGCGGACGGTCGGAATGTTTCCGGGCTTGGCGCTGGGGACGGCGGCCGGCAGGGTGGGGCGTATGGATGTGAATGACCGCCTGTCCGCCCATCTCAGCAAGCAACCCGACACGGGTGCGGCGACCTTTGTCGCCCGCAACGCCACGGTCGTGGGTGACGTGGTGCTCGCGCCCGGGAGCAGCGTCTTCTACGGCGCGATCCTGCGCGGCGACATCCACGAGATCCGCGTGGGCGAGGGCTCCAACATCCAGGACGGTGCCATCGTGCATCTGGCCGACGAATATGGCGCCTACATCGGCAACTGGTGCACGATCGGCCATGCGGCGATCATCCATGCGTGCGTGATCGGCGACGAGTGCCTCATCGGCATGGGAGCGACCGTGCTCGACGGCGCCAAGATCGGCGCGCGCAGCATCGTCGGCGCGAATTCACTGGTGCCGCAGCGTTTCGAGTGCCCGCCGGGTTCGATGGTCTACGGCTCGCCCGCCAAGGTCGTGCGCCCGCTCAAGCCGGAGGAACAGGCCGGCCTGAAGAAGTGGGCCGAGAAGTACGTCCAGGTCGCCAAGGCGCATGCGGCGCTGCAGGCGAAGGGCTGAAGAGGGCTCTCGCGGAGACGCGGTGGGCGCGGAGAGTCAGTCACCCACGCGATCCAGCGTGGAGAACGTATACCGGAAATTCGCGTCGCGGCTCTCGCGGCGGTCGGACTCGCGCCACGCGAGATGGCGCCATTCGGGAAACCACGTGTCGCCGGGGACCTCGGCGTGGACCAGCGTGAGGTAGATGCGGTCCGCGCGGGGCAGCAGTTCCTCGTAGATGCGCTGGCCGCCGCAGATGATGATTTCACCGGGCAGGGTCTGCGCGATGGCCACGGCCTCGCCGACACTGCCGGCAACGTGCACGCCGGGTCGGGCTAGGTTGCGGTTGCTCGTGATCACCACGGGCACGCGCCCGTCGTCACGCACGCGCGGCCAGGTCTCGTAGCAGATGCGGCCAAGCACCACGGTCTGCCCAGCCGTGATGCGATGGAAGTGGGCGAGGTCCTCGGGGATGTGCCAGGGCAACTTCCCCGCGCGACCGATTACACGGTTCTCGCTGCAGGCCACGGCGAAGTTGAGCGGCTTGGACATGGCGAGGCGATGACGACCTCACGCGGAGGCGCGGAGGTCGCGGCGATTTTCCGGCCCTCAGGCAGCCGGGACGATGGTCACGCTGACGAGCTCGACGCGGTCGATGGGGGTGCTCTTTTCGCCGCCGCCGCCGTGCTGGGTGGGGACGGTGGCGATGCGCTCGAGGACGTCGTCACCCTTCACCAGCTCGCCGAAGGCGGTGTACTGGCGGTCGAGGAACTTGGCGTCGCCGTGGCAGATGAAGAACTGCGAGCCGGCGGAATCGGGGTGCGCCGAACGAGCCATCGAGATGACGCCGCGGACGTGCGACTTGGGATTGAACTCGGCCTTGATCTTGTAGCCGGGGCCGCCCGTGCCGGGCATTCCGCTCTCGCCGGCCTTGGTGTTGGGGCAGCCACCCTGGATCATGAAACCCTTGATGATGCGGTGAAAGGCGGTGCCGTTGTAGAAACCCTCGCGGGCGAGCTTCTTGAAATTCTCGACGGTCTTGGGGGCGACATCGGACCAGAAGGCGATGGTCATCTCCCCGTAGGAGGTCTTGAGGACGGCGTGTTCGGCGGCGGTGGGATTGCTCATGGAAGCGCCAAGCGAACCCACGGCACGGCTATCCGCAAGACGCAAAAGCTAATCAGAGCCGTCGATCCGGTTAACCACGAATGGACACGAATGGGCACGAATAAGGAACCAAGGCAGAATGGAACCACAGATGAACACAGATTTACACAGATGGAGTCTGTGGTACGGGCGGGGATCCCCTTTCGATCAAAATACACGCCGACAGCCCGATGGCGATTCAGAGTGATCGCCTCAGGGATCTGTGTGCATCTGTGTTAATCTGTGGTTTGAATGGTACTTGGGTCCCTATTCGTGCCCATTCGTGTCCATTCGTGGTTCACCCTCAGGCGAACTCGGCGTCGATCAGCTCGCAGAAGTGGTGGATCAGGAAGAGATGCGCCTCCTGGCAGGCCGCGCCGCTGTGGCTGGGGATGATGAGCTCGCACGACGCGAGACCCTTGGCCTTGCCGCCGCCGCGGCCGAGGAAGGCGATGCTCTTCAGGCCCAGCTTGTTCGACTCGTGCAGCGCGGCGATGATGTTGGCGGAGTTGCCGCTGGAGGTGAGCACGACCACGAGGTCGCCGGGATGCGCGAGGCCGGCGATCTGGCGGGCGAAGACTTGGTCGTAACCGAAGTCGTTGCCGATGCAGGTGAGGAGCGAACCGTCGGCGGAAAGTGCGATGGCCGGCAGCGACGAGCGGTTCTTCTGGTAGCGCCCGACCAGCTCGGTCGAGAAATGCCCGGCCTCGGCGGCGCTGCCGCCGTTGCCGCAGATGAGCAGCTTCTTGTCGTGGCGCAGGGTGTCGACGATCAGCCGGCCGGCGGCGTCGATCTCGGAGCGAATGGCGCTCAGCGCCTGGAGGGTGCGGACGGATTCGGCGAGGGTGGCTTCGAAAGACATGGGGAAAAGTAGCGGGTAGTGGGTAGCGAGTAGCGAGTAGAAAGTCCAGCCGCCTGCGGGTGACGCTGATCCCCGAAACATGCTCGCTACCCGCTATCCGGATCTCACTACTTTCGCCTGCCATGCTCCTGCGTTCGCTCACCGTCCGTCACTTCCGCAACATCCCGTTGGCGGAGCTGGCGCTGCGCGGCCGGCAGCAGTTCCTGCTCGGGGCCAACGGTCAGGGGAAGACCAACCTGCTCGAGGCGGCCGGGTTCATCACGGCGCTGCGTTCCTTCCGCACGACCGAGGCAAAGCAGCTCATGGCCCACGGCCAGGCGGAGGCCGCGATCGCGGCGGAGGTGGAGCATGAGCGGTTCGGCGCCAGCCGGCTGACGATCACGCTGCGCCCGGATGGCCGCGAGTTGTGGTGCGACGGGGAAAAGATCACGCGCATCGGCGACTATCTCGGCCGCTTCCCGACCGTGGTGTTCACCTCGCAGGACCTGCTCCTCGTGCGCGGGACACCGGCGGGGCGGCGACGCTGGCTCGACCTGACGCTGGCGGCGATGGATCCGGAGTACCTCGCGGCCCTG
>CAZGJB010000246.1:0-5491 GCA_964526145.1 uncultured Opitutaceae bacterium
GACGACCTGAATTTCGACAACACGATCAACCTCGGGTCCTACACGCTCACGCTGAACACGACTTCCGCCACCGGCGTCACCCCGACGTACCTGCCTTATCCCTCCTACGTCCTGGATCCCTCGAACATCTACATCGCCGGCACCATCAGCGGCACCGGCGGCCTCACCAAGACCGGCGCGGGCACGGTGAATCTCATCACCGACGCCTCCAATTCGTACTCCGGCGCCACCACCATCACCGGCGGCAAGCTCATCGTCGACGGCATCGGCGACGCCCCCGTCATCTCCGGCTCGAGCGTCGTCGTGGGCAACTCGTCCTCCCCCGGGGCCGCCGACTCCGTGGTCCTGCAGATGGGCCAGCTGGCCAGCGCCCCGTCCGCCAACAATCTCATCGGCACCTACGACAACGGCACCAACACCGCGAGCACGAGCCTGACCGTCTACTCCGACGGCCTCTTCAACCTCAACGGTGGCAGCAACGCCTTCACGACCCTGAGCCTCACCGGCGGTCACGTCACCGGCGGCGACATCTCCTACAATCCGCTCCTCACGCTGACGGGCGGCATCACCACGAGCGCCTCCGACCGCACCGCCGTCATCGAGGAGAGCAACGTCGGCATGTCGGCCAACGCCTTCGCCATCTCGGTCGCGTCCGGCAGCACGCCCAGCGGCATCGACCTGCAGATCGACTCGATCCTCCAGAACGGCATCGGCTTCACCAACAGCGATTCCTCCACGAGCTTCGCGAAGACCGGCACCGGCACCCTCCTGCTCACCGGCACCAACACCTACCAGGGCGCCACCGACATCCAGCAGGGCACCGTCATCATCCAGAACAACGCCGCGCTCGGCCAGGTCGGGCCGTCGATCGGCAGTCTCGACAACAGCACCACCGTCCAATCCGGCGCCCAGCTCCAGCTGCAGGGCGGCCTGACCATCGGCAACGAGACCCTCACCCTCTCCGGCACCGGCGGCACCGGCGCCCTGCGGAGCGTGAGCGGCACCAACACGTGGAACGGCCTCGTCCGCCTCGCCGCCGACACCCGGATCAACATCGACGCCGGCTCGACCCTCAACATCACGAACCCGAACGGCGTCAACAGCTCGATCCTGAACGGCACCGCCGCCAGCCGGAACCTCATCATCGGCGGCGAGGGCGACGCCGCCATCAACGGCGCCATCGGCGCGAACGTCGCGAACGTCACCAAGGAGGGCAACGGCATGCTGACCCTCGCGGGCAACAACGCCTACACCGGCGCCACCGCCGTGACCGACGGCATCGTCCGCGTCACCCACAGCAGCGGCCTCTCCGGCTCCGGCGCCACCGTCACCGACGGCGCCGCCCTCCAGTTCGCCCAGGACGCCGGCAACAACAACATCAGTGTCGCCGCCGTCGGCGCCACCATCAGCGGCACCGGCGTGAGCGGCGGCGGCGCCATCCAGAATGTCACCGGCACCAACGCCTACGCCGGCAACGTCACCCTCGCCGCCAATTCCAGCATCACCGCCAACTCCGGCAGCGCCCTGACGCTCAGCGGCAACGTGAGCGGCGCCGGTTTCGCGCTCGAGACCGGCGGCACCGGCAACCTCACCTACAGCGGCGCCATCAGCGGCACCGGCACCACGCTGACCAAGACCGGCACCGGCACCGTGACCCTCTCCGGCTCGGCCGCGAACACCTTCACCGGCGACCTCGCGATCAACGACGGCACCGTGAACCTCAACAAGACCTCCGGCGTCAACGCCACCGGCGGCAATGTCGTGGTCGGCGACAGCGTGGGCGCCGCGAACTCCGCCAACCTCGTCTACCAGGCGAGCAACCAGCTGGCCAACGGCACCGATATCACGCTCGCCGCCGACGGCCGCGTCGCGATGGGCACGTTCTCCGACTCCGTCTCCACGCTGAACGGCACCGGTCTCCTCGACCTCGGCACGACGGGCGAACTCATCTTGGGGGCCGACGGCGGCGCTTCCCTCTTCTCCGGCTCGATCACCGGCTCCGGCAACCTCCAGGTCTCCTCCACCGGCTCGCTCACCCTCGGCTCGGACATCAGCTACACCGGTTCCCTCACCCTCGCCGGCGGCACGCTCACCCTGAACGACGCCGACCTCTCCGTCACGAACCTCGTGATCGCCGGCAATTCCGTCATCGATTTCGCCGGCGTCTCTTCCAACATCTTCGCCACCAACCTGGTCTTCGCCAACACCAGCGTCACCCTCACGATCCAGAACTGGGAGCTGGCCACCGACTTCCTCTTCGCGAGCAACTGGGCGGGCGCCATCCGCGGTTACGACGCGCAGGGCCAGATTCCCATGAACCAGATCACATTCGTGGGTTGGTCCAACAACGAGACCGGCTGGGAAGTCTACTCCGACCGGGTTCGCCCGAATGTCCCCGAGCCCTCGACTTACGGCCTGATCCTCACCGCCGCCGGCCTCGCCCTCTTCGGCTTCCGCCGCTGGCGCGCCGGGCGCAAGAGCTGAGGGGCTTCTACGCCAGCGGCGCCAGGTTGCGCTGCTCGAAGGGATCGGCGCGGAGGTCGAACTCCAGCCACGGCGTGCCGTCGGCGTTGAAAACGAATTTGCGCTCCGGGCTGCGCCAGCCGTGCCAGACCCGGTCGCATTGGTGCGGCAGCCGGACGACGCTCGGCATGGAGATCTCGGCCGTCCGCCGCGGGCACCGCCAGGCCTGCCCCTCCGCCCACGCCCGCGTCATCGCCGGCAGGTCGAGCAGTGAAACCGGCGCGTCGTCGCGCCGCGGCGCCAGCGCCGGATGCCGGACGAGCAGCGGCACCCGCACGCTTTCCTCATGCGGCCACCCCTTGCGAAACAATCCCTGGGCCCCGTGCATGTCGCCATGCACGCTGGTGAAAGCCACGATCGTATCGGCGGGCACGGCTGCCAGCAGCCGGCCGATCGCGCGGTCGGTCGCCTCGATGTGGGCGTAATACCCAACCAGTTCACGGCGAGCCTGCTCGGCGGCCGCTGCCGGGACGTTGGGCGGAAGGGCGATCCGCGCAGGATCGCGCGGAACGATCCCGGCCGCGGCTGCACCGTAGGGCGGATGCGGGGCCTCCAGGCTGACCACGCCAAACCAGCTCTCCGATTTTCTTTCGTTTGCTTCCGCCATCCAACCCGCCGCGCGTTCGACGAGAATGTCGCTTTGGTATCCGACCACCTGCACCGGCTCCGGCAGGCGCGTGCCGTGCAGCCACGGGTCGTTGAGGAGGAACCCGCTCTCGAAGCCCTCCCAGTAGCCGAAGCCACCCCGGCGTTCCGGCGCCACCGGACTGCGCGCGTGCGCCTCACCCACCAGCGGTGCCTGCGGGTCGCGCGGCGCGAGGTGCCACTTGCCGAAGAACGCCGTGGTGTAGCCGCGCTCCCCCAGATCGTGCGCGATCGTGTGGGCCGACGCCGGCAACGGATCGAAGTAGTCGCCCACTCCGTTCAGCGGGGACGGCACACCGGTGAGCAGGGCGGCGCGGGCAAAGGGGCCGAACGGGTGCGGCGTGACTGCCTGCGCGAAATTCACGCTCTGCGCCGCCAGCGCATCAAGCCGCGGCGTCCGGGCGTTCGGATCCCCGGCATAGCCGCAGGCCTGCGCCCGCCACTGCGTGGTCACGATCCAGACGATGTTCGGCTTCCGGCCCGGCATGACTCCAAGCTGCACGCAGCCGGAACGAGCGCAACGCCGGACCCGGCCGCCTCACTGCAACTTGAAGGGCAGGCTGCGGTAGCGCGACGCGAGGTGGTCGAGGATCTCGCCGGTGGCCTGGGCCTTCACGTCCTCGCCGGTGCGAATCGTCCTCGCCGGGAGGACGTTGTTCACGATCACGCAGTAACTGCTGCTGACCATGATGCCGAGGAGTTCCCCGGTCTGGCTGAAGACGAGATCGCCGCGCGACGGGGCGAATTCGCCGAAGAGGCGTGTGACGAGCCGGTTGTCGACGCTCACGTAACCGGGCTGGCTGGCGTCGAGCTTGAAGCCCACGCGGCCGTAGCCCGTGCCGCCGCCGCTGATGAGGACGGCCTCGGGAAACTTGAACGGCTCCAACGCCGTCTGATAGACCTTCACGCCGAGGGCCGACACCTGCTCGGCGCTGACCGGCAGCACCACGATGCGCGGGTCGAGCGAGAGGAAGTCGAGCCGCTCGGCCGCCGTGCGGTAGCTGGGCGGCCGCGTGAACTCGGCGGTGATCTTCTCCCAGTCGGCCCCGTTCTCGCTGAGGGAGAACGGCGTGTCGTCGATGTGCAGCAGCGCGTAGACGTTCTCGCCGTCGGTGATGAAAACCGTCCGGGCCTCCTTCGTGCGCGTGATGGGGCCGAGGAACGACTTGCGGTGGGCGGAGAAATAGGTCCGCACGCGGTTGGTGAGGAAATCGTTGAACAGCACGTTGGCGTTGATCGGCCGATTGTCGCGGATCTCCTGCGTGAGGGCGCCGGACTTCTCGGCCAGTTCGCCCACGCCCTGCGCCAGCTGCACGGTGGTTGCCTGAACCTTCTCGCGTTCCTCGCGTTCGGCCTCGGCCTGGCGTTTGAAGACCTCGGCCGTCTCCTTGAGCATGACCTTCTCCTGCTCGGCCACCTTCACGGCGACGGTCAGGCCCTCGATTTTCTGCCGGGCCTCGGCCTGGGACCGCTCGAGGCCCGCGATGGCGTCCGCCTGCCGCTGCGCCTCGGCCCGCTTGGCGTCGAGTTCCCGCTGCAACTGGGCGAGCTGCTCCTTGGTGAGCGTGGCGTCCTGGGTCGCGGCGGCGACCCGGCGGGACAGCTCCGCGGCTTCGCGCTGGGTGCCCGTCAGCGTGGTCGCCAGCTGCGTGCGCTCGGCCTGGAGCTGCGTGAGGCTGCGCTCGCGCTCGGCGAGCGTCGATTCGGTGGCCGTGAGCTTCTCCGCGAGCGCCTCCCGCGCGCCGCGTTCGTCGACGAGGACGGTCTGCATCGCCGCCACGAGGTCGTCGTCCTTGGTCGCCGCGTTCGCGCCCATCTCGGGCACGGGCGGGCGATTGACCGACACCGGCTCCGCCTTCTCCCAGCGCGTGAGCGCGAGGAGGTTCAGGAGCAGGAAATCGCAGATGATGAGGAGCAGCGTCTTGTTCATCGGGCGGCGGGCACAGCCTCGGCCTGGCTCTCCATGATCAGGCGGCACTTGTAGGGCCGCACGTGACGGATCTTGACCAGCGCGACGCAGGTGATGCCGAAGAGGTTGGAGGAATAGGCGGCGAGGAGGTTGGGTTCGATGACCCCGAGGACCTGCAGCACGAGGGCGGCGGCGGTGCCGCCGATGCCGACGTAGAGGCCGCCGTCGAAGAGGTTCTCCTCATTCTCCATGAGCTTGAGCTTCACGAGCGGCGGGATGGGCTGGCGGGCGACCTCGCGGATCTTGGCGAGGCAGATGAGGTACATCGCGACCTGGAGCGCGGCGAAGAAACCGATGGAGAGGAGCGTGGAGGTATCCATGGCAGTGGGCGTGGGTTCGGTGGTGGTGGCGGGC
>CAZGJB010000247.1:0-5460 GCA_964526145.1 uncultured Opitutaceae bacterium
TCGCACGCCTCGCGCCCAATCCCTGCGTGCTGCATTTCTGCACGCGCGACCGCCGCCCGGCGAACTACGACCTCTGGATCAAGACGCCGGCGATCATCGAGGAGGCCCTCCGCTGGGTGCGGGAATATCCGGGCGACAATCTCGCCGGCATCCTGTTTTTCAACGAGCCCGCGTCGTCGCTGGCGAATCGTCAGGCCGTTTACCGGGGTATCCGGCATTTCGACCGGCTCTAGCCGGTGGTGACATGGATCGGGCTTTCAGCCCTCGGGTCAATCGGTGGCGATCATTCCTGGGGCGTTGCCCCAGGCTGTGATGGCGTCGCGCCGTTGGCGCTGAGTTGGCAGGGCAGCGGCCCGCCACATTTCCCCACCTCACTCCGCTGGGATTTCCAGCTTCATGCCCGGTTGGAGCGGGCGGCCGTCGCGGAGGAGGGTGTTGTTGGCGGCGTAGATCTGGCGCCAGCGCTCGGGTTTGCCGTAAAACTTGCGGGCGATGCTCTCGAGGGTGTCGCCCTCGACGACTTCGTAGATGCGGGGGCCGCCCTCCGCGGCGAGCTTTTCGGCGGCGGCGCGCAGGCGCTCGGGGCTTGTGCGCAATTGGGCGTCGGCAGGGATCGCGGCCGGGCTGGCTTCATCGAGGCGCAGGGTCGCCTGGGTGAGCTCGCTGGAGCTGCCGGCGGCGGTCGAGCGGGTGTCCGCGAGGGTGACGGACTCGTCGGCGCGGCCGGCGCGCGCGACGACCATCTGGAGCTGGGCCTGCGCGGCACGGGCGTCGGCCTCGGCACGCTGGCGGGCCTCGCGCTGGGCGAGGAGTTCGGTGTTGAGCTGCGCGAGTGCGGTCGCGGTCTGCTCATTCTGCGCCGTCAGGCCGGTGACCTGCTGGGTGAGGCGGATGTTCTCGGTGCGGGCCTGGTCGACCTGCGTCCGCAGGGCGACGATCTCCTTCTGCAGTTTGGTGTAGGTGCGGAGCGCGGCGGCGAGTTTCTCCTCGCTCGCGCTGAGGGCGGCCTTGAGGTCGCCGATCTGCTCCTTGGCGGCGATGCTGGCGATGCCGGAATTGGCGGTGAGGGTGCGGGTGCGCTCGCGTTCAAGCTGGGCGTACTGCGCGCGAAGGTTGGTGAGTTCGTCGGTCGTCTCCTTCAGCCGCAAGGCGATGGTGCTTTGGCTGCCGATCTGGACGCCGCCGACAGACGAGGGGCGTTTTTCCAGGGCGTCGCGCAGGGCGACGCCTTCCTTGCGGGCGAGGGCGAGCTCCTGCTGGAGCATCTTTTTCTCCATGCGGAGATTCGCGTTCTCCGCCGCGAGCTTCGCATCGGGCGTCGGCGCCACTTCCGGCAGCCTGCCGAAATGCACGTAGCCGCAGCCGGAAAGCAGCATGCCTGCGCCGAAGGCCAGGGCGGTTACGCGCAAACGCAGGGGTAACATCTTGGGCTGAGCAATACAGGTTCTACCCTTGGTGGCAATCCTGCGGGAGAACTGGGAGAATAACCCTAAGGAAGGGCCCAAAAACTCAGACCGGATTGAATGTGGAACTCAGGAACGCTGGAAAATGAAGTCACTGCACGACCGATTCCAGTATTCCTGATTTCCCCATTCCTTATTCGGCGGCTTCTTTACGGGATCCGCAGCTTGGTGCCGAAGCGGAGGCTGCGTTCGTCCTTCAGGGTGTCGCGGTTGGCCTCGAGGATCTCGGGCCAGCGGTTGCCGTCGCCGAGGTATTCGCGGGCGATGCGGGAGAGGGTGTCGCCTTCGCGGACGGTATGGTAGCGGGCCGGCTCGGCCGCGAGGTCGGTGGGCGGCGGCGTGCTGGGAGCCGCGGCGGGGGTGACGGTCGGCGTCGCGGGCGTGACGGCGGCACCGGGGCGGGTGGGAACGCTGAGGACGCTGCCGGGCGGGGCGCTCGTGATGGCGAGGCGGTTGCGCAGGTCGTTGTTCTCAAGGATGAGGGTGTTGAGCTGGTCCTGGGTTTGACGCAGCTGCGTGCGCAGGATGTCGACCTGGGCGGCGACGGCGGAAACGGTGGTGAGCTGGTCCTGCAGACCCTTTATCTGCGTGTGGGCGTCTGCGAGCTGCGCGTTGAGGCCCGCGCCCGCGTCGGTCAGGCGGCGGAGCTCCTTCTGGTTCCGGTCATTCTCGTCCTGCAGGATGCGGAAGCTGCGCAGGGCCATGGCGAGCTTCTCCTCGGTGTCGGTGAGTTTCGGACTCTCGGCCGGAGCCGCGGACGCGGCGGGGGCGGGATCGGTGTCATCGGCCGCGGGCGTGGCGGGCGGCGGCGTCTGGGCCACCAGTGAACCGGCGATGAAAAACAGGGCGATGCTACGGGATGCGCTCATGGCGCATACGAAAGACTATGCCGGCGCGGGAGGCGATACCGGATTGGCGAATGCAGATACCGGATTGAATGCGGAAATCAGCAAGTCACGAAAACCTCCGGGGTCGGCCCGGCCCGTTCCCGTGTTCCTGAGTTCCCCATTACCTCATCACGGGATCGTCAGGCGCATGCCGACGCGGAGGCTGCGCTCGTCGGCGAGGTCGTTGCGGTTGGCTTCGAGGATCTCGGGCCAGCGGCGGCTGTCGCCGTAGTACTGGCGGGCGATGCGGGAGAGGGTGTCGCCGGAAACGACCGTATGGGTGCGCGGGGCGGGCGCGGCCACCGGGGCCGGCGGCGGGGTGGGGGCGGCGACGGCGGCGGGCGTGCCGGGGCGGGTCGGCGCGCCGAGGACCGTGCCCGGCGATGCGGAAGTGATGGCGAGGCGCGTGCGGAGCTGGGCGTTCTCGGTGGTGATGGCGCCGAGCTGGTCCTGCACCTGACGGAGCTGCGTGCGCAGGATCTCGGCCTGGGCGGCGGCGGCGGACGCGGTCCTCAGCTGCTCCTGCAGGTTGGTCACCTGGGCGGTGGTGGTGCTCTGCGTGCCGGCGAGTTCGGACTCGAGCGCGGCGTGCCGGGCGGTGAGCTGGGCGAGCTCGGCCTTGGTGCGATCATTCTCGCCTTGGAGGAGGCTGAAGCTGCGCAGGGCGGTCGCGAGTTTGTCCTCGACGGCGGCGAGCTGGGCCGGGTCGACGGTCGGGGCGGCCGGCTCGGCGGGCTTGGCCTCGAGGGCGGCCACTTGCTGGCGCAGCGCGTCGCGCTCGGCCGTCAGAGCCTGGGCTGCCTGCTCGGCGGCGGCGAGGCGCTCGTTGAGCGCGGTTGCGGCTGAGGTGGCCTGCGCCGAAGCTTGGGCGACCGCGGCCTTGAGGGCGGTGTTTTCGCGTTCGATCTGGCTGAAGCTGTTGAGCGCGGTGGCGAGTTTGGCCTTGGTGTCGTCGAGTTCCGCTTGGAGCCCGGTGTCAGGCGTCGGCGCGGGAACTGCGGCGAGCTGGCTCACGCGCTGCTCGGCGGCGGCGAGGGCGCTTTGGGCCTCGGCGAGCTGGCGACCGCGTTCGGCGGCCGTGTCCTCGAGCACCTGATTGCGCGCCGCGAGTTCGGTGGCGGCGGCCGTGGCGGAGGCGAGTTCCTGGCGAACGGCCTCGAGCTGGCTGGACGCAGCCTGGGCGGCGCCGCCCTGGTCGCTCTGGAGCCGGGCGAGACTGGCGCGAACGGAGGCGAGCTCGGACGAACCGGCGGCGAGGGCGCGCTGGGCCTCGGCCTTCTCGCTCTGGGCGGCGGCGAGCTGTTGCGCGAGGGCCGCGGATTCCTGGGCTGCGGTTTCGGCTGCGCCGCGCACGGTGCCGAGTTCGCTGCGGACCGCGGTCAACTGCGTCTCGAGTTCCTGCACCTGGCTGCGCAGATCCGGGTAGGCGGGCGCCGCGGCCGGTGCCGGTGCGGCGGCCTTGGCCTCGGCGGCGGCGAGGGCGGAGCGGGTCTCGGCGAGCTGGCGGGCGATGCCGTCGCGCTCGGCGGTGAGATCGGCCTGCCGCTGGTCGCGGACGGCGATGTCGCCCTGAGCCTGGGCGATGGTGCGACGCAGCGTGACGATCTCCTCGCGGAGCTGGGCGGCTTCGTCACCGGTGGCGGCGCGGGCGGCGAGCTGGGCTTCGAGGTCGCGCACCTGGTCGCGCAAATCCGGATAGGCCGGCGCGGCGATGGCGGCTGCGCCGAGCTTGGCGGTGAGGCCGGCCACGGCGGCCGTCGCCTTGGCGGCTTCGTCACGCGCCTGGGAGAGATCGGCGGCAAGCGCACTGTTGCCGGCGGTCAGGACGGCGATCTTTTCCGTCTGCTCGGAGCGGGCGTGCTCCAGGGCGGCGCGAGCCTCGGCGAGTTCGCGGTCGGTGGCGGCCAGCTTTTCCTGGAGGGCGGCGAGGCCGGCCTGGGCCTCGCCGGCGGTGGCCGCCGTGGACTGGGCGGCGGCAAGCTGCTGGGCGAGTTGGGTGTTTTCCGCGGCGAGGGCGGCGAGCTTCTGCTCGACCGCGTTGCGTGCCTCGGCGGCGGCTTGCGCGGCGGTTTGGGCGGCAGCGAGCTCGCGGCTGAGGCGGGCGGCGTCCTCGCTGGTGGCGGTGCGGGCCTTCAGCTCGGACTCGAGGGCGGCCTTGGCGGTCGTGAGGTCCTGGTTGCGCTTTTCGGCGTCGGCCACCGCGGCTTCGGCCGTGGCCAGCGTGGAGGCCAGTTGGGCTTCGAGATCGCGGACGTGTTCGCGCAGGTCGGGGTAGGAGGGAGCGGCGTCGGCGTTGCGGGCTTGGGCGAGTTCAGCGGCGAGCGCGGCGTTGCCGGCGGTGAGGGTGGAGTTGGCGGCCTGGGCATCGGCCAGCTGTTGACGCAGGGCCTCGGCGGCTTGGGCGCCGGAGCGCGCGGTTTCGAGCGCGCGGTTCACGTCGGCGAGGGCGCTGGCCTGCTCGGCCTGGACCCGGCGGGCGGAGGTCTGCTCGTCGGCGAGCGATTGCTTGGCGGCGGCGAGGGCGGCCTCGGCTTGGGCGAGTTGGTCGACGATAGCGCTACGTTCGCGGGTGGCGGCTTCGGCGCTGGCGCGGGCCTGCGCGAGCTCGGCGGCGGTGGCATCGAGGCGGGACTGAACCTCGGCGAGCTGCTGCGCGCCCGCGATGGCGACGGTGAGCTGCTGGCGGAGGCTGTCACGAGCGGCCACGGCTTCGTCGAGCTGGGTCTTGACGGTGGCGAGCTCGTTCCGGGCGCGGGTGAGGGCGGCGGGGTCGGGATTCGGTGCGGTGGCCTTGGCGGCGAGGGCGGCCTCGAGTTCGGATTGGCGCTGGGCGAGTTCGCCGGCGAGGGTGGCGCGTTCGCGCTGGGCGGTCTCGGCGTCGGCGCGGGCGCGGGCGAGCTCGGTCTCGGCGTTGGCGAGGCGGGCCTGGAGATCGGTCAGCTGGGTCGCGTTGGCCTGGGCGTCGGCGAGTTGCTGGCGGAGCGTGTCGCGGGTGGCGACGGCTTCGTCGAGCTGGGTCTTGAGGGCGTTGGCGCCGGCCTGGGCCTCGACGAGGGCGCGTTCGCGGGCGGCGGCGAGGTCGGCCATCTCGCGTTCGCCGGCGGTGAGGG
>CAZGJB010000248.1:0-5435 GCA_964526145.1 uncultured Opitutaceae bacterium
GTCCGTCCGGAGGCCGGACGCTACCCAAAGGCCCGCTGCAGGAATCAGACAGTAGTGATTTGGTTCAGGCTCGCGGCGCGACGCCCGGCCCCTTTGCTCGGAGGGCCATGGCGCAGGATCTTCCTTCCGATATCATCGCGGGCATCAGCTTCGTCGGTCGCTCCGGCGGCGCGGTGAAGACGCTGGCGGGATTTCGCAAGGGTCACCACACCGTGCCGGACGCCGCCAACGCCGTCACCCAGGCGTTTCTCGGCAAGATCTGCGCGGCCGAACTGGGCGAGGAGACGGAGGACCTGTTCCAACGCGCGCGCACCGGGCTCGGCTACAAACGCAAGGACCTCGGCCTGAGCCTGACGCCGCCCACCGCCGCGTTGTCGGCGAAGGATTTCACCGTCGATTTCAGCTACGCCCTGGATGAGCGGGATCCGTCCCGGTACGTCGTCACCCGGATGCTGCACGGTCTGCGCAACGCCGAGCTCGCGCGGACGGAGGCGTTCGCCGCCCTCTTTGCCGGGGCCTTCAGCGAGATTTCGTTTGGCCTGAAGAAGGGCGCCCGCGTCGAGGCGGTGATCGATCTGATCGAGCACCTCGACGGCGAGGGTGGCCTGGCGGTGGATTATCCGGCTGACTGCCGTGAGTGCATGATCCGTGTGACCGGCGTCGCCGCCGCGGTGCGGTGCACCGGCGCGGCCCTGGAAATGGTTTTCCCGCGGGCGGGTTCGCCGGGCGAACTGATGATGGAGTTTGCCGCCGTGCGTGGCGCGTTCGCGGTGAGCCGCGAGCTGGCGGGGATGATCGGGTAGGGGCGGTCAGCAGATCCGGCCGCGCTTCGCCCTCGGGCCGTGCGCGGCGGGGTTCCAGCCGATCCAACGCTCGTCGGCCGGCTGGCTGGCGCGCTGGTAGCGCGTGTCGGAGGAGATGCGGATGCGGTCGGTCTGGTTGTCGAGACTCGCGTGCACGACCGTCATCTTGAAGGTCAGGAGGTCGCCCGGCTGGTACTCCGCCGTGAGCCAACGTCCGCCGAGGCGCTTCTGCAGCACCACGGGGTTGAAGGTCAGCCAGCCGGGGTGGCTCCAGCCGTTCTTGCCCTTGACCTTCTCGACCTGCTTCGGGTCGTTCTCGCAGTAGGTGTCGACATCCACCTCGAGGTAGCTCTTCAACCGGTCCGCCTTGCGGTGCGAACCCTCGAGCAGCATCAGGCCGCCGACCTCGAGCGGGACCTCGCCGTACGGGATCCAGCAGGTGAGCAGCTCATGGGTGCCGCGGCTCATGTACACGAGGTCGCAGTGCGGCGGCGTGCCCTGGCCGCGGCTCAGCGCGCGATACCAGATGAAGTCGAAATGCCGGACCGGCTCGTCGAAGAGTCCCGTGTAGAGCCCGAGAAGCTCGGGACCGAAGACGACGCGGGCGATCGCGGGATTGTTGACCGCGAGGTCGGCGCGGAAGGCCATCTCCGTGTCCGGGCGCGCCACGAGATCCATCGCCGGATGGGCCGGGTCGAGCAGGCCCTCGGCCTGCAGCCGCTCCGCCACCGAGGCGCGGGCCTCGAGCACGGTGTCGCGGTTGAGGTAGCCGGGGATGAACAGGTAGCCGTCCTCGTCAAGACGGCGCCGCAGCTCTGCGGGCTGGTCGGCGCAGTCGGCCGAGGAGCGCAACTCGCCGAACGCGTCCGGCGACATATCCAGATCCATCTTGCACGAGCGCAGCGGGGCAGCGGTAACCATGGTGGGGGCGTGGGGGCGGCGGGAACGTGAAAAAGTCCACCCGCTTTGGCAACCGCGAATCGAAGGATTATGATTCGAACCGGTTTACAGGAGGTAGCAGAGCAAACAGAGGCAATGGATTGGGCTCTCTGCTTCCTCTGTTTCCTCCTGTAAAAAGGCTGGGGGCATTTGAGCGAAAAAAACGGCGTCCCCCGCGTGAGGGACGCCGTTGTGAAAAAAGGCAGATCGCTTACTTGATCATGTCGGCCACGAAGGCGCGCTCTTCGACCAGTTCCTTGTTGGTCGCGGCGAGCTTGGACTTGGCGAAGTCGTCCATCGCGTAGGTCGTGATGACCTCGTAGCTGCCGGGGGTCGTCGTGCGGACGGGCATGCCGGCCCAGACGTTGGCGTCGAAGCCGTAGTGGCCGTTGCTCTTGATGGCGACCGAGTGGACGGCGCCCGGCGTGACGAGGCTGCGCACGTGGTCGACAAGGGCGTTGGCGGCGGAGGCGGCCGAGGAGGCGCCGCGGGCGGCGATGATGGCGGCGCCGCGCTTGCCGACGGTCTCGCAGAAGGGGCCCTGAAGCCAGGCGAGGTCGGTGATGACGCGCGTGGCGAGCTTGCCCTGGATGCTGGCGTGGTGGAACGCCGGGAACATGGTCGGGCTGTGGTTGCCGTAGATGAAGATGTCCTTCACCTCGGTGAGATCGACGCCGGCCTTCTTGGCCAGCTGGGTCTGGGCGCGGTTCTGGTCGAGGCGGACCATCGCGGTGAAGCGCTCGGGCGGGAGGCGCTTGGCCTGCGAGGCGGCGATCATGCAGTTCGTGTTGGCGGGATTGCCCACGACCGCGATGCGGGCATCGGCGGCGGCGACGGCGTCGATCACGCGGCCCTGCTCGATGAAGATCTTGCCGTTGTCCTTCAGGAGGTCGGCGCGCTCCATGCCAGGGCCGCGGGGCTTGGCGCCCACGAGCAGGCACCAGTTGGCGCCCTTGAAGCCGACCGCGGGGTCGGAGGTCTGGACGATGCCCTTGAGCAGCGGGAACGCGCAGTCATCGAGCTCCATGGCGACGCCTTCGAGGGCCTTGAGCGCCTTCTCGAACGGAGCCTCGATCAGCTGGAGGATGACCGGCTGGTCGGGGCCGAACATGGCGCCCGAGGCGATGCGGAAGAGCAGGGAGTAGCCGATCTGACCGGCTGCACCGGTGACGGCGACGCGGATGGGAGTTTTCATAGGCGGGGGTGGTTTTGACGGACTAGGCCGCGCAGGGCACGGCGGAATGGAGGAAGGAAGTCGGAATTAAGCTGGGGCGGCTGGGGCAGGTAAAATCAATAATGGCACTTCGGAAACGCGAACAGGGGGAATGTGGAAATCAGGAAGGCAGGAAGAGTCGGACCGGATCCGAGCCCGAGGCAGGGTTTCCTGCATGGTTCCAGCTTTCCTGATTTCCACATCTTGTTTGCAGCGCCTCCTCATCCGCCGAAGCGCGGGGCGAGGGCGGCGTGCAGCTCGTGGACGAGCCGCTCGGTCGTGGCCCAGTCGATGCACGCGTCGGTGATGGACACGCCGTAACGCAGCTTGTCCTTCGGCTGGGGGAACGGCTGGTTGCCGGCGCCGAGGTTGCTCTCGATCATCGCGCCCATGATCGAGGTGTTGCCGGCGGCGACCTGGGCGAGCAGCTCGCGCATGACGTCGGGCTGGCGCTCGGGCTGCTTGGCGGAGTTGTCGTGCGAGCAGTCGACGAGGATGGATTTCGGCAGGCCGGCCTTTGCGAGCAGCGCCTCGGTCTGCGCGATGTGCGCGGGCGCGTAGTTCGGCCCGGCCGAGCCGCCGCGCAGGACGACGTGGCAGTCGGGATTGCCGCGGGTGACGATGGCCGAGGCCGAGCCGTCGAGGTTGATGCCGAGGAAGGTCTGGGGCTGGCTCGCGGCCTTGATCGCGTTGATCGCGGTCGTGATCGAGCCGTCGGTCCCGTTCTTGAAGCCCAGCGGCATCGACAGGCCCGAGGCCATCTGGCGGTGCGTCTGCGACTCGGCCGTGCGCGCGCCGATCGCGCCCCAGCACACGAGGTCGGCCACGTACTGCGGGGTGATGGGGTCGAGGAATTCCGTCGCCGTAGGCAGGCCGAGGTCGAGGACGTCGCGGAGGAAGGTGCGGCCGAGGCGCAGGCCCGCGGCGATGTCGTGCGAGCCGTCGAGGTGCGGATCCATCACCAGGCCCTTCCAGCCGACGGTGGTGCGGGGCTTTTCGAAATACACCCGCATGACGATCATCACCCGGTCGGCGACGGCCTTGGCGAGGGCCGAGAGGCGGCGGGCGTACTCGCGACCGGCGGCGAGGTCATGGATCGAGCACGGGCCGACGATCAGGAGGAAACGCTTGTCGTCGGTGAAGATGAGCCGGTGGATCTCCCGGCGCGCCTGCGTCACGAATTCCGCCTGCGCATCCGTCTTCGGCAGCTCCGCCAGCAGGGAAGCCGGGGAGGGCAGGGCACGGGTCTCGACGACATTGATGTCCGAAGTCTTCTGCATGAAAGGTCCAGCTTGGACGGATGCCGGGAGCCGGGGCAAACCCGGATTTCTTAACCACGAATGGACACTAAGGAACACGAATACCAATCCATGTTTAGGGCCCGCCCGGAGATGGGGCTTTTCCTGGGCTCGAAATATTCGTGCCAATTCGTGTCCATTCGTGGTTAACCCAGGTTTGCGATTTCGCTCGCGATGGGCAAAAAAGTGGCCGGCCGCTTACCCCTAAGCGGCCGGCCTTTGCTTTCTTAGTTACCCCAAAACTCCCGCTAGGCGGGAGAAGTGAAATTTGATGATTTGATAGATAGATTCTTTTGCCCCAGCGTCAAGGAGAAGTTAGCAAATTCTTTCACTTTTCTCTGTAACCTTCTCGTAACAAAGACTAAATAAAATTCATGAATCTCGCTCCCAACACCACATTTTTCCCATGGCGACCGGCCGCTTGGCTGCGGGTCGCGGGGAGCGATGCATTAAATTATCTTCAGGGCCAGTTCACCAACGACTTGCGCGATTTGGGGTCCGAGGGGGCCTACGGACTGTGGCTCAATGCCAAGGGCAAGGTCGTCGCCGACAGCTTCGTTTTGCCGGCGCCGTCCGTGGACGGGACGCCGACTTTTTGGGTCGGCAGCTATTTTTCGTCCGCCGCGACCGTGCGGGCGCGGCTCGAGTCGTGCATCGTCGCGGATGATGTCACGATCGAGGATGCGACGGCTGATTGGGCGGCGGTGACGATCTTCGGTGGCGTCGATCCCGCCACCCTGCGTGCCGCGATTCCCGGGGCGCTCGCGTTTCAGGGGCGGCGCGATGGCGACGTCCATCATGAGTGGGTATTTCCGGTCGGTGCGCAGGCCGAGGCGCTTGCTGCTCTCGCCGGCCGGCCGCAGGCGGGCGAGGCGGACGTCTGCCTGCGTCGCATCCGCGCCGGGATCGCGGCGGTGCCGACCGACATCGGCGAAGCGGATCTGCCCAACGAAGGCGGACTCGAGGACGTCGCGATTTCCTACACCAAGGGCTGCTACCTCGGCCAGGAGGTGATGGCTCGGCTCAAGACCATGGGTCAGGTTCGCCGCCGCCTCGTCCGTGTGGCCGGCCCGGGTTCCGTGCCCGCCCTGCCGGCGGCCGTGTATGCAGGCGAGCGCGCCGTGGGCGAACTGCGATCGGCCGTCGCCGTGGGCGCCGGCTACGAGGGACTGGCCCTGCTGA
>CAZGJB010000249.1:0-5302 GCA_964526145.1 uncultured Opitutaceae bacterium
CCCTTTATTCGGCGCTCAACGAGATCAACACGCCCGACGTCGTCATCCGCACGGCCGAGGACCCGATCGAGTACACGCTGCCCGGCCTGAACCAGATGCAGATGCACCGGCAGATCGGGCTGACCTTCGCCTCCGCGCTGCGCGCCTTCCTGCGGCAGGACCCCGACATCATTCTCGTCGGCGAAATTCGTGACAAGGAGACGGCCAACATCGCCGTCGAGGCCGCGCTCACCGGTCACCTGCTCATCTCGACGCTGCACACCAACGACGCGCCGTCCACGGTCGCGCGCCTCACCGACATGGGCGTGGAGCCGTTCATGATCTCGTCCTCGCTGCTGTGCGTCTGCGCCCAGCGCCTGATGCGGCGCGTGTGCAAGACCTGCCGCATCGCCTACGAGCCGCTGGGACGGGAAAAGGACATCCTCGAAAAGGCGATCGGCTGGAACGGACAGATCTTCAAGCACAACCCCAAGGGCTGCCCGAAGTGCGGCAACAGCGGTTACAAGGGCCGAATCGGCATCCACGAGCTCATGATCACCAACGAGGAGCTCATTGCCGGCATCAACCGCGAGGCCGAGACCGCCGAGCTCAAGCGCATCGCCCAGCGCGCCGGCATGACCACCCTGCACCAGGACAGCCTCGCAAAGGTCAAGGCAGGCGTCACCACCCTCGAGGAGGCCATCGCCACCGTCCCGCCAGATATGTGAGCGAGGGCGGGGGGTGGATGGCCCCTCGGTGACCCAACGCTGACAGCTTTTTTCCATGCGTCGACTTATCGCCCCCCTGCTCATCGTCCTCCTCACTCTCGCCACCGGCTGCGGACCCAAGATCACGCCGCTCCAACGCAAGGAGGCCGCGAACCTCGTGAGCGAGGCGCAGTTCGCCACGACGCTCCGCGACTGGGCCCGGGCCGAGGAGCTCCTCGCGAAGGCGACGGCCCTGTGTCCCGACAACGGCGAGTACTGGCTCAACCTCGGCAGTGTCCGCCGCCGGCTCGACAACTCCTCCGGCGCCCGCAAGGCCTACGAGCAGGCCGCCACCGCCTACGGCGATGCCTATGACCAGGACCCGAAGGATCCGCAGCCCCTGATGCAGCAGGTCTACGTCTATTCCCTCCTCAATCAGGAAAAGAAGGCCCTCAAGGCCCTCGAGCGCGCCCAGCGCGACCACAGCGCCAACCCCAATGTGCGGAACTTCACCCCGGAAACGCTCACGCGCATACGCGAGGATCCGGGCTTCAAGGAACTGGCGCTGTAAGGGTCGTACTCGTATCCTAAGTCGTTCCCGTTTGAGCGGATCGGAGACTTAAAACAGAAGAACGAGAACGATCACGTGAACGAGTACGGTGCGATCCGCACTCCCCGATGCACCCCTACTTGCGCGAATTCCTGACCATCGCGATCGCGCACGCGCTGGCCGTCGCGAGCCCCGGGCCGGATTTCGCGATCGTTCTGCGGCAGAGTCTCGTGCACGGGCGTCGCACCGCCCTGTGGACCAGCATCGGCATCGGCACGGGGATTTCGCTGCACATCGGGTATGCGCTCCTCGGCATCGGCCTCCTGCTCATGGGTTCGGCCATCGCCTTCACCTTGCTGAAATACGCCGGCGCGGCCTACCTCGCGTGGATCGGGGTGCAGGCATTGCGCAGCCGTCCGCGGACGGCCCCAGCCGACGGCGGGAACGGGGGCGCCAACCCGGCCTCGGCGGCGCTCCCGACGGATCGTGCGGCCTTCGTCACCGGTTTCCTCACCAACGCGCTCAATCCCAAGGCCACGTTCTTCTTCCTCGCCTTGTTCCCGGTGGCGGTGAGTCCGACGACTCCGCGCCTTGTGCAGGCCGGCTATGGCGTCTGGCTCATCGGCGCGACGATGGCCTGGTTCTGTTTCGTCTCGCTCGTGTTCACGCGCCCGGAGGTCCGTCAGGGTTTCTTCCGCCACGGGCACTGGATCGACCGCGCGCTCGGCGTGGTTTTCCTGGGCTTCGCGCTCAGCCTGGTCTTCGCCGAACTGCGTTGATCCTGCCTGACCTCAGTGCTGGCAGACGCGTTCGGTCGCGACGGTAAAGCCTTCCTCGGTCCCGCGGAACTTGCCGCGCGTCGCCAGGAAATCCACCAGCTGCGCCGCATCCATGCCGTCCGCCGAGCAGGTGTGATAACGCGCCGCGGGCCCAAACTCGGCCTGCATCGCGGCCACGAGCGACGCCCGCGTGTAGGTCGCCCCGGAGGCGATCATGAAGTCGAGCACGTCGTGGCCGTGAATCTGCGTTTCCATGGGGGCATTCTGTTAACCACGGATTGTCCGAATATCACGGACTAAATGCGGACGCGTTCTGCGGGTTGATTCCGGCCCGGGTTCGTGGATGATGGGACGGCATGGACCGCCGTCTGATCCTGTTTCTTGTCCTGCTTGTACCGGTGCTGGCCTGGTCGGCCGTCAATCCCCACGACCGCCTGACGTGGTGGCTGGAGGTGGCGCCGGTGCTGATCGGGGTGCCGTTGATCCTCGGCGTGCAGCGACGGTTTCCGCTTTCGACGCTGCTCCTGGTGCTGGTCTGGCTGCACTGCGTGATCCTGATCGTGGGCGGCCACTACACCTACGCGCGGGTGCCGGCGGGGGCGTGGTTCCAGGAATGGTTTGGCTGGACGCGCAACAACTACGACAAACTGGGGCACTTTGCGCAGGGGTTCGTGCCGGCGATCCTGGCGCGGGAACTCCTCCTGCGCACCTCGCCGCTGCGCGACCGCGGCGACGGCCGGCCGAGCCGGTGGCTGGGTTTCCTGGTCGTCAGCGTGTGCCTGGGCTTCTCGGCGTTTTATGAATTGATCGAGTGGTGGACCGCTCTGCTCTCGGGCGAGGCGGCCGAGGCCTTTCTCGGCACCCAGGGTTACGTCTGGGACACTCAGAGCGACATGGGTTGGGCCTTGGGCGGCGCGATCCTGGCGCTGTTGGTCCTCGCGCGGGTCCATGACCGAAGCATGAAGAAGGTGTTGGGCAGCTAGACTGTCAGCTTTTGCGGTTCACTTCCGGGCCGCGGTTGGTTCCGCTACGAACGTGCTGAAAGCCACCTGGAACCGTATCACCCAAACCGTGCCGCCGGCATTTTTGCTGGCGCTGCTGCTGGGCGGGGCGTTCCTGCTGTTCGTCACCTGGGACCAGTCGCATTGGTGGCAGGCCAAGGAAGACTACAGCTTCGGCTGGCTCGTGCCGGTGTTCACGGCGTACGTGGTCTTTGACCGCTGGGCGGCGATCACGGCCGGGTTGGCGGCTTGTGCAGCCCCGGGGAGCCCGCGGGCGGCCGGTTGGCGGCGGTGGGCGCTGGGTCTGGTGGCGGGGGCGGCGTTGCTGCTCGGGGCGCTGTTCTTTCTGCTGGGCGCGTTCTACCGCGCCGGCGCGGGGGCCTCGCAGCCGGGGACCCTGGCGATCACGCTGGGGACGGCCGGGATCCTCTTCGCGTTGCTGTTCTTCAACCTGCCGGAGAGTCCCCAGCCGGTGGCCGCGGGTTTTTTGCGCGACGCCCGCATCGGTCTCCTCGGGTTGTTCCTGTTTCCGATTTTGATCTGGTTCGTGTCGGCGCCGATGGTTTCGGTGATCGAGAACCAGCTGAGCCTGTTCCTGCTGCGCAAGGTCGTCACGGTGGTGTCGTTTGTCTTCGACCTGCTGGGCATGCCGGTGGAGCAGGAGGGCAATGTGCTGCTGCTGCCGACCGGCCGGGTCGGCGTGGCGGAGGCCTGCTCAGGGATCCGGTCGCTGACGGGCTGCCTCTTCGCCGGCTCGTTCCTGGCGGCGGTGTTTCTCGATCGCCTCTGGAAAAAAGTCCTGCTGGTCGCGGCCTCGCTGGTGCTGGCGTTCCTGACCAATCTCGCGCGGAGCCTGTTCCTGACGGCCTGGGCCTACCATCATGGCCCGGCAGCGATCGAGGGCACGGTGCACGATGTCGCGGGTTACGCCGTGCTGGGGCTGACGCTGGTCGGCCTGCTGATTCTCCTGCCGCTCTTTAATCTGAAGCTCACTGCGGCTGAGGGGGTGGCGCCGGTGAACCCGCCTGATCGTGGGTAGGGTCCGGCCGCCGGCCGGGCCGCGCTGGGCTCGCGCACGGCGAACCGCCCGTCCGGAGGCCGGGCCCTACCCATGAGCACAGCATATCCTCAGGGGACGTCGGGTGCCTTGGCGGCGTCGACGTTTTTCGGCACGGCGACGAACGTCTGGGCGGATTTGCGCGGGAGGTACTTCGCGGCCAGTTGGTTGAGCTCGGCGACTGTCATCTCGCGGTAATCGTGCTCGCGCGAGCGGGGCCACTCCAGGCGCGCCGGCTGCTCCTGCAGTCCCTGCAGAACATGATGCAGCCAGTAGTTGTTGTCGCGGAGACGGCGGTCGTTGCCGGCGAGGATGGGCTGGCGCACGGCCTCGAGGTCCTCGGCCGTGATGCCGTTGGCCGCAAGCTCCTCGGCCAGGATTGTGATGCGCTTGGCCAGCTTGAGGGCGTCGGCGGGCGGGGCCGTCAGATGGATCATGAGGTAGCCGTCGTCGCGCAGGGTCTCGCCGTTCCAGACTCCACCGGAAGGGTCGTAGGTCGCGCCGAGGCCTTCGCGGATCTCCTTGTGGACGCGTTGCTCCAGCACCTCGGCCAGGGTCTCGAGTCGCCGCAGGGTGTGCACATCGCTGCAGCCCCGGACCAGCCATTGCACGCGAACCGCGGCGCGGGGGATGCCGCTGGCGACGTCCACCTGCCAGCGGCCGGGTGTGCCGTGGAAGGCCACCCGGTTGAGCCCCTTTTTCGGCGGCTTGCGCACGCCCCGCTTCGGCATGGCCCCGAGCGTGCGGGCTGCCTCGACGATGGCGCTCTCGACGTCGAAATCGCCGACGAGCCCGATCTCGATCGGACCGGACTTGAGGGCCACCTCCAGCCAGGCCATGAGTTCCCGGAAGGTGCGGGCGGAAGTCTTTTCCGGCGCTGGCAGCGAAAAGAGCGGGTTGTCCTTCGACATCACGCGGGCGGACATGGCGTTCAACGCCGCGCCGACCTCGCGGTCGGCCTCGGTGTAATGCAGGAGCGTGCGCAGACGGGCAGTTTGAAAGGCGCTCTCGCGCCAAGCCAGATCCTCGAGGTGCGCGCGCAGAAGGACGAACAGGTCGGGCAGGCCGCGCGTGTCGGCCCCGCCCGTGAAGGCGAACGCGTCCTCGCTCACGCCGAAGCCGAAGGTGAGGTTGCGCTGGGCGATGTAGCGGCGGATGTCGTCACCGAGGTGACGGCCCACGCCGGCTTCGGTCACGTAGGTGTTGGCGATGAGGTTGAGGCCGGCGTG
>CAZGJB010000250.1:0-5300 GCA_964526145.1 uncultured Opitutaceae bacterium
CGGCCCTTGAAAGCCCAAGACCAGCCCCGCATCGTCGCCGGCATCACCACCCGCAACCGGGTCGAGTTGCTGCCACGAGCCTTGGATTCACTCCGGACCACACGTTACCCGGCCCTGCAGATCTCGGTCGTGGACGACGGATCCACGGATGCCACGCCCGGCCTGCGCGTGCGCTACCCCGAGGCGGATTGGCGGCGGCATGACCGGTCGCTTGGGATCATCGAGAGCCGGAACGAACAGATGCGGACGGCGGACACCGACTATTTTCTCTGCCTTGATGACGATGCCTGGTTTCTTGAGGGCGACGAATTGGCCCTGGCCGTGACCCGCCTGGAACAGGACCCAGCCATCGCGGGCATTGCCTTCGACATCCTTTCCCCCGACCGGCCGAACCGCGCCCCCCGGGACCAACCCCGACAAGTGAGCATGTACATCGGTTGCGGCCACCTGCTTCGGTTGTCGGCAGTCAGGGCAGTCGGATATTATGCGCCGGCTCCGGGCACCTATGGATCGGAGGAAAAGGACCTCTGCCTCCGTCTCGCCGACCGGGGATGGCGCATCGAGCTGCTGCCCGGGGTGCACGTTTGGCATGAAAAAGCGTGGTCGAATCGCGACAACCGGATTATACATCGCTCGGGCGTCTGCAATGAGCTCGTGATGACCCTGCGCCGCTGCCCTTTGCCCGACCTGGTGGTAGTCCTGCCCTGGAAGCTTTTCCGCTACCTCTGGTTCTGGCTTCGGCACCCGTTTTACCTTGGGGCAGGCTTGGCCGCATGCGGAGACTTTCTGGGCCACGCCACCGCCACCTGGCGCACCCGCCAGCCCGTGCAGCGTACCACGTTCTGGCGGTTCCATCGCAGCGCCCGATAAACCCGTGAACGGCCGCTCGAGTCCCACCGCCCCTTGCCTGGCCCGCCATTGAGCATGCAGGTCCTCGTTGCCCACCCCGGTACCCAGCACGCCGCGCGCCTGGCGCGCGAACTGGCCACGCACGGCATGCTGGGCGAGTTCTGGACCGGCTTGGCGCTTGCGGAGGATGGCATGGCCGCCCGTGTCGCGTCCCGCTTGAGGTTTTTGCCCCCGTTCCGCGGGCTGAGCAACCGGGTGCTCCGCGGCGTGCCGCCCGCGCTGGTCCACTGTTTACCCGCCAACGAGATCCGGGCCCTGCTGTCGCTGCGGCGCAGCAACGCCAAGCTTCAGACGTTGCACGCTCGCAATCGCCGATTCCAGTCGCTCATTCCCGATGCCAGCATCAGGCGCTGCGACGCGGTGATCGGCTTTGATACCTCGTCATGGCTGCTGGCCGGTCGGACGCTCGCGGCGGGCAGGCGATTCTTCCTCGACCGCACGATCGCCCACCCCGCCACTCTGATCCGCCTCGAGGAGGAAATCCATCGCCGCTACCCCACCTGGTGCGGCACGCCGCAGCCGCGCCCGGCGTACCTTGCGGAGGCCGAGACGACCGAGCACCAGCTGGCCCACCGGATTGTGGTCGGCAGCTCCTTTGCCAAGGCCACGCTGGTGGCCGAGGGTGTCGCGGCGGACAAGGTGATGGTTAATCCGTATGGCGTCGATTGGTCGCGCTTCAGTTCCGTTGCACCTTCGGCGCCGGCACGACCAAGGCGATTCCTCTTTCTCGGGGCGCACCTCGCACGCAAGGGCCTGCCGGTCCTGCTCGATGCCTGGCGCAGCCTCGATAGCGGCCGCCGTGACGCCGAGCTTTGGCTGGCCGGCCCCTGCGCCCCGGCCCGGCGACGGCTGATACCTGACCTGCCGGGACTTCGCGTCCTTGGTCCGATTGCCCATCGCGATGTGCCGGCGCTTCTCGCGCAGGCCGATGTCCTGGTCCTCCCCAGTTGGCTCGAGGGATTCAGCCTGGTCTTGCTGGAGGCGCTGGCCGCCGGGTTGCCTTTCATCGCCACGCCGAACACCGGCGTGCTGGACCTGCCGAATCCAGACGCCGTCGGCCGGATCGTACCGGCCGGATCGACCGACGGGTTGATTGCGGCCATCGGTCAATACATCGCGACTCCGCCGGATCGGGCGGCGGTGCAAGCCGCCTGTGCATCGTGGCGGGAGCGCTTCACGTGGTCAGCCTACGGCGACCGCTGGGTTCGGCTGTTGCAGGAGACGACCTGATGCTCGCCATCATCACCAGCCATCCGATCCAGTACCAAGCCCCCCTGTGGCGGGCCCTTGCTGCTGCCGGCGTAAAGTTCGAGGTCTGGTTCCTGACGCCCCACGCAGTCAAGCCGTCACTCGACCGGCAGTTTGGCCGAACCTTCGCCTGGGACTTGGACCTGTTGTCCGGTTATCCGCACCGTTTTCTACCGGTGCGTGATGGTTGGCGCCTCGACCGCTTCACCGGCGTCCGGCTGGCAAGCGACTGGTGCACCTTATTCGAGCGGCAAGGTGTGAGCAGGATCTGGGTCGAGGGCTGGCGTTTTTCCGCGCTATGGCAGGCGGTCCACGCGGCGCGAAAGCTGGGTATCGAGACCTGGATGCGAGGCGAAACCAATGACCTGAGGCAACCGGGCAGCGTGAGGGCCGCCGTGCGGCGCCAGGCCCTGCGGTGGCTGTTCGCACGGATCGAGCACTTCCTGTGCATTGGGTCGGCCAATCGGAGGTTTTACACGGGATTCGGCATTTCCCAGGCCCGCCTGCACCGGGCACCTTATTGCGTGGACAATGACTACTTTGCCGCCGCGGCCGCCAACCTGCGGCCGCAGCGCGCCGCCCTCCGGGCCCGTTGGGGCATCAGCCCTGAAGCCCGCGTGGTGCTCTTCTGCGGCAAGCTTATCGCCAAGAAGCGACCGATGGACATCGTTATCGCCGCCGCTCAGGCATCGCGGCGGTCACCGTACCCGATCTTCGTCCTCTTTGCCGGAGACGGTGAACTCGCCGGGGCCGTTCGCACCGGTCTCGGCACGCACGACGTGCCCGGGATCGTCACCGGATTCCTCAACCAGTCGCAGATCCCGGAGGCCTATGCCTCGGCCGACTGCCTGGTCCTGCCGAGCGACAGCGGCGAAACTTGGGGTCTTGTGATCAACGAGGCGCTAGCCTCGGGCCTTCCGGTCATTGTCAGTGACCAGTGCGGCTGCGCCGAGGACCTGGCGGCGCCGCTTGGGCCTGGCCATGTTTTCTCTTGCGGAGACACCGCGGCGCTCGCGCGGTCGATGACCAGCTGCCTCGGGAAAGACGGCGACGCCGGCGCCATTCGCGCGGTTGCGGCCGGCCATGGTCTCGGTCACACCGTTGCCTGCGTGCAGAGCCTCCTGGCCCAGCCTCCCAATCCCCCGCGATGATCACCGATCGTCCATCCGTCGATCGGGCGCGCATCCAGCGCCTGGCCACTGCCGCGTATTTCGGCCTCGCTGCCAGCAGCGGTTATTTCTGGTTCACATCGCCCTGGGGAAGCCTGTTGCTGAATCTGCTCATCATCCTCATCGGCGTGCTGGGTGTCGTGCCAATTATCTGGTGGCTCAAGCGCCATGACGACACCTATCCGCTGATGGAAGTCATGTTGATCGTGATCGTGCCGTTTTATGCGCTCCCGATGGTCATGGAGCACGAACGGGTGGTGCTGTTTCCCGAGGCGACCCTGATCAAGGCGGCCACCGTCGTGGTGGTGTTCCAGTTCTCGATCCTGGCCGGAGCCGCGCTCGCCTCATACAACCGTGTCGCGCGCAACGTGAGGCACTGGTGGCAGCGCGAGCTGTTTCCAGAGGGCAAGCTGCATCTGACGGCCTACACGTTTCTGCTGACCATCCTCTGGTTGCTGGTTGCCGCCTTCACGGATTGGGTCCCGAAGGATTTCGCGGGCACATTCCGAGCCATTTTCTTCGGCATCGGCATCGTCAGTGCGTTTCTCCAGGCCCGGCTCTGGGGTCTCGGGCTGCTCAATCAGCAGCAGAAGATCTTTTTCTTTTTCTGCCTCTGCCTCTACTGCATCCTGGCCAGCGTCAGTCTCCTGCTCATCACGAGCTTGACCCTCTTGCTGCTGGTCTTGGTCGGCTATTTCTCCTCATCGCGCCGGGTGCCCGTGCTGGCATTCATCATTGTCCTGCCCTTGTTCGTGGTCCTCCACGCCGGCAAGGCAAAGATGCGGACCCTATACTGGGGCGACTACGCCAAGCCCGTCGCGCTCTCGGACCTGCCGTCGTTTTACGTCGAGTGGTTCCAGTACGGGCTGGAAGCCGGCGGCAACCTGGGTGGCGACGAGGAGACGCAGGGCAGCAGCCTCTTTGAGCGTGCGTCGCTGATCCAGATCATCTGCTTCACCGTCGACGTGATCCCGGAAAAGATGCCCTACCTTGACGGGCAGTCATACACCATCGTACCCCCACAAGTGATACCACGGTTCCTGTGGCCAAATAAGCCAAGCCCCAACGAAAGCATGAAGATCCTCGCCGTGCACCTTGGTCTCTTGTCCGCTGAACAGGCCGAGACCACGAGCATCGGTTTTGGCTTGATCGCCGAGGCCTTTGCCAATGCGGGATTCTTTTCCGTGATCATCCTCGGTTTCGGCTTTGGCTGGACCATGCGGCATATCGCCTTGGGCACCGCCATGTGCGGCACCCTCTCAGCCGGCGGCATTTTCCGCATTCTCTGCATCGCTTGGTGTCTCAGCAGTGAGGTCACACTCGCCGTCTGGTTGTCCTCCTTTTATCAGGCCTGCATCGCGATTTTTGTCCCGCTTTATGCCTACCGAAGCTTCACGGGGGGCGCCAACGAGACCTGAGCCATGCGCCTCACTGTCGTGATGGGATTTTTCCTACCGATGCCTCCCGTGGCGGGCGGGGCCGTCGAGAAGTCATGGCATGCCCTTGCTCGAGAGATAGTGCGGCAGGGTCACGAGGTGACCTTGGTTTCCCGCCACTGGCGAGACTGGCCCGCGGACGAGACGGTCGCCGGCGTCCGCCACATTCGCATCAGCGGGTTCGATCACCGCCGCCGCCTTTGGCAAAACCTGCTCCGTGACCTGATCTGGAGCTGGCGCGTGTATCGCCAGCTGCCCGCCGCCGATATCGTGGTACTGAATACCATCAGCTTGGGATGCTGGCTCGGGTGGCGCAGGCCCGACGCCGGACGGGTCGTGCTCATGGTCGGACGGCAGCCCAAAGGTCAGTTCCGGCTGTATTCGCGCCTTGCGCGGATCCTCGTGCCGAGCACAGGGGTGCAGAACGCGATCGCCCGGGAGCGTCCCGCCCATGCCTCCCTGGTGAGGGTTGTAGGCTATCCCATCGATTGGCATGCCCTCTCCAGCCCCCGATCGACTCGTGAGCCGATCGTGACCT
>CAZGJB010000251.1:0-5290 GCA_964526145.1 uncultured Opitutaceae bacterium
GTTGTCGCGGACCTGTTTGCCCTTGTAGCCAAAGACCTTGTATTCACGGCCCTCGAGATTGCATTTCACGAGGTAGGACAGGAACCCGTGGAGCTCGACGCCGGTGTGGTTGGGACCGGTGAGGCAGCCGCCGCGCAGGGCGCAGGTCGGCAGGTTGAAATAACGGCCGTATTCCTGGACCATGACGTCGGCCGCGACCTTCGAGGCGCCGAACAGCGAGTGCTTGGACTGGTCGATCGTGAAGGTCTCGGGAATGCCGTGGGCGTAGGCCGGATCCGCATAGTCCCAGCGCGTGGCCTGTTCGACGAGACGGATGGAGTTCGGGGCGTCGCCGTAAACCTTGTTCGTGCTCATGTGCACGAACGGCGATTCCGGACAGGCCTGGCGGGCGGCCTCGAGGAGGTTAAGCGTGCCCACGGCGTTGGTGTCAAAATCGTCGAACGGAATCGCGGCCGCACGGTCGTGCGAGGGCTGGGCGGCGGTGTGGACGATGACCGACGGCTTGACCGCCTTCACCAAAGCCAGGACTCCGGCGCGGTCGCGGATGTCGAGCTCGTGGTGGACGAACCCCGGCAGGTCGCGGGCGAGACGCTGCTGGTTCCAGCGGGTGTCACCCTGCGGGCCGAAGAAAACGGCGCGCTGGTTGTTGTCGATGCCGTGGACGGTGTAGCCCAGTTCGCGGGAGAAATATTGGCAGACCTCGGAGCCGATGAGGCCGGAGGAGCCGGTGACGAGGAGGGTTTTGGCCATGGCGGGCATAGGATATACGCCTGTTACGCAGGCGCGACGGTCTCAACAATAGAATATCGTCCGCGATCGGTCGAGTGATTCGGAACTTTGGGACTAGAGTGGACCAAAGCGCGCTTTCGCCCACGCCCAGAGCCAGGTGATGGGGTCCCGGAAAATTCGGATCTTTTTGCCTTCGGCGAAGGATCGAGAATTGTAGCTGACCGGTATCTCCACCGGACGGTGGCCGGCCCGCACGAGCTTGATGAGGAGCTCCCAGTCGAAGTCGAAGCGGTTGCACGTAAAGGTCAGGCCGCGGAGGCAGTCGCGTCGGAAGACCTTATACATCGTAAATGGGTCGCGCAGCCAGATGCCGAGCGAGGCGTTGATGAGCAAGGTGAAAGCCCAATGTGCGACATTTAGCACAAAGGCACGCACGGGTTGGGCCTCGAAGTGCCGGATCTTGAATCCGCCGCGACCGTGCCTCGAACCAAGGACGAAGGTGCGCTCGCCCCGCAGGATCGGCGTGAGCAGGCTCTCGTAGTCGTCGAGGCTGTATTCGAGATCCGCATCCTGAATCAGGATGATGTCGCCAGTGGCATGGGTGAACCCGGCGCGCACCGCGTGGCCTTTGCCCCGGGGTTGCGCCTCGAGAATTACCGTCACTCCTGGCCGGTCGCGGAACGCCAGCACGGCATCGCGCGAGCCGTCGATGGAATTGCTTTCTACAATGATGAACTCGAAGGCGATGCCAGGGATGGTTTTGGCCAAGAGCGCGTCGAGCGCGGGCCTGACGGTGGCGATCTCGTTGAAGACCGGGACAATGACGGAGACGATGGGCATGCCGCAGGGTGAGGATTCCAGGATGAGTGGAACCGTCAACCGGATCCTCCAGGGGCGACGCGCCAGCGGAGAACCCACCAAGTCGTGCCAGCCGTGGCGATCAACCCCAGGGCGCAGGCCACAAGGGCCAGGTCGAAGCGGTGTGGTCGGTATTCGACGACGACCTCATGATGGCCGGAGCGGCTGATAGGGATGCCCTTGAATGCGTGATTGACCCGGAAATACCCGGTGGGCACGCCGTCGACCGTGACGCGGAAGTCGCGCGGGTAATATCCCTCCGTCAGCACGACGAGACCGGCGCCGCTGGCTTCGACGGTGAACCGCGTGGTGTTGGCCGTGAGACGGTAAGCTTGCGCCGGGGTGACGAGCCGGCCGCTGAGATCGCGGGTCGATGTCACCGGCAGGTTTGCTGCGGCGACATCGGCCTCGGCGACCGCGGCAAACGGTCGCCTGTCGGTGCCGCGCACGCGCCGAAGCAGGCCCTCGAGCGCGTTGTAGGTCGTGAACTGGTTGGTGAAAAACGCCCGGGGCCAAACGGTCGCGCTTTCGTAGAGGTCGAGGTCATATTGCCCTATCCGGCGCAATCCGCGGATGTCGCGCGGCGAGTCCGAGTGCGATGCCAGGTAGTAGCGGACATTGAAGAGGTCCTGGATGGCCTGGATCCCGGAGATGTCATCCTCGCTCCAGGTGAACGAGTCCCACCAGCGGATCTTTTTCGCCCCGCCGGCGATCGCGAACTCGTCGTAGTAGCCATTGCGCAGCGCGTCGACCCCGTAGATCCCTTCCCAAAGGAGGAGCTGGTTGTAGCCGGAGAACAGGTTGTAGCCCAGGCCGGCCGGTCGCGAAGGCGAGTCGAGGAGCGCATTGACGCGCGCGACGACCGGCGAGGCGGCATGCAGGTCCGCACGGACCTTGGGATTGAAGACGTAAGTGTCGAACGGGGTTGTCAGGTACTGGCCGTGGCGCCATGTAAACAGCGCTAGGCTGCCAAGCAGCGCGACGGTGGTCACCGGGAAGAGCTGCGCGCGGTGCCACACCCACGTCGCCAGCACGAGGATCAGCAGACCCAGGCCGAGCGAGGTGCCGTACCCGATGAAGAACGGACTCCAGCTGACCTGGTTGGTGTTCAGGAAATAGGCGCTGGCCAGGACGCCGATGACCGCGATCGCGGCGACCAGCTCCCAGGTCCGGCGGCGTCCCGCGACGGCCTGCCAGCAGCGGTGCCAGCCGCAGCCGGCCAGGGGCGTCGCGAGCACGAGCAGTGCACAGGAGAACGTGTTGCTGACGTGGTGGATGTTGGCGATAAACGGCAGCTTCACGATCAGCGCCTCCGGGATCAGCTTGAACACCATGCCGAAGGGGAGGAGCGCGGCCACCGCGATCGCGGTGGTCCCGCGATCGAACCCGCGGCGCAGGCCCGCCGAGGCCAGCAGCCAGGCCAATCCGGCCAGGATGAGGAAGTTTGCATTGGGGTAACCGTGGTTTTCGTTCGGGATCAGCTGCCGGTAAAACAGGTCTTCGAAGAACCCAATCAGCTGCCAAGGGGACAGCTGCATCGCTGCGGGAAAGTCGTAGCTGGTCCGGGAGGCGCGGAGCGCATCCAGGAACGTCAACCACCAGGGCGCAGCCAAAAGGAGGAACAGGACGCCACCCACGGCGGCGGCCGCCAGCCGTCGGAGGCGTTGGCGCCAGATCTCATCCGCCCCGAGCACCACGAGCATGCCGGCGAGGTTCATGCAGGCGAGGTTCATGTAGGCCTCCTTCACGGTGCCGCTGGTGAACACCTCCCAGTTGGCGAACATCAGCAGGCCGACCGCACCGAGCCATTGTCGCGGCTTGGCGGCGTCGCGCAGGACCAGCCAGGCGACCAGGATCCAGGGCGAGAAGCAGACCGAGAATATCGCCGGGTGGGACAGACGGTAGGTGAAGAAGCCCACGAAGATGCCCGCGAAGGCGGTGAGCAGCGAAGCGCCCAGGTGCCGGGTCAGGCGCCAGACCACCAGGCCCAGCCCGAAACCGTAGAGCCAGCGGGCCACGAGGAACTTGAGGTCCCACGCCCACGCCGCGCTCCCGGTGAACAAGGGCAGGAAGTTCAGGACCTCCCCGAACATGCTCTGCCCCTGCCCGAGCAGGGGCACCCCGCACAACGCGTATCGGTTCCACAGCGGCCATTCGCCGTGATTGAGGAGGGCGTTGGCCTGGAGCTGCGGGTAATATAGGTGCTGGTATAGAAAGGCGCCGACGTCGGCATTGCGCGCCTCCTCCAGGTCGGCGGTCTCGTAGCCGGGCAGCGTGGGGAAGCGATCGTAGAGCAGCAGGCCGCCGTTGTCCGGCGAGGCGAAGCTCTGGCCAAAGAAGATGACGGGATGGCACTGGATGACGACGGCCAGCGCGCTGGCGCCCATGAGGGCAAGCACCGGGCGCTGGCGGACTCCGTCGTACAGGCGAACCAGCCACGCCCGCGTCGCCCCAGCCGCGGCCACGAGGATGACGCTGAGGCCGAACGTCGCCAGCCAGAGCGGCAACAGCGCATGCACCACCTGGCGCGGCCCGCAAGGCAGCGCCACCGGTCGTTCGAGGTGGAGCTCGATGATGGGGTCGCCGGCCGGAACCTCGGTCTGCAGAGCAAGGCGCCCGCCCTGGTCTGTAAGCGTCGCGATCTGCTGGGCCGGACGAAAATCCGAGGGATCGAACGCGTGGATCAGCCGACCGCGGTGGTCGACGATTCGCGCGTTCGCCAGCGTCATCCGGCCGGGGCGGTCGATCGGGTCGAGGCGCAGCGCGCGGATCTGCCCGGTCGGCAGCATGTACCGGTAGACGACCGGCCGGTCCTCGCGGTGCAGGGGCTGGCGTGACGACTCCGGTTCGTTGTAGCCCGCCCCGGTGTCGAAAAAGATCTGGGTCTGGCCCGCATGGTCTGAGGTGAGTTCGACCGTGAAGAAATAGAAGTCGCGGCGCGAATTGACCGTCGTTGCAAATGGAAGTGCCACCGCCGTGGCGAGCAGCAGGGCGAGGAGCAGGGACCAGCCGTTCAGCGCGGTTCTCAAGACGATGAAAGCGGTAACAGCGGATCCGCGGGGCGGCGCGGCGGACGCGCCAGCTTGAACCCGTCCAGGTCGACGCTGAGGTTGGGGTTGTAGGCCGGGTCCTGCGCCAGGATCGGACCCCAGGTGCGCCGCATGAATTCGACCTCAGACAGGAACCGCGCGCGCTTTTCCGGGGATTCGTCGAGTCCGCGGCTGGCGGATTCGTGGTGGTAGAACTCGGCAAACGGCGTCCAAAGGTTGCGGTAACCGGCCGCCCGTACCCGGAGGCAAAAATCGACGTCGTTGAACGCCACTGGCAGATGCTCCTCGTTGAATCCGCCCACCTGCAGGTACACTTCGCGGCGGACGACCAGGCATGCGGCCGTGACGGCTGAGTAATTTTGCACTAGGCGGGCGCGGTTCATGTAGCCGTCGGTCCCGCGCGGCAGGCGGCAGAAGGCGTGGTTGGCCACGCCGCCGAGCCCAAGGACGATGCCAGCGTGCTGGATCGTGTTGTTGGGGAAATAAAGCATGGCGCCGACGCATCCGATCTCTGCCCGGGCCGCGTGGCTTGCCATCTCGCGCAGCCAGTCCGGGGCGATGCATTCAAGGTCGTTGTTGAGCAGGCCGACGATCGTGCCGCGCGCCTGCTGGACCGCGAAATTATTGATCGCGGAATAATTGAAGGGCCGGTC
>CAZGJB010000252.1:0-5286 GCA_964526145.1 uncultured Opitutaceae bacterium
GACGGCCGAGGCGGCGGACGCCCGGCTGCAATTGATCTCCGCGCAAAGCCGGGTGCGCCGCCTGACCGGTGAGCTCAACACGGCCATGGGCCGCGCGGCCGACACGCCGCTTTCTGTTGCGGCGGCCGCGGCGCGCGCGCCCCGCCTGCAGGCCGATGCCTCCTTTGGCTGGCGCGACACCGCCTGGGTGCCCGACACCCGCGAATGGCAGGCCGGTCTGACAATCGATCTGCCGATCTTCGATGCCGGCGCGCGCCAGCGGGGCGTGGCCCGGGCGCGGGCGGAAGCCGCCCGCGAAGAGGCCGACGACTCCAGCCGCCGCCTGCGCGTGCGCCAGGAGGTCTGGTCCGCCCAGGTCGAGCTCGAGCGCACTTGGGCCGCGATCGCCGCCAACGAGGCGAGCCTGCGCGCGGCCGGCGAAAGCCTGCGCGCCGTGCGCGAGCGCTACGAGTTCGGCGCCGCCATCATCACCGACCTGCTCGACACCCAGACCGCCCTCGCCCGCGCCGAAGCCGCGCTCGCCGAGGCCCGCGGCCAATACCGGACGGCGCAGGCCTATTTCTCCCGTGCGATCGGCGCCGACGATCCCGCGCCCGCCAGCGCCCGTGCCACCGGGCCGTCGAGCTGAATCGTCTGCGTCGGGAAGGCGAACGACAGGCCGCGCGCGGCGACCGCCCGCATGAACGCCAGGTTGAGGTGCTCGCGGACCTTAAGATGCTCCACGAAATCCGGGCTGACCGTCAGGTAGACAACCAGGATGTCGAGCGACGAGGCGCCGTAATTGTTGAAGTAGACAATGACCGAGTTTTTGTCCACGCCCGGCTCCTCGGCGATGAGCCGACGAAGATCGTCCACGATGCCCTGCATCTGCTCGGGGGTGGTGTCGTAGGTAAGGCCCAGGGTTTGGGCGACGCGGCGCTGCGTGAAGCGGGACAGGTTGGTGACCGCCTCGGCGGCGACGGTCTTGTTCGGGATGATGACCAGCGACTTGTCGAGCGTGCGGATCTTGGTGGAGCGCAGGCCGATGTCCTCGACGACGCCGACATTGGTCCCGATCTGCACCGCCTCGCCGATCTTGAACGGCTGGTCGATGGCGACCACCACCGAGCCGAAGATGTTGGCGATCGTATCCTGCGCCGCGAGGGCGAAGGCCAGGCCGCCGAGGCCGAGGCCCGCGAGGAAGGCCTTCACGTCGGCGCCGAGACTCTGCGCGATCATCAGCAGGCCGAACACCACGAACACCGTGATGAGGGACTTCTTGATCCACGGCATGAACGCCGCGATGCCCATCTGGCGGCCGCGGGCCAGCTCGTGCACGTGGTCGAGGACGGTGTTGAAGGCCCGCAGGAAGAACCAGAACAGCACCAGCGAGAAGGCGACGGTGCTGGCGTAGCCGAACACGGCGTCGGCCTGCTCGCTGAACTTGAGCACCTTGAGTGCGGCCACCGCGCCGGCGATGGCGATGAAGGCTGCCACCGGTCCCTCGAGGGCCGGGAAGAGCTTGTCGTCCAGGGTCGACTCGGTGCGCGCCGCGAGGCGCTTGAAGAAGCCGAAGAGGATGGTCGTGACGCCCCGGCGAAGCAGGTAGGAGCCGACCAGGAACAGGGCGGCGATGACGTAGTGCGTCGTCGTGTTGCCGCTGCTCTTGACGTCGAAGAGCTCCAGGGTCGCATCCACCAGATGCTCGAGGAAATCCGGCGTCCGGGGCGCCTGGGCGTTGCCGCTGGCGACGGCTGCGGCCGCGGCGGTGTTGACCGCTTGCGACGGATCAGCCGGCGCCGCGGCCCCGGTTTCCTGGGCCGGGACCGTCGCACTGAAAATCAGGCTGCAGGACAGGGCGAGAATCAGTCGTTTCATGGGTGGAAGTCCGTGACTGAACCGCCACCGCCGGGATGTCAAAACCTGAGGCGGCCGGGCGCCGCTTGGGCAAAGGTCGTCGTTTTTCCACCACCCCACTCCCCGCTTGCGGCGCGGCGCGCCCTTTGGCCATGCTGCGCACGCGATGTCACCGTTCTTAGCCGTCATTGACACCCTCCCGCCGTTGCCCGCCTGGGCCTGGCTGGCCTTTTTCGCGTTCATCACCGCCATGCTCGCCCTCGACCTCGGGGTGTTCCAGCGCCAGGCGCACGAGGTGAAGATGAAGGAGGCGCTGCGCTGGTGCGTCGTCTGGTTCAGCCTCGCGCTCGCCTTCAACGGCCTCATCTGGTGGTGGCGCGGCGCCGTGCCCGCCCAGGAGTTCCTCGCGGCCTACCTCGTCGAGCTCTGCCTGAGCATCGACAACGTCTTCGTCTTCATCCTCGTCTTCACCTACTTCAAGGTCGCCCCGCGCTGGCAGCACCGCGTGCTGTTCTGGGGCATCATCGGCGCCGTGGTGATGCGCGCCGTCTTCATCTTGGTCGGCGTCAGCGTCCTCGCCCGGTTCCACTGGATCATCTACATCTTCGGCGCCTTCCTCGTCTACACCGGCATCAAGATGGCCCTGCCGAGCAAGGAGGAGGTGGACGTCAATCCCGACCACAACATCGCCGTCCGGCTGTTCCGCCGCTTCTTCCCCGTCGCCCCGCACGACGACCAGGGCCATTTCTTCACCGTGCACAACGGCCGCCGGATGGCCACGCCGCTGTTCATCGTGCTGATCGTGATCGAGACCACCGACCTGGTCTTCGCCCTCGACTCGCTGCCGGCCGTGCTCGCCATCACCCGCGACGGGTTCATCGCCCTGACGTCGAACATCTTCGCGATCCTCGGCCTGCGGTCGCTGTACTTCGCGCTGAACGGCATCATGCAGCTCTTCCGCTACCTCAAGATCGGCCTCGCCCTCATCCTGAGCTTCATCGGCGTGAAGATGCTGATCGAGCACTGGGTGGACATCTCCATCGCCGTCTCCCTCGGCGTGATCGCCGGCGTCCTCGCGACCTCAGTCCTGGCGTCGATATTGATCCCCGAGAAGAAGTAAGGTGCCCGGAAAAGGAATGTGGAAATCAGGAAAGCCGGAACCAAGCGCGGTCTTTGTCCCGTTTTTTCCAGTGTTCCTGAGTTCCACATTTCATCCGGTATGAGCCCTTCAGATCCTCTCCATACCGTATCTTTTTTGCCCCCTATTCCATGAACCTCTTCGCCCACTCCGGGCGGGCCAGCGGACGCGGGCGCCATTCGCCCCAGATGCGGTAGCGCCAGCGGGCGACGAGCTTGTAGCCGGCATCGCGCCACGCGGCCGGAAAAATGCCCAGCACCGCGGCGAGCACCCGGCCGGTGCCCGGACACAGGCGCAATGCGGCCAACACGCCGTCGGTGCGCCGCAGCGGCGCCGCGGCGGCATCCGCCCAATCCGGCACGAACACGAGCGAATCGAAATCCTCCGTCGGCAGCCCCTGCGCCCTCAGGTAGGCCTGTGCCGCTGGACTCTGCAGCGGCGCGTACCGCAGGCGCCCCTCACGGTCGAGACGCAGCAGCAGGCGGACACAGCGGTTGCACAGGCCGCACTCGCCGTCGAACAGCAGGATCGGACCGGCTACGGTCCGGGTATCGGGCGAAGCGACCATGGTCAGACGCGGCCTCCGTGCCGGGCGTAAACCTCGGCGATGTCAGCCAGGTCACAGGCGAGGCCGACCGCGTTCTCGAAGCGCCGACAGCGTTCCTCGCTGTCGAACTGCCCCATCTCGACGTAGGTGACCTGCCCGCGCTCCAGTTTGAAGGCCCCGCGGAACCCACGAAACTTCTCGAGCAACTCCGGCAACAGCGCCGACCGCAGGAAATCCGGGGCATTGGTCTGCACGAACCACGCCGCGTCGAACTCCGGCGAGCCCACGACGATCTCCCGCGCGCCGAACAGTTCCTGCAGTTTCGTGCCCAGGCCCTGCCGCCCAAAGCCAAACGTCAGCCCGCCATCCGCCGCCGGCGTCACGCTGATCGCCGACCAGGTGGTGCGGTTCTTGCCCGAACCGGTGGTGTAATTGTAGAGCGCGACGGCTTTGCCGCGAATGCGGCCGTTCGCCCGCGGCGACGGATAGAAGACTCCCAGGGTCGGCTGGGCCACCTCCAACTCCAACCCGAGCCGACCCGCGAGCTGACCGACCAGCTCCCGGGCTCGGGCCGACGCCTTCGCCCCCAGCCATAGCGCGAGGCCAACAAACGCCAGAAAGCCGACCGCGATCAGGGCGGGGAGGTAGGCGCTGTTCATGCAGACAGGAATAGTCCGCGGGCGCCGAACCGCGAATCCATTTCGGAAAAAAGTAGGGCGGGTCCTTGACCCGCCCTACGCCTCCAAACGCTCAGCTTACGGCGATCTTGCGCGGCTTGACCGCCTCGGCCTTGGGCAGCGAGACCCGCAGGATGCCGTCGGCGAGCTCAGCGTGGATATTGTCGGCGTCGATCGTGTTGTCGTGCGTGAGCACGAGCTCGAAGGGCAGGTCGACCGACTCGCGGTAGAGCGTGGTCCAGCCGGACGGCTGCTTCCAGGCGCGCTGGCCGCGGATGGTGAAGGTGCCCTCCTCGACAGTGAGTTCGAGGCCTTCCTTGTTCACGCCGGGCAGGTGGACGGTGAGGCCGTAGGCGTCGGCCGTTTCCTTGATCTCGTAGGCGGGTTGCACGGTCTGGGTCGCAGCGGGCGTGGCATCGCCGCGGCGGGCCACGGTGCGGTTGATCGAGGGGATGAGAGTATTGAGTAGGCTCATGGTGGTTCTCCTTGGTTGGGTTGCGGGGTGCGGTTGGGCTCAGCTCACGTTGACGGTGATCTTGCGCGGCTTGGCCTCCTCCTTCTTCGGCAGGGTGACCGTGAGGATGCCCTGCTCATAGTTGGCGGTGATCTGGTCGTTGCGCGTCGCGGCCGGCAGGCTGATGGAGCGGCTGAAGGCGAGCGACTGCTCGTTGTCGCCCTCCTTGGTCTTCCGGGTGGCGTTGATCGTCAGGTAGTCGTCGACCACCTCGACGTGGATGTCGTCGCGGCGCAGGCCCGGGAGCTCGGCGCGGACGTAGGTGTTGTCCTTGTCCTCGTAGAGGTCGACCGGGAAGCGCAGCTCGGACGCCGGGGCGCCGAGGTCGGCGAGGGTCGAGGTGAACAGGCGGTCGATCTCGGATTCAAGGCCCGCCCAGGGCGAGCGGGCAAAGCCGCCCAGCAGGGACACCGGGCTGCGATGGGTGGGATAGGTGTAACGGACGAGTCTCATGGTGATGTGGTGTTGATGGGTTGATGGATTCGGTGCGTGGCACTGACTGTCCCCCCTATCTGCACATCCGATGCCGGCGCCGCCGTTGCGCTAAATCACGTGAAAACGGAAATTTGCGCCG